>NZ_AP024745.1:10467044-10776588 GCF_019704555.1 Actinoplanes sp. L3-i22
GCAGGCCCTGAGCCATTTGCACGAGGTCGGCGCGGAACTGCGTGCCGACAGATCATGAAACAAAATCCGGAAAACAAGGCCGCCCGGGGGCGCGCTCGGCGCGCGCCCCACGGCCGCATTCATGAAAACAATTCGGGGGTACGGCGTCAGCCGATCCCGATGTTGTTGTGCGCGCTCACCGGAGCGAACCGCCGGTTGCCCAGCCAGACCGCGTCGTACCCGTTGACGAGCAGGTTCGCCAGCGAGACGGGCGGCGGGACGGGCCCGTTCTTGCACTCGGCCCAGCCACCGAAGTCGGTGGTCGCCTCGCAGAGCGGGAAGCGCTCACCGGTGGTGGTGAACTGGATCGGCAGGCCGGCCACCGGGTGACCGTCCCACGTCGTGAAGTGGGCCTTGAGCCCGAGCGTCTCGCGAGCGATGACGTCGAGCGTGCCGTAGTAGGCGGTCGCGTTCATCCGGACGGGACCGAAACGCGGTGCGGTGGGGGCGGCCTGAGCAGGGCTGGAGGCGGCAAGGCCGGCCAGAACCGCGACTGCGGCAAGCCATCGGAGGGTCGTTTGCTTCATGGCGCACAAAACTAGGCGAAGCGGGCGTTTTTCCCAAATCGACACACTCACGGGTGACGAAGATCCTCCCTGACCTGCATGGAGGACAACGCGCGAGCCGGGAAAGCCGCGACACGTGGGTAATGCGAACGGATGACCCGGAGTCGTAGATCACACGGCTCGACCCCGTGCTGTTCTAACTTTTGCGAGGAAGCCGCAACAGGTCTCGTGAAACGCCGAGCCGGTTGTCCATCATCCTTTCGGCTTCTCGTGCGTTAGCCTCTGCGGAAGCGCATCTGCCGACGACATCCATCGGCTTGTCCTGCGCTTTCCTGGCCGTCTTCCGGCGGACATTCAGGCACGCAAGCATGGGGAACATCATTGGACATTGCCATCGTCGGCCTATCCTGCCGTTTTCCGGGGGCGCGCGACGTGGTCGAGTTCTGGGCGAACTCGCTGGCCGCCGCTCATCAATTCCGGCCCGTACCGTCGGGGCGCTGGAATCATGAGACGTTCTATTCCACGAACTTCCGTGACACCCATGCGACGTACACCGACCGGGTGGCCTTTCTTGACGAGGTCGAGAAGTTCGCCGCCCTGCACCACCGCATCCCACCGCGGCGTGCCAAAGCCATGGATCCGCAGCACCGCCTGCTCGTCGACCTGGCCCGCGAGGCCGTTCAGGACGCGGGCTGGGAGCGGCGTCCGTTCGACCGGTCGACCACCGGTGTCTTCGTCGGCCTGAGCACGGCCGACTACAAGGACATGGTCGGGGCCCGGCTCACCGCCAGCATGCTGGCGGACGGGTCGCTGTCCCCCAATGCCAATGATCCCGAGCTGCTCGCGGCGATCGCCGAGGCGGCGAAGGCGGCGATCGACCCGCCGCAGTCGTTCTCGATGGCCGGCTCCCTGCTCAACATGGCGCCGGCCACCGTCAGCGAGCTGCTCGACCTGGGCGGCCCGTCGTTCGCGGTGGACGCCGCCTGCTCGTCCGCGCTGGTGGCCATGCACGAGGCGGTCAACCACCTGCGCACCGGCTCGTGCAGCGCGGCCCTGGTCGGCGGGGTGTTCGTCAACCTCACCCCGAACGCGCTGGTCGGCTTCTCCCGGGTGGGCGCGCTGTCGCCGGCCGGGCTGTGCCGGCCGTTCGACAACCGGGCCGACGGCTTCGTGCTCGGCGAGGGCGGATCCCTCGCGGTGCTCCGGCCGCTGGACGACGCGCTGGAGGCGGGCGACCGCATCTACGCGGTGCTCAACGGCATCGGCACGGCCAACGACGGCAAGGGCGCCGGGCCGATGACCCCGAAGGCGGAGGGCCAGGAGCAGGCCATGCGGGCCGCCTACCGGGACGCGCGCGTCGAGCCGGGCGCGATCGACTTCCTGGAGGCGCACGGCACCGGCACCACGGTCGGCGACAAGGTGGAGATCGAGGCGATCCGCCGGCTGCGGGCCAAGTCCGCGGACCGGCCCTGCTACCTGTCGTCCGGCAAGGCCACCATCGGGCACACGCTGCCCGCGGCCGGCGCGGCCGGGGTGCTGCGGACCGCGCTCGCCCTGCACCACCGCACGGTCCCGCCGCAGCCGGCGACCATGGACCCGCACGCCGAACTGCCGCTGGTGGAGTCCGGTCTGTCGATCGCGACCGAGCCGACGCCGTGGGCGCAGCCGGCCGACGACCGGCGCCGGGCCGGCGTCAGCTCGTTCGGGTTCGGCGGTACGAACGTGCACGCCGTGCTCAGCGAGGCGCCCGAACCGGAGGACGACGGCGACGACGCGGACCGCCCCTGGGTGGTGCTGATCTCCGCGGACAACGGGGAGCTGCTGACGTCGTACGCGGAAAGGTTGTCGGGTTTGATCGCCGCGGACGCGGCCTTGACCCCGGCCGCCGTGGCCCGCACGACCGCCAGCCGCACCCTGCTCAACGCCCGGCTCGCGGTGATGTGCCGGACCCGGGCCGAGCTGGCCGAGCGACTCGCGACGGCGTCCCGGGAGCTGGCCGCCGGGCACACCGGACGGCTGGCCGCCGGCCTGTACGCGAGCGTCACCCCGCTCGCCCCGGAACAGCGCTCGCTGGCCTTCCTCTACCCGGGCCAGGGCTCGCTGCGCCCCGGCGTGCTGCGGGACCTGGTCGCCCGCTTCCCGGCGCTGGCCGAGCACGTCCGGCCGCTCGCCGACCGGGTCGACGAGCGCACCGGCGCACCGGTCACCGACCTGCTCTGCGACACGCCCGGACCGGGCGACGAGGAGAAGGTCAGCGCCACCCGGATCTGCCAGCCGGGTCTCGGCGTCGCCGGGATCGGGATGACCCAGCTGCTCGCCGACCTCGGGGTGACCCCGCAGGTGACCCTCGGGCACAGCGTCGGCGAGCTGGCGGCGGCGGTCGCGGCCGGGGCGCTGACCCCGGACGACGGCATCGAGTTCCTGATCGAGCGGGGCGCCGCGGTCACCTCGGGCAAGGAGCCGGCTGCCGGAACGATGGCGGCGGTCCGGATCGACGCGGCCGGGTTCGAGCAGCTGCGGGCCGGTATCGAGGGGGTCTGGGCGGGCTGTTACAACCACCCCACCCAGATCGTCGCGAGCGGGCACGAGGCCGCGGTCGGCAAGCTGGTGGAGCGGTGCCGGGACCGGGACGTGCCGGTGGTGCCGCTGCGCGTGTCGCACGCGTTCCACTCGCCGCTGATGGCCGAGGTCGACACCCGGGTCGCCACCCAGGTGGACCGGCTGCCGGTCCGCAAGCCGATCCGCACGTTCGTGTCCAGCGTGGACCCGGCGGCCGCGGCCGACCCGGAGACGCTGCGCGCGCTGTGGAGCCGGCAGGGCTCGGCGCCGGTGCTGTTCCGGGACGCGGTGGACGCGGCGGTCGCGGCCGGCGCGAAGATCCTGGTCCAGGTCTCGGCCGGGGACGCGCTGCTCGGGATGGCCGCGCAGACGCCGTCGGCGCGCGGGATGGACTCGATCGCCCTGATGCCGGCCGAGCCGGACGAGGGCTACGCACTGCTCGAAGGGCTGGGCCGGCTGGCCGTGGCGGGGGCTCCGGTGGATCTCACGCCACTCTTCGAGGGGCTGGGCGTTCCGCTGGTCACGCTGCCGCCGTCACCGCTGGCCACCCAGCACTACTCGATCCGCCGGACCGCTCCGGGCGCAGCACCGGCCCGTTTTGTCCGCACAAGTGAAACTCGTCACGTACCTCCCCCCGTAACTCCGGAGCGCGAAGCGCTGCCGGCCGCCGTAACCAGGAACGGAGAGCAGATCCCGGTGAACGACGTCATCTCCCTGATGCGCGAGCAGCTTGCGGTCCTTCGGGGCATCGGCGCCGAGCCGGGCGCCCTGCCGGACGCCCCGGTGAGCCCCGCCGCGCCGGCGCTTCCGGCCGTCGTGGCGACCCCGCCCGCGCCGGCCAAGCCGGAGATCGCGGCGCCGCCCGCGACCCGGGTCTCGGTCCCGGCGCAGAAGCCGGCCGCCGCACCCGTCGCCGCCCCGGCCCGGGCCGCGGACCACCAGCTGTACGCCGAGGTGGTGGCCGAGGTCGCCGCGATGGTCGGCAAGATCAGCGCCTACCCGGCCGACATGGTCCGCCCGGAGCAGACGTTCGCGACCGACCTCGGCTTCGACTCGATCATGACGGCCGAGTTGATCGCCGCGTCCAAGCGCCGCTGGCCGGACCTGGACCTGGCGCCCGAGCAGGTGTTCGGCATCGCCACCGTGCGGGAGCTGACCACGCTGCTGGCGCAGGCCCTGGGCGGCACCGCGCCGGCCCCGCTCGCCGCGCCGGCCCCGGCCGCCGAGGTGGAGCAGTCGCTGGTCCCGCGGACCGACAGCCGCCGGCCCGAGGTCGCGGACGTGACCAAGCTGCCCGAGCTGGTCCAGTTCGAGTCGCGCGGCAACATCCTGGAGCGGGTCGGGGTGGCCAACCCGTACTACATCGTGCACGACAGCGTGATCAACGCCCGGACCTCGGTGCACGGCCGGCAGCTGATCTCCTTCTCCAGCTACAACTACCTGGGCCTGTCCGGGCACCCGATGGTCAACTACGCGGTGAAGGAGGCGGTCGAGCGCTACGGCTCCTCGGTCTCGGCCGCCCGGATCCTCTCCGGCAACCGGGCCCTGCACGACGAGCTGGACCGCAGCCTGGCCGCCCTGGTCGGCGCCGAGGACGCGATCTCGCTGCTCGGCGGGCACTCGACGAACGTCGGGATCATCGGGCACATGGTCGGCCCGGAGGACCTGATCGTGCACGACGCGCTCGCGCACGACAGCATCCTGCAGGGCTGCCGGCTCTCCGGGGCGAACCGCCAGCCGTTCCCGCACCAGGACCTGGCCTCGCTGGACGCGCTGCTGACCCGGATCCGGGACCGCTACCGCCGGGTGCTGGTCATCGTCGAGGGCGTCTACAGCATGGACGGCGACATCTGTGACCTGCCGGCCCTGATCGCGCTGAAGAAGAAGCACGGCGCGCTGCTGATGGTCGACGAGGCGCACAGCATCGGCGTGCTCGGCGCCCGCGGTGGCGGCGTCGGCGAGCACTTCGGGGTGGACCGCGGCGACGTGGACATCTGGATGGGCACCCTGTCCAAGTCGCTGGCCAGCTGCGGTGGCTACATCGCCGGGAAGCACGAGCTGATCGAGTACCTGCGGTACACGCTGCCCGGCTTCATCTTCAGCGCCGGGATGAGCCCGATGAACGCGGCCGCCGCGCTGGCCGCCGTGCACATCCTCCGCGAGGAGCCGCAGCGGCTGAAGGTGCTGCACGACCGGGCCGCGACGTTCCTGCGGCTGGCCAAGCAGGCCGGGCTGGACACCGGGCCGAGCTCCGGAACTCCGGTCATCCCGTGCATCACCGGTGACTCGGTGAAGGCGTTGAAGCTGGCGGACATGTTGCTCAAGAACGGGGTCAGCGCGAACCCGATCATGTACCCGGCGGTCAAGGAGAAGCTGGCCCGCCTGCGCTTCTTCATCACCGCCGAGCACAGCAACGAGGACATCGAGACGACCGTGGACCTGTGCGCCCGGTTCCTCGATCCGGCCCGCGTGCCGCAGCCAGCCTGAAAGCAGCGCCCTAGATGACCTCTCTCGCACCGGCCCGCCCCCGGCCCGAGGGTGACGTCCACGTCGCCCCCGGGCCGGTGGTCCGGCTCACCGCCCGCCACCCCAAGCTCGTCCTGCTCGTCGCCCTGCTGCTGGCCGGGCTGGCCGTGGCCTTCAGCGGCGACGTGGTGAGCGCGTTGAAGACCGGCGGGTTCGACGATCCGGACTCCGATTCGGTACGCGGCCGGCAGGTGATCGCCGAGCACTTCAGAGCCGCCGACCCGAACCTGGTGGTGCTGATCGCCAAGCCCGGCGGGAGCGTCGACGACCCGGACACCCGGGCCGTGGCGCAGAAGGTCATCCAGCGGCTGGCCGCGGATCCCGCGGTGACCGTGGCCGGCTCCTACTGGACCGGCGGGCCGCCGCAGCTCGCCGGCCGGGGGCACGACCAGGGCATGGTGCTGGTCCACGTGGACGGCGACGACGACACCAGCGCGGACCGGGTCGCCGTGCTGCACGACGAGCTCGCCCTGGACTCCGGGCCGGTCCGGGTCGAGTTCGGCGGCTTCACCCAGATCAACAACGACATCAACGACCAGGTCACCAAGGACCTGGCCACCGCCGAGTCGATCGCCATCCCGATCACCCTGGTGCTGTTGCTGCTGGTCTTCGGGACGGTCGGGGCGGCCGGGGCGCCGCTGCTGATCGGCATCTTCTCGATCGTCAGCACGCTCGGCACGCTGCGGCTGCTGGCCGCGATCACCGACGTGTCGGTGTTCTCGGTCAACATGGCCACCGCGCTGGGGCTGGGGCTGGCGGTCGACTACAGCCTGCTGTTCGTCTCCCGGTACCGGGAGGAGCGGCCGCGCACGCCGGACACCGAGACGGCGATCGCCAACACCATGCGGACCGCCGGGCGGACCATCGTGTTCAGCGCCGCGACGGTGGCCGTGGCGCTGTGCAGCCTGCTGGTGTTCCCGCAGTACTTCCTGCGCTCGTTCGCCTTCGCCGGGATCGCCGTGGTGGTGACCACGGTCGGCGCCGCGATGCTGGTGCTGCCGGCGCTGCTGGCGCTGCTCGGGCACCGGATCGACAAATGGTCGCTGTGGAAGCCGCGGGCCGAGTCGACGTTCTGGGCGCGGCTCGCTGATTTCGTGTTGCGGCGTCCCATCCGTACGGCCGCGCCGGTGATCTTGATCTTGATTTTTCTCGCCTTGCCCTTCTTCCACGTGCGCTTCGGCGTGGCCGACGACCGGGTGCTGCCGCGCGAGGCGGAGAGCCGGGTGGTGGCGGACGCGCTGCGCAACCAGTTCGCGGACACCGGCAGCGGCGCGACCGTGGTGGTCGCCGAGCACTGGGGCAGCGGGACGGACGCCCGGATCCGGGTCGCCGACTACGCCGCGCGGCTCTCCGACGTGCCCGGCGTGACCCGGGTGGACAGCCTGGTCGGCACGTACCAGCACGGCGTGATCGTGGTCGTGCCGAAGCGCCCCGACCCGCGCTTCACCGGCGGCGACGCGACCTGGTTCTCGGTGGTCAGCGACGTCGAGCCGTACTCCGACCAGGGCGCCGACCTGGCCCGCGCGGTCCGCTCGGTGCCGGTCCCGGCCGAGGTCCCGGTGCTGGTCACCGGGCCGGGCGCGCAGCTGGTGGACATCACCGGCTCGATCGGCTCACGACTGCCGATCGCCGCGATCCTGATCTCGGTCAGCACGTTCGTGCTGCTCTTCCTGCTGACCGGCAGCGTGCTGCTGCCGATCAAGGCGCTGCTGCTGAACACGCTGACGATGAGCGCGGTGTTCGGCGTGGCGGTCTGGATCTTCCAGGACGGCCACCTCTCCGCGGTGCTCGGGCAGACCGGGGCGCCGCTCGCGGTGGCCATCCCGGTGCTGCTGTTCTGCGTGGCGTTCGGGCTGTCGATGGACTACGAGGTGTTCGTGCTGTCCCGGATCATCGAGCGCCGCGAGCACGGCGCCGACCTGCACACCGCGGTGGTCGAGGGGATGTCGAAGAGCGTCCGGGTGATCAGCGCGGCGGCCGGCATCCTGTCGGTGTCGTTCCTGGCGATGCTCTCCTCGGGCGTGTCGCTGATCCAGTTCTTCGGCCTCTGCGCCAGCCTGGCGATCATCCTGGACGCGCTGCTGGTCCGGCCGATCCTGGTGCCGGCGTTCATGCGACTGGCCGGACGGTGGAACTGGTGGGCGCCGCGACCGCTGCGGGCGCTGCACGCCCGGTTGGGGCTGAAGGAAAACGGCTGATTCTTAGTGGAAACACAGGATAAATCGGGCATTTTCCTAACATTGGGGTCTAGGGTGCCGCCCGTGAGAGTGTCACTGGAAGAGATCCGAGAACGCACGTACAAGCCGATCGACGCCTGGTGGACCGTCCTGCTGGTCGACCCGCTGGCATCCCGCCTGGTCCGGCTGGTCGCGCCGTACCGCTGGATCACGCCGAACGTGCTGACCCTGATCGCCACCGTGATCGGCGCCGGGGCGATGGTCGGCTTCGCCGAGGGCTCCCCGCGGTCGCTGATCATCGGGGCGGTGCTGTTCCACCTGAGCTTCGTGGTCGACTGCATGGACGGCAAGATCGCCCGGCTGAACGGGACCGGCACGGTCTTCGGCCAGTGGCTGGACTTCGTGCTCGACCGGGTCCGGGTCTTCTTCTGCGCGCTGACCCTGTTCGGCGGGCAGTACGCCCGGCACCACGACGACGCGTACCTCTGGTTGATGGGTGTCGCGATCTTCCTGGATCTGATCCGCTACCTCAACGGCAGCCAGGTCGCCAAGGTCCGCCGCGGGATGACCGACGAGATCGACGCACTACGGTCCCCGGTCGAGCAGCACCCGGCCCCGGCGCGGGACATGGCCGAGCCCGGCGACGAGCTGCCCCGGTCGGCCAAGGGCAGGGTCGGCGCCTGGCTCAAGCGCAACCGGATCCGCACCCACCTGTTCAGCGGCATCGAGTACGAGATGTTCGTCTACATCCTCGGCCCGCTGACCGGCCTGATCTTCCCGGTCACGATCCTGTCCGGCGCGTTGATGCTGCTCTTCGAGCTCATCGTGATCATCCGGCTGTACCAGGCGACGAAGCGGCACCCGGCGCGGCTCGCGGCGGCCCGGGAGCAGCACGACCAGTACGTCGCCGGCGGAGTCTGAGCGACCCGCTGGCGACCTCCGGCCGCGCGGAGCAGACTGACTCCCATGGCTGACGCGTTCCGGCAGGCACGAGACTTCCTGCTCGCTCATCGCGAGGACTACCCCGTCGCGTACGAGAATTTCGCCTGGCCCGAGCTCGACGAGTTCAACTGGGCGCTGGACTGGTTCGACGTGATCGCCGCCGGCAACGACGCCCCCGCGCTCTGGATCGTCGAGGAGGACGGGCGCGAGCAGCGCCTCTCCTTCGCCGAGATGGCCGAGCGATCGAACCGGGTGGCCAACTGGCTGCGTGGGCAGGGCGTGCGCCGCGGCGACCGGATCGTGGTGATGCTCGGCAACCAGGTCGAGCTCTGGGACACCGTGCTCGCCGGGATCAAGCTGGGCGCGGTGCTGATCCCGGCCACCCCGCTGCTCGGCCCGGCCGACGCGGCCGCCCGGGTGGCCCGCGGCGGCGCCCGGCACGTGATCGCGACGGGTGCGGCGGCCGGCAAGTTCGACGAGGTCGATCCGGCGGTCACCCGGATCGCGGTCGGTCCCGCCGAGGGCTGGAAAAACTTCCATTCGGCGTACGAGGCGAGCCCCGAGTTCCGGCCGGACGGGCCGACCCGGGCCGACGAGACGCTGCTGCTCTACTTCACCTCGGGCACCACGGCGCAGCCCAAGCTGGTCGAGCACACCCACGTGTCGTACCCGGTGGGCCATCTCTCGACGATGTACTGGATCGGCCTGCAACCCGGCGACGTACACCTGAACATCTCCTCGCCGGGCTGGGCCAAGCACGCCTGGAGCAACGTCTTCGCCCCGTGGAACGCGCAGGCCTGCGTGTTCATCTACAACTACACCCGGTTCGACGCCGGCCGGCTGATGGCCGAGATGCAGCGCTGCGGGGTGACCAGCTTCTGCGCGCCGCCGACCGTCTGGCGGATGCTGATCCAGGCCGACCTGACCGAGCTGAAGACGCCGCCCCGGGTCGCGGTCGGCGCCGGGGAGCCGCTCAACCCCGAGGTGATCGAGCAGGTCGCGGCGAAGTGGGGGGTGACGATCCGGGACGGGTTCGGGCAGACCGAGACGTCCGTGCAGATCGCCAACTCCCCCGGGCAGCCGGTCAAGTCGGGCTCGATGGGGCGGCCGGTTCCCGGGTTCACCATCGCGCTGCTCGACCCGATCACCGGCGAGCCGGCCGAGGAGGGCGAGATCTGCGTCGCCATGGAGCCGCGGCCGGTCGGGCTGATGGTCGGCTACCACGGCGACCCGGAGCTGACCGCCGAGCGGATGGTCGACGGGTACTACCACACCGGGGACGTAGCCTCGCGGGACGCCGACGGCTACATCACGTACGTCGGGCGGACCGACGACGTGTTCAAGGCGTCCGACTACCGGATCTCGCCGTTCGAGCTGGAGAGCGTGCTGATCGAGCACGACGCGGTGGTGGAGGCCGCGGTGGTGCCGTCGCCCGACCCGGTCCGGCTGGCCGTGCCGAAGGCGTACGTGCTGCTGGCCCAGGGGTGGGCGGCCGACGGGGAGACCGCGGCGGCGATCTTCGCGCACGCGCGGGAGCACATGCCGCCGTACGCCCGGATCCGCCGCCTGGAATTCGCCGAGCTGCCCAAGACGATCTCCGGCAAGATCCGCCGGGTCGAGCTGCGGGCCGCCGAGGTGGCCAAGCACGCCGACCCGGACGCCACCCCACCGGGCGAGTACACCGGCTGATCCTTCCGGCTATCTTTGCCCGATGCCGCGACGACGCCTGTTGTACCTGCTCGCTGTCGTCGCGATGCTCGGGCAGATGGCGTTCGCCATGGTGACCACGGCGATGCAGCAGACGCCGACCATCGACGAGCCGGTCTACCTGGCCACCGCCGAGGTCTACACCCAGCAGCACAGCCTGCGGTACAACTACGAGCACCCGCCGCTCGGCAAGCTGATCATGGCGACCGGGCTGGCGTTCGGCGGCGCGCACGAGTTGGACCCGGCGTACCCGGGGAGCCAGTCGGCGCTCGGGCGGAACCTGCTCTACGAGAGCGGGAACAACCCGGGCCGGCTGCTGTTCGCCGCCCGGCTGCCGATGATCCTGCTGACGCTGTTGTTCGGGCTGGTGGTGCTGGCGTTCGCGCGGGACGTGGCCGGGGCGGTGGGCGGGCTGGTCGCGCTGGCGCTCTACGCGTTCTCCCCGGACGTGATCGCGCACGGGTCGCTGGCGACGCTGGACGTGCCGGCGGCCGGGATGCTGCTGACCGCGTTCTGGTGCGCGTGGCGGGGTCGGACCCGGCCGTATCTCTACCTGCCGCTGGCCGGGGCGGCGCTCGGGGCGGCGCTGGCGACCCGGGCGAGCGCGCTTCCGGCCGTACCCCTGCTGGTTCTTTTGGCGGCCTGGTCCATGTGGCAGACGCAACGTGCCCGCCCGGCTCAGCCACCTGATCTTGCCGGCGAAATGCCGGTTTTGTCGATGCGACGGCGCCTTCTTGCGAGTGCCGGCGCCGCCCTCGGGGTGGGGATCATCGCCGTCGCGGTGGTGTGGGTCGTCTACCTGATCGTGGATCCGCATCTGCGCTGGACGACGCCGCCGAACCTGCCGAAACCGGGCGGGCTCAAGGGGCTCGCCGTCGACTGGCTGCCGTTCCCACAGGCGTACCGGGACGGCATGTTGCTGCAGTTCAAGCTGGAACTGCGCACCTACAACGGCTTCCTGCTGGGCCACGCCTACAAGGGCAACCTGTGGTTCTACCTGCCGGCCGCGGTGCTGATCAAGACGCCGCTGGGGATGCTCGCGCTGTGGGCCGCCGGCGCGCTCACCATGATCTTCATCCCGCGGCTGCGGGCGGCCGCGCTCTACCTGCTGCCCGTCTCCGCGCTGCTGCTGGTCGTCGCGATGACGGGGTCCCGTGACTACGGCAGCCGGTACGCGATCTTCCTGCCGATGTTCCTCGCCGTCGCCGCCGGGACGGTCGCGCTGATCCGGGTGCGCTGGGTCCAGGTGACGACCGCGCTGCTGGTCCTGTTCGTGGCGGTCAGCTCGCTGCGGACGTTCCCGTACTACCTGCCGTACTCGAACGAGGCCTTCGGCGGGACCGCGAACACGCACCGCAACCTGCACGACTCGAACGTCGACTGGGGACAGGACCTGGCCCGGCTCGATCAGAAGCTGCGGGCCGACTACCCGGGCGAGAAGCTCTGGCTGATCTACAAGGGCAGCGGCGTGCCGGCCTATTACGGGATCAGGGGCGCGGACCCCTACAGCGTCCCGCCCGATCAGGTCCACGGGATCATCGTGGTCTCCGATTCCCGGGTGGCGCTCGCCTCGGTCCGACTCCGGGCACTGCTTGACACCAGCACCGAAATTGACCAAGTCGGATATTCCATGACCATCTACCGGCGCTGATTTCCACCTCTAGCGGTTACCGGCGAGTAATGCTTAGGTAACCCGATGACGGATTACGACATCGTGATCGTGGGCAGCGGCTTCGGCGGCAGCGTCAGCGCACTGCGC
Source organism: Actinoplanes sp. L3-i22 (assembly GCF_019704555.1). Taxonomy (NCBI): domain Bacteria; kingdom Bacillati; phylum Actinomycetota; class Actinomycetes; order Micromonosporales; family Micromonosporaceae; genus Actinoplanes; species Actinoplanes sp. L3-i22. The sequence continues at coordinate 10,479,260 of NZ_AP024745.1, forward strand.
CTGACCGAGAAGGGCTACCGGGTCGGCGTGCTCGAGGCCGGCCGTCGCTTCACCCCCGAGACGCTGCCGAAGACGTCCTGGGACCTGAAGAACTTCCTCTGGGCGCCCAAGCTCGGCATGCGCGGCATCCAGCGGATCACCCTGCTCAAGGACATCATGGTGCTGTCCGCGGCCAGGGTCGGCGGCGGCTCGCTGGTCTACGCCAACACGCTCTACCAGCCGCCCGCGCCGTTCTTCGCCGACCCGCACTGGGCCGGCATCACCGACTGGGCCGGCGAGCTCGCGCCGCACTACGACCAGGCGTCCCGGATGCTCGGCGTGACCGAGCAGCCGACGATGACGCCGTCCGATGTGGTGATCAAGCAGGTGGCCGAGGACATGGGGGTGGGGCACACGTTCCGCCGTACGCCGGTCGGGGTCTTCTTCGGGGAACCGGGCAAGACCGTTCCGGATCCCTACTTCGGCGGCGCCGGGCCGGACCGCACCGGCTGCGTCGAATGCGGCAACTGCATGATCGGCTGCAAGATCGGCGCGAAGAACCGGCTCGACGTGAACTACCTCTACCTCGCCGAGTCCAAGGGCGCCACGGTCCACCCGGACACCGAGGTCACCGCGATCCGGCCGGACGGCGAGCGCTGGCGGATCGAGACCCGGGACGGCACGTACACCGCCGGCCAGGTCATCCTCTCGGCCGGCGCGCTCGGCACCCAGCGCCTCCTGCACGCCATGCGCGACACCGGCGTGCTGCCCCGGCTCTCCGCCCGGCTCGGCGCGCTGACCAGGACGAACTCCGAAGCCTTGCTCGGCGCGGAGACCAAGAAGGTGCCGGCCGAGCCGTTCAGCAAGGGCGTGGCGATCACCTCGTCGTTCCATCCGGACCCGACCACGCACATCGAACCGGTCCGCTACGGGCCCGGCAGCAACGCGATGGGGCTGCTCTCGACGCTGCTCGTGGACGGCGGCGGACGGCTGCCCCGGCCGCTGAAGTTCCTGCTCAACTGCGTGCGGCAGCCGCTCGTACTGGCGTACTCGCTCTCGGTCCGGAGGTGGAGCGAGCGGACGATCATCGCGCTCGTGATGCAGACTCTGGACAATTCCCTCACGGTACGGCGGACCCGCCGCGGCCGGCTGACGACGCTGCCCGGGCACGGCGACCCGAACCCGACCTGGATTCCGGTGGGCCACGAAGCGGTTCGCCGGATCGCGAAGCGGATCGACGGCTTCCCCGGTGGCACGGTCGGCGACGTGTTCAACATCCCGATGACCGCGCACATCCTCGGCGGGGCGACGATCGGGGCGTCCGCGGAGACCGGGGTGATCGATCCGTACCACCGGGTCTTCGGATATCCGGGGCTGCACGTGGTCGACGGGTCGGCGGTGCCGGCGAACCTCGGGGTCAACCCGTCGCTGACGATCACCGCGATGGCGGAGCGGGCCATGTCGCTGTGGCCCAACAAGGGCGGGCCGGACGGGCGGCCGGCGCTCGGCGAGGCCTATGCGCGGGTCGAGCCGGTGGCGCCGGACTCCCCCGCGGTCCCGGCGCACGCCCCGGCCGCGCTCCGCCCCCACTGACCTCCACCTTTCCGCGCCCTCACCGCTCCGCGCCCTCCGCCTTCCGCTTTCCGCGCCTTTCCGCAAGCTTCGCTTTCGCGGGCTTCGCTTTCGCGGGCTTCGCCTTCGCGGGCTTCGCCTTCGCGGGCTTCGCCTTCGCGGGCTTCGCCGCTGCGGGCGGCGAGCCGCATTCCACCAGGGCGGTGGTCCAGGTGGCCTGCTTCCGGCAAGCATTGCGGGCGGTCACCCCGGGCAAAGGCCGATTGGGTACGGCGATGGCCCGCCGAAACCCAGCCCGGCCTCGACCGAACCCGACAGCCGGGGCTTTGTGCAGCCGTGACCGGCAGGGCTTTGTGCAGCCGTGACCGGCAGGGCTTTGTGCAGCCGTGACCGGCAGGGCTTTGTGCAGCCGTGACCGGCAGGGCTTTGTGCAGCCGTGACCGGCAGGGCTTTGTGCAGCCGTGGCCGGCTTGGCTTTGTGTGACCGCGGCCGGGCGAGGCGTGCATTCACCCGAGACGATGCGTGCGGATCCGGCTAGCGTCCTCGGTATGAGGCTGGCGGGGAAGACAGCGGTGGTGACCGGAGGATCCCGGGGAATCGGGCGGGCGATCGTGCGGCGGCTCGCCGCGGAGGGCGCGCGGGTCGTGTTCACCTATCGGGACGACCGGGTGAGCGCGGACGCCCTGGTCGCCGAGGTCGGTGGCGGCGCCGTGGCGGTGCGGTGCGATCAGGCGGATCCGGGGACGCTGCCGGCGGTGTTCGAGCCGGTCGCGGACGGGCTGGACATTCTGGTGAACAACGCGGCGGTGGCCGATCACACGCTGATCAGCGAGGTCACCCCGGAGCATTTCGACCGGGTGCTGACGATCAACACGAAGTTTCCGCTGCTCGCGATCCGGGCGGCCGGCCCGTTGCTGCGCGACGGTGGGCGGATCGTCAACCTGTCGACGCTGAACACGGTCGTGGCCGGGCCCGGGATGGTGCTCTACTGCGCCAGCAAGGCGGCGCTGGAGCAGGTCACGGCGGTGGCCTCGAAGGAGTTCGGGCCTCGGGGCATCACGGTCAACACGGTGTCGCCGGGGGCGACCGACACCGACATGCTGCGCGGGGTCAACACCGCGGAGGGGATCGAGGCGTCGGTCGCGTTCACCGCGCTCGGCCGGCTCGGGCAGCCCGACGACGTGGCGGCGGTGGTGGCATTTCTCGCCGGGCCGGATGCCGGCTGGGTGACCGGCCAGAACATCCGCGCCACCGGCGGCCTCCTGCTCTGACCCGCCCGGGCCCCGGCTCGGGACTCGGCTTAGCACTCGGGCTGGGACTCGGCTTAGCACTCGGGCGGGGACTCGGGCTGGGACTCGGGCTGGGACTTCGATTGGACGAGCCGCCCCGGCGCCGGAGAATCGGCTACGAGGCGGCTCGGGAACGGGGCGGCGGGCAACCCGGGTGGTGGGTAGCCTCGGCCGCGGGTGGTACGGGTGCCGGAAAATTTTCTTTGGGAGCCGGGCGCGTGGTGACGCCCGCCGTGGCGATCGCGAAAGCGGTCAGGGCGGTCCAGGCCGGAAGCCGGGCAGCACGCCTCATCGAACCCTCCTGAGCGCCTGGGAGCGCTCCCAGCTGCGACGCTACCGCACATTCACAGGTTCGAAAAGAGGCTCCGGCGAACGTTTCCGACCTGGGGTGACCACCCTCCGCTGCCGGACGGATGCGCAGCGGAATTGCGACATGCCAAGTGCGCAATTTGCAATAGCCACCATGTGCGCGACACAATGAATGCGACGACGACTAATCGCGGCACCCCCATCGCTCGCGTACAGCCGTCACCCGAATGACATCGCTGTAGGAGCGAACACAACATGGCCAAGCAGATAATTACCCTTCTGACCGACGACCTCGACGGCGGTGAGGCCGACCGCACCGTCGAATTCGGACTCGACGGCGTGAACTACACGATCGACCTGTCCGAGAAGAACGCCGGCAAGCTGCGCAAGGCCCTGGAACCGTTCCTCTCCTCGGCCACCCGGCTCGGCCGTTCCGGCGCCACTCCGGCGGTTGCCCGGCGGACCACGCCGGCCGCGACCAGCCGGTCCAGCCGCGACCAGAATCAGGCCATTCGCGAGTGGGCCAACAAGAACGGTTACCCCGTTTCCGAGCGTGGCCGGATCCCGAGCAACGTCGTCGAGGCGTACCACGCCAAGCGCTAGTCGGACCGTCCGTTGTAAACGGCGTCACCGGGTCTCCCGGTGGCGCCGTTTTCGTCGGAAAGACCTGGTCGCGGCCGGATCAGAATCCGGGAAAGACCTGGTCACGGCCGGGCCAGAAGCCGGAAACTGCCGGGTCACGGCCGGGTCGGGTGCGGTCGCAAGGATGCCGGGCGCGGCCCGGAGCATTCGATCCGGACGGGCGGCGCCGGGCCGGAACGGCATTAAGGGCCGCGTCGCGGAACGGCGGAGTGCGGACGCGAGCGGACGGTTCCGGCGATGATCCGAGTCAATCCGGGCGTTCCGGCCGGCCGGCCGGGGGCGATTTTCGCCGATCACGCGCGGAAGAGACCGGCCGTCAAGATCGGCAAAGACGGGGTTCGGCCAGGTGATTCGACGTCCGCGTTCCGCCCCCTGGGAATGACCGGCACGGAATGACCGGCGCGGTGCTCCGCCGGGCGGCCGAGTGCCGGCAACGGTTCCGGATTCCCGGCGCATCGGCGCGGATGACCAACGCCCTGACTTGCCCGTTCGCGGAATGGACGGACGGGGCCGGGCCCGGGTCGTACCGAAAATCGGGTGGACCTTGCGGGAAAGCGGCCCGGAGCGGGCCGGAAACGGTGACGCCGGGCCGGTACCGGGCCGACCTTTCGTTGCGGCAACAACTGACGCGAACGAAAACCGCCGACCCGGAACGCCGCCCGGAACGTGGAAACCAGCGGCCCAGAACGCGGAAACCAGCAGCCCGGAAGAAGGGCACAACGCGGAAACCGGCCGGGCCGCGGGACGCCGGAACGCGGAAACCTGTGAACCGTTGCCGAGGGGCGGAAACGGACAGGCCGGAACGGGAGCGCCGGGGATTGCCGCCCCGAATCCGATTTGAACGCGACCCGGCGGGTACCGCTCCGGTATGCGTGTCGTCATCGTGGGCGCGACCGGCAACGCCGGCACCGCGCTGCTCCGCCGCCTCCGTGCCGAACCGGACGTCGAGGCGATCGGGGTCGCCCGGCGGATTCCCGCGGACAGCGGACCGTACGCCGACATGGAGTGGCACCCGGTCGACGTCGGCCGGGACGACGCCACCGACCGGCTCACCCAGATCTTCGAGGGCGCCGCCGCGGTGGTGAACCTGGCCTGGCAGATCCAGCCCAGCCACGACTCCCGGCAGCTGTACCGGACGAACGTGCTGGGCAGCCGCTCGGTGTTCCGGGCGGCGCTGCGGGCCGGGGTGGACACGCTGGTGCAGGCGTCCTCGGTCGGGGTGTACGCGCCCGGCCCGAAGTGGGCGTTCGTCAAGGAGTCCTGGCAGCGGACCGGGGTCGCGGAGTCGTCCTACAGCCGGCACAAGGCGCTGGTCGAGGGGATGCTCGACGAGATCGAGTCGGATCATCCGACGCTGCGGGTGGTGCGGCTGCGCCCGGGGTTGATCTTCCAGCGGGACGCGGGCACCGAGATCGGGCGGTACTTCGCCGGCCCGCTGCTGCCGGCGCGGCTGCTGCGGTTCGGCTGGGTGCCGCTGCTGCCGGCGAATCCGGGGCTGCGGATGCAGGCGGTGCACGCCGACGACGTGGCCGACGCGTACCTGCGGGTGCTGCGGGCCGACGTGCGCGGGGCGTTCAACGTCGCGGCCGGGCCGGTGCTCGACCCGATGGTGCTGGCCCGGGTGTTCCACGGGCTGCCGCTGCCGGTGCCCGGGTTCGCGCTGGAAGGGGCGGCGTCGCTGAGCTGGTGGCTGCGGCTGCAACCGGTGGACCGGGGCTGGGTGAAACTGGCGCTCAAGGCTCCGCTGATGTCATGTGACCGGGCCCGGGACGAGCTCGGGTGGCGGCCGGAGCGGACCGCGGTGGAGGCGTTGCGCGAGGTCGTGGACGGGCTGGCGGATCGGGCCGGGCGGCCGGAGTCACCGCCGCTGGACCCCGGGAACACGCGACCGGGGCGGCTCGGCGGCCTGTTGCGGGGCCGACTGCCGGGAAGCGGTAACCCGTACTGACGCCGTACGGCGCAATGGTGTTGATCTGGATTGGGGTTGATCTAGACCGCGACGCCGGCGGAGCTGGTCATCCAGGCCAGCACCTCGGTCGGGCCGAGCGGGCTGGAGAACAGGAAGCCCTGGCCGAGCGGGCAGCCCATCTGGATCAGCAGGTCGCGATGGGCCATGTCCTCGATCCCCTCGGCGACCACGACGAGCTGCAGCGACCGGGCCAGGCTCACGATCCCGCCGACCAGCTGCGGACTGGTCACCATGTCGTCGATGAAGGTCTTGTCGATCTTCACGATGTCGATCGGGTGTTGCCGCAGGTAGCCGAGCGACGAGTAGCCCGTCCCGAAGTCGTCGATGGCGATCCGGATGCCCATCTCGCGGAGCACCCCGAGGTCGGCCCAGATCCGCTGCTCGTCGTCCTTCATCAGCAACGTCTCGGTGATCTCCAACATCAACGACTCCGGGGGTACGCCGGTGTGCTGCAGCGCGTTGCGGACCTGGTCGACGAAGCCGGCCTCGCGGAACTGCCGCACCGACACGTTGACGCTGACGTAGGGCGCGCTGCCGGCCGGCAGGATCCGCCGCCACTCGGAGACCGTGCGCAGCGCCTCCTCCAGCACCCAGCGGCCCATCGGCACGATCAGGCCGCTCTCCTCGGCGACCTCGATGAACTGGTCCGGGGTGATCACGCCGCGGTTCGGGTGGGCCCAGCGGACCAGCGCCTCGAAGCCGGCCGCCCGGCCGTCGATCAGGTCCACGATCGGCTGGTAGTGCAGCAGGAAGTGCCCCTCGTTGACCGCGTGGTCGAGGGCCGAGCGCAGTTCCAGCCGTTCCACCATCTCGGCGTGCAGGTGCCGCTGGTAGCGCCGCCACTGGTTCTTGCCGGCCCCCTTGGCCACGTAGAGGGCGAGGTCGGCCTGGCGCAGCAGCTCGTCCGAGTCGTTGCCCTCCAGGGTGGTGGTGATGCCGATGCTGGTCATCGCGTGCAGCGGCTTGGCGTCGGTGGGGATCGCGGTGGCGAGCGCGGCCAGGATCCGGTTCGCGGTCTCCTCCACCGCGCCCGGATCGTTGACGTTCTCGACCAGGGCGGCGAACTCGTCGCCGCCGAGCCGGGCGGCGGTGTCGTCGGCCCGCAGCGAGCCGGCGATCCGGTGGGCCACCTCGATCAGCAGCTGGTCGCCGATCGCGTGCCCGAGCGTGTCGTTGACGATCTTGAAGTCGTCCAGGTCGATGAAGAGCACGCCGACCACCGAGCCGTCCCGGGCGCTGCGGGCCAGCGCGTGCTTGAGCCGGTCGGTGAAGAGCACCCGGTTGGCCAGCCCGGTCATCGCGTCGTGGAACGCCCGGTAGGTCAGCTCCTGCTCGAGTTTGCGCTGCTCGGTGACGTCCCGCATGGTGATGACCAGGCCGGCCACACTGGGGTCGGCGCGCAGGTCGCGGCAGTGCAGTTCGAGCAGCAGCTCGGTGCCGCGGGCGTTCAGCGCCCGGAAGTCCAGCTGCTCCGGGTCGTCCGCGCCGCCGCGCACCCCGGCCAGCAGGGCGGCCAGCCGGTTCCGGTCCCCCGGGTGCATCACGTCGGGCAGCCGCACCCCGGTCGGGTCGGCGCCGAAGACCCCGAGGGCGGACGGGCTGGCGTACCGGATCCGGTCGTCCCCGTCCAGGATGGTGATCACGTCGGCGGTGTTCCGGATCAGGGTCCGGAAGTACGCCTCGCTGTTGCGCTGGGCCACCTCGTGACTGAGCGCGATCCGTTCCAGGGCCAGCGCCACCTGCCCGGCCAGCACCTCCACCGAGCGCAGCAACTCGCGCAGCGCCCAGCCGGGCGCGCCCACGTGCAGCACCCCGACCAGCGAGTCGCCGTGCGGCCGGTCCTGCAGCACCATCGGGCAGCGCAGCGTCTCGGCGAACTGGGTGAGCCGGACCGAGACCGCCCAGTCCACGTCCCGGGTGTGCACCAGCCGGGCCGCGGTGCCGGTGGCCCGGTCGACCGCGGCCTGCGCGGCGGCCTCCGGCGAGGACGGCTCGACCTGGGCGATGCTGATCGCCAGCACCACGCCGTGCGGCACGTCGCCGGGCAGCAGCTGGGCGACCGTGGTGCGGACCGCCAGCCCGACCGCCTCGGCGTCGGCCGCCGAGACCAGCGCCGCGGACGCCTCGCGCAGCGCGCGCTCGCGGGCCATCGCCTGCCGGTGGCTGGTCATGATCCCGGACATCCGGGCCAGCACCAGCATCAGCATCAGCAGGCTGAGCAGCGCCACCAGGAACAGGCCGGCCACCTGGCCGTCCTGGAACATCTTGACCATCAGCACGGTCGGCGCGGCCAGCGCGGCGACCGCCAGCAGGGCCAGCCGGCCGCGACTGGTCTCCGCGGCCGGGGCGGCGGCCTGGCGGGTCAGCTCGGCCATCGACGGGATCAGGGCGGCCATCGCCGCGGTCGCGTAGAGGGCCAGTTGCCCGTACGCCGACTCCCGCACCACGTCCGCGATCAGCATCGCGCCGGTGCCCGCGCCCAGCCAGTACCCGGAGGCGACCAGCCGGCCCGGCACCACCGCGAGCCGGATCAGCAGGCCCAGGCAGAGCAGGTCGGCGACCGGCAGCAGCTGTTCCATCCCGCCGACGGTGATGTCGGACATCCGCGGCCCGACCACGAACGTCCAGATCAGCAGCGCCACCCCGGAGGTGACGATGAGCGCGTCGAGCAGGCCCGGCACGTCCCGGGCCGAGCCGGTCCGGCGCCGCACGAACCCGGCCAGCGCGAACGCCAGCACCGGGTACGAGGCCAGCAGCAGGCCGGTGCCGACCGGCGCCAGCCAGAGCAGCCAGTTGGTGAGGAAGGACGGGGCGTTGCCGATCGCGGCGCCCAGCCCGGAGAGCGCGGCCCCGCCGGAGAGCAGCCACCAGGGCAGCCGGTCGTCCGGCTGACTGCGGTACGTGCCGACCAGCACGCCGACGGCCGCGGACAGGCCACCGGCCAGGATCAGCCAGCCCTGCACGGCCGGGACGACGGCGTAGACGACGCCGAGGATCACGATCCAGGCGCCGAAGAGGGCGGCCGGCCATCGCGTCGGCATCCCCGTCACCCTCCCGACTCAGGTTCTTTCAACGGACTCTTCGGCTGGTAGATCACCGATCTGAGGGAAAGGGGACAATCGTCGGGTGCTCCTCGATTTCGTACGCGCCCACACCGTTCTCGCCCCGGTCCCGTTCGTCCCGGAGATCGCCCTTCGGCAGGCCGAGGAGCCGATCGCGCTCTGGGAGGCGACCGAGGCGGGCGGCGCCGAGCAGCCGCCGCCGTTCTGGGCGTTCGCCTGGGCCGGCGGGCAGGCGCTGGCCCGGCACATCCTGGACGATCCGGACCTGGTCGCCGGGCGCAGCGTGCTGGACCTGGCGACCGGCTCCGGCCTGGTCGCGGTCGCGGCGGCGCGGGCCGGGGCGGCCCCGGTGATCGCGAACGACATCGACCCGCTGTCGCTGGCCGCCGCCGCGGCCAACGCCGAGGACAACCGGGTGGCGGTCCAGACGATCGAGGGCGACCTGCTGGACACCGACGAGAAGTACGGCGTGGTCCTGGCCGGCGACGTCTTCTACAGCCGGGAGATGGCCGGGCGGGTGCTGCCGTTCCTGCGGCGGGCCGCCGGGCGGGGGTCGCTCGTCCTGGTCGGTGACCCGGGGCGGGCCTATCTGCCGGCCGGGATGGTCAAGCGGGCGACCTATGACGTGCCGGTGATCGAGGCGCTGGAGAGCTGCACGATTCGCCGTACGTCGGTCTGGCAGGTTTTGTCCTAATTTTTTGTGCCTTATTTTAAGTTTTCGGACAAAAGCTCGATCAGCCCGAAGCCGTCCTTGACGATCACGTCCGGCTCCGGGCTGAGCAGCGGATCGTCCGGGTCCCTGCGGGCGGACGGCATCAGGATCGCCCTGGCCACGTCGGCGCGGCGGGCACAGGCCACGTCCCGCCGCCGGCTGTCACCGACGAACCAGCACGCCGCCGGCGGCACCTTGAGCACGTCGGTGGCGTTCCAGATCATCTGCGGGTTGGGCTTGCGCACGCCCGCCTCGTCGCTGTAGATCTGCACCGCGAAGTAGTGGCCCAGGCCTGCCTGGGCCAGGTAGTCCCGGTGCGCGGCGCCGCTCAGCGTGTTGCTGACCACGGCCAGCGGGACGTCCGCCGCGGCGTAGGCGGCCAGCGCCTCCGGAATGCCGGGCCGCACCGCCCAGCCGCTGCGCCAGGCCCAGTCGTAGCTGAGCTTGGCGATCGCGGTGCGGACCCGTACCTGCGCGGCCGGCGGCCAGCCCGGGATCACGAAACGCTCCCAGACCTCGGCCTGCGGCAGCTCGTCCGGGGAGTCCTCGTCGCGCCAGCGGGCGTACTCGATGCCCGCGTCGGTCAGCGACTGCAGGATCTCGCCGGGCGAGAGCGCGCCGTGGATCAGGTTGTAGACCCGGAGCACCAGCTCGGGCGAGGCCGTCCGGGCCCGCGGCGGCGAGTCGGCCAGCACCCCGCCGAAGTCCAGGAGCAGAGCCGCCGGCGTCATCGCTGCCCCAGCGTCCAGGCGCGTACCCCGCCGACGATGCCGGCCGTGTTCGGCACCACCACCACGTCGTCCCCCATCCGGGCGAGCTGGGCCGGCGTGATCAGCCGGGAGTTGCCGCCACCGAGATAGACCCGGTCCCACAGGAAGACCGGCCGCAGCCCCTCGATCACGTTACGGACCCGGCGGGACCAGAGCGCGTCACCGAGCCGGCGGCGCTCGTGCTCCCCGATGTACGTGTCGTAGGACATCCCCCAGCGCACCGGGGCCTGCGACATCTCCAGGTGCGGCGCCAGCCCGCCGCCGTCGAACAGCGCGCAGCCCAGCCCGGTGCCGAGGGTCAGCACCAGCTCGCAGCCGGTGCCGGCGACCACCCCGGCGCCGTGCACCTCGGCGTCGTTGAGCACCAGCGTGGGCAGCCCGAACGCCTCCGCCAGGGCGGTCCGCGCGTCGAACCCGCGCCACGCCTCGACCAGCTCCGGGTCCACCCTGGTGCGCGGGCCGCTCCGGGTGACGTAGTGCGGCGTCGCCACCACCACGCCGTGCCGGATCATGCCGGGCATCCCCACGGTGACCCGGTCCGCGTTCGGCAGCTGGCCGCCCAGGTCGACCAGGGTCTTGACGAACAGCTCCGGGGGCAACGGGTACGGCGTGGGCACCCGGATCGGATGCGCCCGCATCGTGCCCGCGTCATCGAGGACCGAGCCCTTGATCCCGCCACCACCACAGTCGATCGTCAAGGTGAAAGTCACGCCGCCAGTTTGCATGGAACCCACCTCCCGACACCGCAATTGTGACGGGAGCGTCGCTATCCCGCCTCTTCTGCCCAGACGCGCCAGTTGTCCAGAACGCCGTGCAGGGCCGGGGTGAGCCAGCCCGGGGCGGATCGCCGGAAGACCCCCGGATCCATCGACCCGGCGCCCTGCGGCAGCGCCCCGACCAGGTGCGGGACCAGCTCGCTGAGGTTCGCCCAGTGCACCAGCTCGGGCTCGCTGGGCCAGGCCCCGAGGATCACCTTGGCCGGCACGCCGCGCCGGTCGAGCGCCTCCAGGGTGAGCGCGGTGTGGTTCAGCGTGCCGAGCCCGGCCCGTGCCACCACCAGCACGTTCGCGCCGAGCGCGGTGGCCAGGTCGGCGAACGTCCAGGCCTCCCCGGACGGCCGCAGGCCCATCGGCACCAGCAGGCCGCCGGCCCCCTCGACCAGGACCAGGTCGTGTTTCTCGGCCTCGGCCCGGATCGCGTCGACGACGTTGTAGAGCTCCAGCGGCGGCAGGTCGGCGACCCGGGCCGCGGCCAGCGGGGCGAGCGGCTCGGGATATTCCGCGAGGGTCTTCACCGTGTCCGGCCCGGCCAGGCGGGTGACGACCTCGGCGTCGGTGGGCTCGCCGGTGATCGTGCCGGTCTGCCCCGGCTTGAGGACCGCGACCCGGAGGCCCGCGGCCTGCGCGGCGGCGGCGACCGCGGCGGTCGCGACGGTCTTGCCGACCCCGGTGTCGGTGCCGGTGACCAGGACGATCCCGTGCCACTCCCCCGGCGCGACGACCCGGCGCGGGGCGGCGGCCGGTTCCGGTTTCGGCGCCTCCGGCTCCGCCGGCGGCGTCTCGACAGGGTCGGCGGTGGTCGGGCTGGGCTCTTCGGCCTCCGGCTCGGTGGGCGGCGCGGTCACAACCGGCGACGGTACGCCCTCAACCCGCCCCTCGTCTCCCACAACGTGTCCGCCGCCGTGCGCCAGCAGCGGATCGGCCTCGTCCAGCACCCGGGTCGGCGCCGGCACCGGCAGGCCGTGCCCGCCGCTGCGCCAGCCGCGCGGGAGTGGGGTGACCGCGACGCCCGGGTAGAACGAGGCGGTCCGGGGCGGGTCGGCGTTCATGGTGCGCACTCCACGATCACGTCCAGAGCCCGGGCGAAGTCCGCCTCGGGCACGCCCGCGTTCACCGTCAGCCGCAGGCGCGAGCTGCCGTCCGGGGTCGACGGCGGCCGGAAACAGCCGACCGCCACCCCGCGGTCCCGGCAGTCCGCGGCCCAGCCGACGGCGGCCTCCGGGCCCGGGGCGACCACCGAGAGCACCCCGGCCGCCGGGTCGGTGACCGGGAACCCGGCGGCGCGCAGCCGCGCGGCGATCCGGGCGCCCCGCTCGAACAGCGTCGCGCGCCGGTCGTCGGCGGCCCGGGCCAGCCCGATCGCGGCGTGCACGCCGGCCACCACGGCCGGCGGCGGGGCGGTGTCGTAGATGAACGTGCGGCCGGTGTCGACCAGGTGCCGGATCACCGGCGCGGCGCCGGCGACCACCCCACCCGCGCCACCGAGCGACTTGGACAGCGTGGCGGTGACCACCACGTCCGGCCGGCCGGCCAGCCCCGCCGCCACCACGCCGCCGCTGCCGGCCGGGCCGAGCAGGCCGAGCGCGTGCGCGTCGTCGACGATCAGCAGCGCGCCGCGGGCCGAGGTGACCGCGTACAGCTCGGCGAGCGGGGCCAGGTCGCCGTCGACCGAGAAGACCGACTCGGTGACCACCACCGCGGTCCGGCCCGGGTGCGCGTCCAGGATCGCGGCGACGCCGGCCGGGTCGTTGTGCGGCGCGACCCGGACCGGCAAGCCGGAGATCTTGCAGCCGTCGATCAGCGACGCGTGGTTGTACGCGTCGGACACGACCAGGTCGGCGATCGTGGCGGCGGCCCGGACGACCGCCAGGTTCGCCAGGTAGCCCGAGGAGAAGACCAGCGCGGACTCCGCCGCGAGCCAGCCGGCCAGCTCGGACTCCAGCGCGGTGTGCGCCTCGGTGGTGCCGCGGACCAGGCGCGAGCCGGTGGCGCCCAGGCCGTACGTCTCCAGGGCGGACCGCGCCGCGTCGACCACCGTGACGTGGTCGGCCAGGCCGAGGTAATCGTTCCCGGCCAGATCGACGACCCGGTCGCCGGCCGGCCGTGGCGTGAGCTGACGGGTGAGACCCGCCTTGGCCCGTTCGCGGGCCAGGCGATCGAGCGACCCCAGCCAGTCCACAACGCCCCCAGAGATCACGAGAACCGGAAACTATCACCCCCTACGGCAGTCTCTGCCGCGCCGGGAAGTCTGTAGGGTACGGACATGCCTCAGATCCTCGACCGGGCACGTACCCAAGTCCTCGACAACGGCGCCGGCCTCGATCAGGCCGAGATCCTCGAGATCCTGCGACTGCCCGACGAGGACCTGCCCGACCTCCTCCAACTCGCCCACGACGTCCGCATGAAGTGGTGCGGCCCGGAGGTCGAGGTCGAGGGGATCGTCTCGCTGAAGACCGGCGGCTGCCCGGAGGACTGCCACTTCTGCTCCCAGTCCGGGCTGTTCTCGTCCCCGGTCCGGTCCCTCTGGCTGGACATCCCGTCCCTGGTCAAGGCCGCCGAGCAGACCGCCGCGACGGGCGCCACCGAGTTCTGCATCGTGGCCGCCGTCCGCGGTCCGGACCAGCGCCTGATGGACCAGATGCGGCAGGGCGTCAAGGCGATCAAGGAAGCCGTCGACATCCAGGTCGCCGCGAGCCTCGGCATGCTCACCCAGGAGCAGGTCGACGACCTGGTCGACATGGGCGTGCACCGCTACAACCACAACCTCGAGACCTGCGAGTCCTACTTCCCGAACGTGGTGACCACCCATTCGTGGGAGGAGCGCTGGTCCACGCTGACGATGGTCCGCGAGTCCGGGATGGAGGTCTGCTGCGGCGGCATCCTCGGCCTGGGCGAGACGATCGAGCAGCGGGCCGAGTTCGCCGCGCAGCTCGCCCAGCTGGACCCGCACGAGGTCCCGCTGAACTTCCTCAACCCGCGGCCCGGCACGCCGCTCGGCGACCGCCCGGTGGTCGAGGGCAAGGACGCGCTGCGCGCGATCGCCGCCTTCCGGCTGGCGATGCCCAAGACCATTCTTCGGTACGCGGGTGGCCGCGAGATCACGCTCGGCGACCTGGGCACCCGTGAAGGTCTGCTCGGCGGCATCAACGCCGTGATCGTCGGCAACTACCTGACCACGCTGGGCCGGCCCGCGACCGCGGACCTGGAGCTGCTGCAGGACCTGAAGATGCCGGTCAAGTCGCTGTCCGCGACGTTCTGATGACGGCGCCGCTGATGACCTACTGCGACCGGTGCGGGGAGCCGGCCTCGGCCGGTGACCACGCGGCCTGCGCGGCGGCCCGCGAGCTGGAGCCGCCCCGCTTCTGCCCGGCGTGCCGCCGCCGCATGAAGGTCCAGGTCGTCCCGACCGGCTGGACGGCCACCTGCGTCGAGCACGGCACCCGCACCGGCTGACCGCCGCGGCCGGCCACCGTCGCGCCTCGCGGCATCGGCCCGGGCAACGCGGTCGGCATTCCGCCCGGCGCGCGGACCCAGGGTGACGGCGGGCCCGAACCGGTGCCCGCCGCCACTCCTCTCACCCACTACCCCGAGGTAGCGGGAGTCTCCTCGCCGACCGGCTGACCCGCGGCCGGCAGCGTGACGCTGACCAGCGCGCCGTCGCGCTCCATCGGCCCGTGGCCCAGCCGGCGCAGGGTCCGCAGCATCGCCACGTTGTCCGCACCGGTGTGCGCGACCAGCGCGGCGAACCCGGCCCGCTCGGCGTGCGCGCGCAGCCGCCGGAGCAGCGCGGTGCCCAGACCGCGGCGCTGCCAGTCGTCCTCCACCAGGACCGCGATCTCGCCCAGGTCACCCTCGGCGAGCAGGCTGGCCATCGCCACCACCCGGCCGCCGGGCGCGACCGCGAGCAGGGTCACCCCGCCGGCCGGCTCCAGCAGACGGCGCAGCCGGGCCTCGGTGGGCGACCCGCCGGCCAGATAGCGCCGCCGCAGGGTGCCGGCGGACGAGTGGTCGTGCAGCTCACGAACGGCGGCCAGATCCTCCGCGCCGGCCGGGCGCAGGATCACCTCGGCGCCGTCCGGAACCATGAACGTGACGGTCTCGCGCTGCCGCCGGGTCACCGTGGCGGCCAGCTCGACCAGGGCCTGGGCCCGCGCATACTCCGCCGGGGTGAACGCGGGCAGCGCCCGGAGCACCTCGTAGGACCCGCCGGCCGGATCGGCCAGCGTCATCCGCCCGCCGTGGACGCCGGGCTGGTCGAACGCCGGGTGCGGACGCCACCGCACGTCGGTCGCGTCGAGCAGGGCGACCAGCGACTCGCCGAGCGCGTCCGGCTCGTGCACCAGCCGGCCGGCCAGGGCCAGCGCGCGGGTGGGCTGGTCGGCCAGGCCCTGCGCCTCGGCACGGGCGACGAACACGTCCCGCCCGCGGCCCTTGGCCACCGCGGCCAGCAGGTCGGGCTCGGTCATCCGGTCCGGAGCGTCGACCAGGAAGTCGTCGACCGCGCCGCCCTCGGTGGTGTGCACCTGGACGGCAAGGATGTTGACCGATTTCAGGGCGAGACTCGCGGTCAGCACAGAGAGGTAACCGGGTCGGTCGTCGACCGTGGCCCGGATCCGCCACAACGCCATGCGGGGCACTCCTTTCGCTCTGCCTCCAGAGTGCCCCGGCGTTGTTGCCGTCTTATTGCCTTCAGCAGCGATTTCGTCGTTAAGACGATCACATCCGGCCGATGGGTCAGGCGGTCACACCTGGGCCGTGGTGGCCGGCGTCACCGAGTCCAGCCGGTCGCCCAGGATCACCGCGGCGGCCCGCACCAGCTGGGCCACCCGATCGACCTCGGTCACGTGGAACGCAGCGGCCGCCAGGTCGTCCTCGTCGGTCCGGGCGACCAGCAGGACCAGTCCGCCGCGGCCGAACGGGGCGACCGCGTACCGCGCGCCGCCCGGCTCGGCGAACGGGCGGGCCCGCAGCGGGGTGACCTCGGGCAGGTGCAGCGGGGACGGGGCGCGCCAGCTCGCGTACGCCACCCGGGGCTCGTGGTTGATGCCGTTGGCGCCACTGCGCGCGGCCCAGTCGGCCGGGACCATCGCGGCGGCGGCCCAGTCCGCGGCGAGCAGCCCGGGCATCGCGTCGACCAGGGTGGCCAGGCCGTCCGCCGGGTTCGCCGCGACCTGGGCGAGCAGCTCGGCGTCGTGGCCCCCGCTGACCGGGGCGCCGATCGCCTTCCACACGCCGTCGACCTGGACCCCGGGGATCGCGGCCAGACCGGCGAGGAGTCGCTCCACGCGGGCCGCACCTGGCCAGACGACGGTGAAGTCGTCGACGGCCCGGCCGCCGAGTCGCTCCAGCACCACGACCTGGACGATGTCCGCGCCGGCGACACCCAGGGTGCGCGCGACCTGGCCGAGAGCGCCGGGACGGTCCGGCAGGGTGACTCGAACCCGCAGCAACATGTAACTCCTCCCGTCGCGGACGCCCGGTGACGCCGTCCTGATGACAAGCCTGCCCACCCGGCGTTTCGGACCGATTGCACAGCCGTGTCCCGGCCGTCAAGCCGGGTGGGATATGCCAGATTTCACAACTCAGGGTAGGGAGGTTCGGGTCCGGCCTGCCTACCGGCTGTCGCCTCTCCGACAGTCCGGGGACCACTAAAATTCACCGCATGATTTGCGAGGCTTGCCGGGAACGGCAGCACGGGGACTGCAAGGGCGGCTCGTGGTGCGACTGTCAGCACCGGGAGCCCGCCCCGGTCCCGCCGGTGACCGGTCCGCCCGGCCCATGAGCGGGCTCCCTTCCGGCCAGGACGAGCTGGTCGCCCGCTATCCGCGGCTCGACCGGCCCACCCTGCGGGTGAACTTCATCGCCAGCGCGGACGGCGCGGTCACCGTCGACGGCCTCTCCGCCGGGCTGCAGGGCCCGGGCGACAAGGAGGTCTTCGACACCCTGCGGATGGTCTGCGACGCGCTGATCGTGGCGGCCGGCACGGTCCGCGCCGAGCGGTACGACGCGCTGCGCCTCACCCCGGCGGCCCGGGCCTGGCGGGTGGCGCACGGCCTGCCCGAGTTCCCGCTGATGGTGATCGTCTCCGGCTCCCTGGACCTGGACCCGGCCCAGTTGATCTTCTCGGACGCGCCGGTCCGGCCGATCGTGCTGACCCACCGCGCCGCGCCCGACGCGCCGATCCGCGCGGTCACCGAGGTGATCACGGTCGGTGACGAGCAGGTCGACCTGGCGGCCGGGGTGGCGGCGCTGCACGCGCGCGGCGCCGGCCAGCTGCTCTGCGAGGGCGGTCCGGGCCTGCTGGGCTCGATGATCGCCGCGGATCTGGTCGACGAGCTCTGCCTCACGGTCGCGCCGCTGCTGGCCGGCGGCGAGGCGGGCCGGATCGCGCACGGACCGGCCACGCCGGCCCGGCGGATGGCGCTGCGGCACGCGCTCACCCGTGAGGACATGCTGTTCCTCCGCTACGGCCGGCCATAGATTGGCGCGCGCGCCTTCCGGCCTCGATCAAGATCTTGTGCATAACTCTGTGGATGAGCACCAGAAGTTGTGGAAAACCCGAAAGGCTGAAGATCCCGTGGGGATTTTGTCGTACCTCTGAGGCACCATGATCGGCGTGTCTGACGAAACTTCCCCCGTCGGGCGGGTGCTTGGCACCGCCGACGCGACCCCGCTCCAGTTCTGGACGGCCGTCGCCCCCGGCAGTTACCTGCAGCTCGACGACGTCGTGACCACGAAGCGTGACCTTCCGGACCGCGAGTCGGTGACGATCTCCGGCGTGGTCACCCAGGTGCGGGCACGGCACGAGGGCGCCCAGTTCGACTCGGACGTGTTCGCCATCGCCGACGGCACGCTGCCGGCCATGGTGCAGGAGGCCGCCGAGATCACCACCACCCGCGTCGACCCGGAGCTCTACGTCCCACCGGCGCCCGGCGCGGTCGTGCACCGGGCCTCCGGCGAGGCCCGGGACGCCGCGCTGCACTTCGACCGGATGGAGCGGCGGGTCCCGATGGGCACCGGCCGCGACGGCGTCCCGGTCTTCCTGAACGCGGACTTCCTGGACGGCACCCGCGGCGCGCACGTCTCGATCTCCGGCATCTCCGGCGTCGCGACCAAGACCAGCTTCGCGACGTTCCTGCTCTACTCGGTGTTCCGCTCCGGCCAGCTGGGCGCCGACGGGGCGAACGCCCGCGCCCTGATCTTCAACGTCAAGGGTGAGGACCTGCTCTTCCTGGACCACCCGAACACCAAGCTGGACGACAAGACCCGGTCCTACTACAAGCTGCTCGACCTGCCGGACAGCCCGTTCACCGACGTCCGGGTCTACGCGCCGCCCCGCGCCGGTGACCCGTCCGGCGCCCCCGACGTGAGCGGCCGGCTGACCGGCGTCGACTCGTTCTACTGGACGCTCGACGAGTTCTGCTCGGCCAAGCTGCTGCCGTACGTGTTCGCCGACGCCGACGACGAGCGCCAGCAGTACACGATGGTGGTCCACTCGGTCACCGCCCACCTGCATCGGTACGCGGTGCCCGCCGAGGGCGGGATCAGCATCGACGGCAAGCGGATCGGCTCCTACGGCGACCTGGTCGACCACATCGTCGAGCAGCTCACCGACGACGAGACCCGGTCGATCTGGGCCGGCAGCGCGATCAACATGGGCACCGTCAACGCGTTCGCCCGCCGGATGATCGGCAGCAAGCGGGACCTGTCCCGGCTGATCCGGGGCGACCTGGCGCAGCGCCGCCCGCACCAGATCAAGACCGCGGACAGCGCCCAGGTCACCGTCGTCGACCTGCACAACCTGCCGGACCGCGCGCAGCGCTTCGTGGTCGGCGTGACGCTGAAGAGCGAGTTCGAGGAGAAGGAGAAGTCCGGCACCGGCCGCCCGCTGCTCTTCGTGGTCCTCGACGAGCTGAACAAGTACGCGCCCCGCGAGGGCACCTCCCCGATCAAGGAGGTGCTGCTGGACATCGCCGAGCGCGGCCGCTCGCTGGGCGTGATCCTGATCGGCGCGCAGCAGACCGCCAGCGAGGTGGAGCGGCGGATCGTGACCAACTCGGCGATCCGGGTGGTCGGCCGGCTCGACCCGGCCGAGGCGTCCCGGCCGGAATACGGTTTCCTCCCGCCGGCGATGCGTCAGCGCGCGCTGCTGGCCCGCCCCGGCACGATGTTCGTCAACCAGCCGGACATCCCGGTCCCGCTCTGCGTGGAGTTCCCGTTCCCGGCCTGGGCCACCCGCAAGTCGGAGTCCGGTCCCCCGCCGGCCGAGACGCAGCGCTCGATAGTCCAGGGCGCCGACCCGTTCGCCGTCATCGGCGGGCGCGCCGGTGGCGACGACGACATTCCGTTCTAGGGCCTGAGGCTAAGGTTTCGCGATGCGCATCCTGCACACCTCCGATTGGCACGTCGGCAAGGTTCTCAAGGGCCGCGACCGGCGCGAGGAGCACACCAAGGTGCTCGCCCAGGTGATCGAGATCGCCCGGGCGGAGCAGCCCGACCTGGTCATCGTCGCCGGTGACCTCTACGACACCGCGGCGCCCACCGCCGAGGCGACCCGCCTGGTGACGCGAGCGCTCACCGCGCTGCGCAACACCGGCGCCCGGGTGGTGGCGATCGGCGGCAACCACGACAACGGGCAGGCGCTGGACGCGCTCCGGCCCTGGGCCGACGCCGCCGGCATCGAGTTGCGCGGCTCGGTCCGGGACAACCTCGGCGATCTGCTGATCGAGGGGACCACCGGCGATGGCGAGCGGTGGCGGCTCGTCGCCCTGCCGTTCCTCTCCCAGCGCTACGCCGTCCGGGCCGCGGAGATGTACAACCTCACCGAAGCCGAAGCGAATCAGACCTATGCCGACCTGATCGCGCGCCTGATCGGCAAGCTCAGCGAGTCGTTCGCCGAGCCCGGCGCGGTCAACCTGATCACCTCGCACCTGACCATGGTCGGGGCGAGCACCGGCGGCGGCGAGCGCGAGGCGCACACGATCATGGGCTACGCCGTGCCCTCCACGGTGTTCCCGCAGCACACGCACTACGTCGCGCTCGGCCACCTGCACCGCGCGCAGCGGGTGCTCGGCCCCTGCCCGGTGCGGTACAGCGGCAGCCCGCTCGCCATCGACTTCGGCGAGGAGGAGAACGTCTGCTCGGTGGCGATCGTCGACGTGGGCGTGGACAAGGCCGCGCAGACCCGGGACGTGCCGGTCACCTCGGCGCTGACCCTGCGCACGGTCAGAGGAACCTTGGAACAGCTCGCCACGGTGAACCTTCCGGAGGCCTGGCTGCGTGTCCTGGTGCGCGAGGTACCCCGCCCCGGCCTGCGCGAGGACGTGCAGGAGATGCTGCCGAACGCCCTGGAGGTCCGCATCGACCCCGACATGCTGCCCGATCGCACGGCGGCCCGGGCCGCGCAGCGCGCCGGCCGCTCCCCGCGTGAGCTCTTCGGTGACTACCTGGACAGTCGCGGCAACGCCGAGGAGGGCGTCCGCGAGCTCTTCGACCAGCTGTACGACGAGGTGAGCAGCACTCAATGAGGCCCATTCGCCTGGACATGTCCGGCTTCACGGTGTTCCGCGACGAGACCACCGTGGACTTCAGCGACGCCGACTACTTCGCGCTGGTCGGCCCGACCGGCTCGGGCAAGTCGACGGTGCTGGACGCGATCTGTTTCGTCCTCTACGGCCAGGTCCCGCGCTGGGGCGGCGCCCGGGGCATCGGCAACGCGCTCGCCCCGTCCGCCGTCGAGGCCCGGGTCCGCCTGGTCTTCGAGTCCGCCGGCGATCGGTACGTGGCGACCCGGGTGGTCCGGCGGGACGGCCGGGGCAACGTCAAGACCTCCGGCGCCGGCCTGCAGCTGATGCCGGCCGGCTTCGACGTGAGCAAGCTGGACACCGGGATGGACCTGGCGGATCTCGGTGAGGTCCTGGCCGGCGTCCCGGCCGAGATGGACGACGCGGTGCTGCACGCGGTCGGCCTGCCCTACGAGCAGTTCACCAGCTGCGTGGTGCTGCCGCAGGGGCAGTTCGCCGACTTCCTGCACGCCAAGCCGGCCACCCGCCAGCAGATCCTGATCAACCTGCTGGGCCTGCAGCTCTACGAGAAGGTGCAGGTCCGGGCGGCCGAGCGGGGCAAGGCCGCGGAGGCCAAGCTGAGCGTGGTCGACCAGTCGCTGACCGCGCTGGAGGACGCCACCGAGGAGGCGGTCGAGGAAGCGGCCGGCCGCCTGGCGCGGATGCGGGAGCTGACCGCCGCGGTCGAGACGGCGATGCCGGGCCTGCGGTCCGCCCGGGCCGCCGAGGAGGCCGCTCGGGGGACCCGCGACACCCTCGACTCGGAGCTCGCCCAGCTCTCCGCCGTCCGTACCCCCAAGGGTCTTGACGAAGCGACCGGAGCGATCACCGCAGCCCGCGACGCCGCCGCGAAGGCGGCGGAAGCGGTGCACGAGGCCGAGGAGGCCGAGGAGAAGGTCCGCGGCGAGCTGACCGCGGCCGGCGACGCCGGGTCGCTGCGCCTGGCGCTGGACCGGCACACCGAGCTGGACCGCCTGGTCGAGCAGGAGGCGTGGTTCGCCGGCAAGGTCTCGGTCGCCGAGGTGGAGTGCCGGGACGCGCGGGCCTCCGCCGACCTGGCCGAGTCCGAGCACATCGGCGCCCAGCAGCTGTTGGAACAGGCCCGGCAGGACTATCGGGACGCCCAGCAGCGGGATCGCGCCACCGCGCTGCGCGGGCACCTGACCGCCGGGGACAACTGCCCGGTCTGCGAGCAGCCGGTCGCGGTGGTGCCGGAGGTGCCGCGGGAGTCCTCGGTGCGGCTCGCCGAGGCGGCCGGCGGCGCCGCGCGGGAGGCCGCCGAGCAGGCGACGGCCCGCTGGCAGCAGCGCGACGCGGTGGCCCGCAACCTGGAGAGCGACCTCGAACGCAAGCGCGGGCAGTACGAGCACCACCTGTCCCGCCTCGCCGAGGTCCGCAAGACCGTGCAGGGGCTGCCCGCGGCCGAGGCGATCCAGCAGCGGCTCGCCGAGTTCGGCCGCCTGCAGGGCCGGTTGGAGGACGCGACCGGCACGGTCCGCGCGGCGCGCGACTCGCTGCGCTCCGCGCAGGCTTCGGTCCGGGCCGCGGAGGACCAGCAGCGTTCCGCATGGCTGAAATTCGATTCGGTACGGGACGGGCTCGCCCGTTTCGCCCCGCCGCCCGCCGACCGCGACGACCTGGCCGTCGCGTGGCAGACGCTGGTCGGGTGGGCCCGCGGCGAGCACGGCGACCGCTCGTCCCGGCGGGACCGGGCGGAGGCCGCCGTGCGCGCCGCCGAGGAGTCCACGACCGGGGCGCACGCCGCGATCGTCGCGCTGTTCACCGACGCCGGGGTGGCCCCGCCCACCGCCACCCCGCAGGACGCCGAGGCCACCCTGATCCGGGCGGCCGCAGTCACCGCGGAACGCGCCGAGGCCGCCTGGAAACGGCTCGCCGAGCGGCTCGAACAGGCCCGCGAGCAGCAGGAACAACGATTGGTCCTGCAGCTGGAGGGCCGGGTCGCCAAGTCCCTCTCCGGTCACCTGCGGGCCAACAACTTCGAGCGCTGGCTGCTCGAGGAGGCGCTGGACATGCTGGTCGACGGCGCGTCCCGGATCCTGCGCGAGCTCACCGGCGGGCAGTACGAACTGATGCACGACAAGGGCGAGTTCTACGTGATCGACCACCACGACGCCGGGCTGCGGCGCGGGGTGCGGACGCTCTCCGGCGGCGAGACGTTCCAGGCGTCGCTGGCGCTCGCCCTGGCCCTCTCCGAGCAGCTCGCCGGAATGAGCACCACGGCGGCCAGCCTGGAGTCGATCGTGCTGGACGAGGGCTTCGGCACCCTGGACGCGGCGACCCTCGACGTGGTCGCCGCCACGCTGGAGAACCTGGCCGCCCGCGGCGACCGGATGGTCGGGCTGGTCACCCACGTGCACTCGCTCGCCGAGCGGGTGCCGGTCCGGTTCGAGGTGCACAAGGACGCGCGGACCGCGTACGTGGAGAGGGTCGGCCTGTGACACGGATGTTCGTCGACGCCTGGGACCCGGCGTACGGGGCCAGCTACGAGGGCGGGGACGGCGAGGGGCCGGCCTCGCCCAGCAGCGCTCAGGTGGACACCGACGTGGAGGTGCCGGCCGCCGAGTGGGCGCCGATCGACGTCCCGTCCGGCGCCCGCCCGCCGGACGTGGTGTTCCTGGTCGACGGCGTGCGGCGCAACGACGCCGGGCTGTGGACCGCCGAGGACGACGGGACGTCGTACCCCGGGCTGGCCGCCTCCTACGCCGCCGGGGTGGTCCGCTGCGACCTGGCCCGGGGCGCCGCCGAGCTGGTCGGCGCGCGGGTCGGGCGGGGCCTGTTCACCGCCAGCCCGTCGGCGAACGATCTGCAGGCCGGGACGGTCCGCTACGAGATCCACCGGATCAACGGGACCGGCGAGGCGAGCAAGCTGCCGGCCGCCGTGCAGGGGCCGCTGACCGCGCTGGAGATCGAGATCTCCAGCGCGGCCCGGGACGGCGGGACCGACGGCGCCGACCTGCTGATCGTGGACGGGCCGCTGCGCAACCGGCGGCAGCTGCCACGCACCATCGGGTACATCAAGACCCAGCAGAAGCAGTACCTGCCGGCCGCGCTGACCACCGTGGTGACCGCGCTGCGGCCGGGGCAGCGCACGCCGGTCTTCCACCTCGGCACGGTCTGGGGCGGCTGGTCCTGGTACCTGCGGCTGCCCGGGGCGACCGGGGCGCCGTGGTCCGGGATCGTCCGGGTGGAGTGCTCGCCGGACCTGACCGTGGAGCAGGCGGTCGAGCTGGCCGGGCTGTCCAGCGCGACGCTGCCGCGGTTCGCGTCGTCGTCCTACAAGGATCCGCGGGCGCCGCAGAACCTGGTGCCGATCGCGGGGCTGGAGCGGCGGCTGCGCGGGATGCTCGGGGATTCCCGGGTGCTGCACCGGGCGCTGTCCCTGGCCACGTCCCGGACCCGCTGACCGATCCCGGCCCGAGCGGCGCGCGCCACGCCACAGCCGAGCATCGCGCGCGCCGCGCCCCGCGCCACGGCCGCGTGCCCCGGGCCGCGCCGCGCGCCAGCCCGACCGCCACCGCCAGCCCGACCGCAACCACCAGCCCGACGCCAAGCTCGACCGGGGGCAGCGGCAGCACACCGACCGGCGCGTGGCCCCGCGCCACCGCCACGGCCGAGCGCCATTGCCGGGCGCCGCGCGCGCCACGCCCCGTGCCACGGCCACCGCCGCGCGCCCCGCGCCACCGCCGAGCACCGCGCGCGACGCACGCGCTCCGGCTGGCACTCGGGGCTGCTTTCGCACGCCGAAACAACTCCCAACGCCAGCCGGCACCGCACGCCGCGCCACAGCCAAACACCACGCGTCCCGCGCCCCGCGCCGAGCACCACGCGCGACGCACGCGCTCCGGCTGGCACTCGGGGCTGCTTTCGCACGCCGAAACAACTCCCAACGCCAGCCGGCACCGCACGCCGCGCCACAGCCAAACACCACGCGTCCCGCGCCCCGCGCCGAGCACCACGCGCGACGCACGCGCTCCGGCTGGCACTCGGGGCTGCTTTCGCACGCCGAAACAACTCCCAACGCCAGCCGGCACCGCACGCCGCGCCACAGCCAAACACCACGCGTCCCGCGCCCCGCGCCGAGCACCACGCGCGACGCACGCGCTCCGGCTGGCACTCGGGGCTGCTTTCGCACGCCGAAACAACTCCCAACGCCAGCCGGCACCGCACGCCGCGCCACAGCCAAACACCACGCGTCCCGCGCCCCGCGCCGAGCACCACGCGCGACGCACGCGCTCCGGCTGGCACTCGGGGCTGCTTTCGCACGCCGAAACAACTCCCAACGCCAGCCGGCACCGCACGCCGCGCCACAGCCAAACACCACGCACGCCGCGCCATTCCCGCACGGCGCATGGCGCACGGCGGGCGGCGGGCGGCGCGGGGTGGCGGGGTGGCGGCGGACGGCTTGCGGCGGACGCCGCAGGGTGGTCACGGGCGGACGGCGCAGGGTGGTCACGGGCGGCGGCGCGGGCTGGCCGGGAGTGGGCCGGGCGGCGCGGGGTGGCCGGGAGCGCGGCGGGCGGCGGGCGTCGCCGAGTGGTCACGGGCGGGCGCCGGGCTGACGCCGTACGGCGCAAGGGGTTGGGTCTTGGGGTGGCCTGTCCCATTTATCGGGATGCGTGCCCGCATATCGGAACACTTCCACCAACTAACGGAATTTAGTCGGAGGGCCTTCGTAACTGGTCCGGACCAGTCCGGAACTGCTCATCCGAGCGCTCCAGACCACCAGCCAGTAAACGATTGCTTACAAATGCCCGAAGCGCCCGAGCAGCAAGATCAAGAACTGGGAGCGCTCCCCACCGGGTGTCGCCCGAAAGAGTCCAAGAGATATCCGAGCATCCCCCGAACGGTTCGGCGCCCCCGCCTTTCACCACACATTACTCATCAGTGCGCACGCACCGGAATCGTCCGTGCACGGAGCGAGATCACGCTCTCCCGGGTCGGGGGAAATTATTCTCAGAGCCATGTCTCGGGCCCGATGTCACTGAGTATCATTCCGCCTTACCTGGCGTCCGAATCGGCGTAGATCAATCCCCCCATGATCCGCGGCCCGGCACGCCCACACGATCGTCACCACAGCGGAGGACCCTTGAGACCGAGTGTCCCGGAAAATCTCGTGCCGACTTTGATCCCGGCCGGGCGCCCCAGCCGTATCTCAGGCGACGGGGAAAGGTCCGGGCGGAGGAATCGATGCATGCGGTGGCCGATAGACGGCTCACGCCGGAGAGGGTGCGTGTGATGGCGCGACACTCCGGAAGCAGGTGGCAGGCGGTCGACGGAGGGCGCGGTGCGCAGGATGACGGTTCGGTGATTCCCCGCCAGCAGTCGGCTCGGCACGGAGCACAGCCGGACACCGGTGCGAGCCATGAGGACACACTGGTCAAGCTGCTCTACGAGGAGCACGCCGGCCCCTTGCTGATGTTCGTGCTGCGACTGACCGGTGGTGACCGGCAGCGCGCCGAGGACATCGTGCAGGAGACGCTGCTGCGGGCCTGGCGCAACGCGCACCGGCTCGGTGCGCAGGGCCAGCAGTCGCTGCGCCCGTGGCTGGTCACGGTGGCCCGCCGGATCGCGATCGACGAGCACCGCAGCGCCAACGCGCGCCCCGCGGAGACGTACGACCGCGAGCTGGAGAGCTTCCCGAGCACCGCGGACGACACCGATCGTGTGCTGCAGTCGATGACCGTGTCGGACGCGCTCCGCCAGTTGAGCCATTCGCACCGGGAGATCCTGATCGAGACGTACTTCCGGGGCCGGACGGTGCCCGAGGCGGCGGAGAATCTCGGCCTTCCGTTGGGCACCGCGAAGTCGCGGGTATATTACGCTCTGCGTGCGCTGCGTACCGCTCTGCAGCAGCGGGGGGTGACGGAATGACTCAGGAAGACCACTACGACGTCGCGTCGTACGCCCTGGGCGTGCTCGACGACCGTGACGCCGGCCGGTTCGAGGACCACCTGATCGAGTGCCCACAGTGCGCCTACGAGCTGGAGTCGTTCGTCCAGGTCGCGGACGTGCTGGCGGACGTCGACGCGGAGGCCCTGCTGGCCGCGGAGAAGTCGGAGAAGGACGCGGTCCTGCTCACCAAGATGCTCCACGAGGTGCGCACCGACCGGAGCCGGGCGAACAGTCGCCGGCTCTACTCGCTGGCCGCCGCCGTGGTCATCTTCGCGATGCTCTCGATCGGCGCGCTCTTCGCCGGCGGCAAGTGGCTCGGCACCGACACGCCGGCCACCAGCACGCCGACCGCCCAGCGCGGCAGCGACCAGCTCGACCCGCTGCCGGACAGCAACGGCGTCGGCATCGGCGGCACCGCACTGCCCGGGCAGAACTACAGCGGCACCGACTCGCGGACCAATGTCAGCGCCGCCGTCGGCCTGGAGAAGAAGGACTGGGGCACCCAGATCTCCTTCGCCGTCTCCAACCTCAAGGGCCCGAAGACCTGCGCGCTGACCCTGGTCCACACCGACGGCACGTCCGAGCGGGTGGCCAGCTGGACGATCGGCGAGAAGGGCTGGGGCACCGCGGCCAACCCCGCGCCGCTGCTGTTGCAGGCGGTGACCGGGACGGCACGCGACGACATCGCGCACGTCCAGGTTCAGGAGCTCGCGGCGAACGGGAACACCGAGACCCTGGTAAGCATTCCGTAATCGTCCGAACACGATAAGGGCTCAGCCGACTCGGCTGGGCCCTTTTTCGCTGTTCGGGCCTTTCCCATACGTACGTGGCGGCCCACAGGGTTCAAACAAAAATTCCCCAATTTGATCGACCCGAATATTCAACCGCCACCGCACACCTCCCGTACTACTGCGCGGAAATGCCAGGAGATTTCGATCAGCTGGAGGAGCCGGTGGTACCGGAGAAGCGAAAGTTGATGGTCGTCGGCGCGGCGCTGGCGGCACTGGTCGCACTGCCCGGCTGCGCGCCGTCCGGCGTCAACAACTCCGCCGACTACGGCAATGCCGCTGAGCCAGCTGCTGCCGACGTCGCCGCCACCCCGGGTGCCGCGGCCACCGACGGCGCGGTCGACCCGAACGTGGCGGCACCGGCGTCCACTGACGAGCCGGCCCCGGCCGGTGAGGTCGCGGCGGCCAAGGTGACGACGAAGCTCACCGGGACCACGGTGGCCAAGATGGGCAAGGTCGTCGAGAACCAGAAGGGCTTCGTGTCCTACCGGTTCGACGCCGACGGCGACAACCCGTCCAAGTCGACCTGCAACGGCGACTGCGCGAAGATCTGGCCGCCGCTGCTGACCAACGACGGCAAGCCGACCATCAAGGGCATCGACTCGTCGCTCATCGGCACGGTCACCCGCGAGGACGGCACCAAGCAGCTCACGCTCAAGGGCTGGCCGCTCTACGGCTACATCGGCGACAAGAAGGCCGGTGAGTGGAAGGGCCAGAACGTCAACGGCAAGTGGTTCGTGATCACGCCGACCGGCACCAAGAACCTCACGTGTCTCCCGAAGATCTCGAAGCCGGTGGCGCCGCCC
The DNA here is from genome assembly GCF_019704555.1 of Actinoplanes sp. L3-i22. Taxonomy (NCBI): domain Bacteria; kingdom Bacillati; phylum Actinomycetota; class Actinomycetes; order Micromonosporales; family Micromonosporaceae; genus Actinoplanes; species Actinoplanes sp. L3-i22. The sequence goes on from NZ_AP024745.1 coordinate 10,507,414, forward strand.
GCGGCCTCCGACAGTGCCGGGGACTCCGGCGACGACTACAGCTACTGATGGTGGTGGGTACGAAGATGAAGTCCTGGTTGGTCGGCGCAGCGACGGTGACGTTGGCGTTCCTGCTGACTCCGGCCGCGCCGGCCCTGGCCGACGACGCGGTGCCGATCCCCCCGAACACCGGGCTCACCGACACCGCGAAGGGCTCGATCACCCCGGCTGACATCGACTTCGTGATCAAGGTCCGGCTCGCCGGGCTCTGGGAGATCCCGGCCGGCAACATGGCCGTGGAGAAGTCGGACGACCCGAACGTCGTCAAGATCGGCAAGTCGATCGCGGCGCAGCACGTCTCACTGGACAGCCTGGACCGCGCGGCGGCCAAGAAGCTCAACATCGAGCTGCCGAACCAGCCCAACGGCGATCAGCAGGGCTGGCTGAACGAGATGAAGAACGCCTCGGGAGCGCAGTTCGACCAGATCTTCGTCGACCGGCTCCGCGCCGCGCACGGCAAGATCTTCCCGGCGATCGCGACCATCCGGGCCGGCACCCGGAACGACACGGTCCGCAAGCTGGCCCAGCAGGCCAACCAGTTCGTGATGACGCACATGACCCTGCTGGAGAGCAGCGGCGTCGTCGATTACGGCGCGCTGCCCACCCTGGCCGCGCCCGCCACCCCGGCCCAGAAGGGCCCGGTCCCGATCGACAACCAGATGATCGCCGCCGCCAACAACGGCGGTGGAGTACCGGGGCTCAGCAACACCGTAGTCCTGCTCGTCCTTGCTGCCGCGCTGGTGATCGGCGTGATCACCACCATGCGCATCTTCCGTTCGCGGTAGCCCCGAGAGATATCGCCCCGACGGCGACGAAGAAAGGTGTCACCCATGCGAAGGTCCAAGTACCGGCGCGCTAACGACTCTAAGTGGTTCAGCGGGCGTCGCCGGATCATCGCCGTGGCGGCCACGCTGGCGGCGTTCGGCGGTATCGTGACGGTCACCCAGATCTCCAGCGCGAGCACCAACGACGGTCAGAAGACCGCGCTCGCGGCCTGTGACAATCTGAAGGCCGGCGGCCAGACCAAGCTGTCCACGAACACCCGCCGCACCGACTACACCACCAACGGTGGCACGGTCACGCAGCACCCGGACGACGGCGGCGCGGACGTGGCGACCACCGCCCAGGTGCGCGCCCGGTGCCGGGAATGGGTGATGAACAACGTCGCGCAGACCACCAAGGGCCGTGGCGGCAAGAACAACGGCGGCGGAAACAACAACAACGGCGGCGCCGCGACCAGCGCACCGGCCACCGGTGCTGCCAGCGGTGGCGCCAGCGACGGGGCCAGCGCTCCGGCGAGCGAGGCGGCGACCACCGCTCCGGCCGACAACGGCGGGAACAACAACAATGGTGGGAACAACAACGGTGGCGGCGCGACCGCCGCTCCCACCACCGCTCCTCCCGGTGCCGGCCTCGGCATCCTGACCAACAGCTGCGACACCAGCAACCTGCCGGCGCACGACGGTTTCCAGAAGGGCGACCGCTGCGTCAGCACCGAGTTCGGTGAGGTCGGCTCGGCCGCGAACAACCCGTCGCTGCTGATCACCGCCGCGCCGCGCCAGGTCAACCGGAACACCGCGTTCACCCTGCAGGTCAGCACCCGGAACCTGATCCGCGACCGCTTCCTCGCGGCCGGCCAGGGTGGGTACTACGTGGAGTCCAGCGTCCTGCAGAACGGCCTGGTCCGCGGGCACTTCCACACCGCCTGCCGGATGCTCGCCAGCCTCACCGAGGCTCCAGCCCCGGACCCGGTGCCGGCGTTCTTCGTGGCCACCGAGGACAGCAAGGGTGGCGCCACCCCGGACACGGTCAGCATCCAGGTGCCGGGCCTGCCGCAGGCCGGCACCGCGCAGTGCGCCTCGTGGGCCGGTGACGGCTCGCACCGTATCCCGATGATGGAGCGCGCCAACCAGACCCCGGCGTTCGACGTGGTCAAGATCCGGGTTCGTTAAGTAGTTCGCATCGCTGAGTAAGACCTAGTAACACCACAGCGCGCGGAGCACAGCCGTTCGGCGGGCTCGAACCGGAGGGGAACACGTTCCCACCGTGCCCCTCCGGGACCCCCCTTCGGGCCCGCCGACCGTCCTTCCCCCTGCCGGACGGAAGCACGGCTGCCCGGCCTCCACCCGGGGCACCGCTCCGCAACTGGAGGTGATCGAGCCTTCTCGGGCGTTCGATCACCGTCCGATGGCCCTGTCCCCAGGAACTGGGGGTCAGGGCCATCGGCTTGTCCGGCCATTTCCCGCGTGGCACAGTTCAGCGGTGAACTCCGAGGTGACCCGGCGTCTGACACCGCCCGAGCGGTATCAGTTCGGCGCCTCGGTGCGGCCCCTGGTCGTGCCCAAGCATGATCCTTGTGGGGTGTTCGCCGACGGCCAGTTCTGGCTGGCGCTCCGGGCGCCGACCGGGGCGGCCACCCTGCATCTCGCGCGGGACGGCGCCGAGCTGATCGCGACCGGTCACGGGCCCGGGGCCGAGTGGGCCGTCGAGCACGCCGACGCGGTCGCCGGCCTGCGCGACGACGTCAGTGAGTTCCCCGAGCTGGCCCGGCGGCACCCGGTCGTCGCCCGACTGGCGAAAACCTTCTCCGGCGTACGGCTTCCGGCCACGCTCCAGATCTTCCCCCGCCTGTTGCGCGCGATCCTGGAGCAGAAGGTCACCGGCACCGAGGCGCACCGCTCCTACCGGGCGATCTGCCGGCAGTTCGGCGAGCCCGCGCCCGGCCCGGTCGAGCTGGTGCTCCCGCCCGACCCGGCCGCGATCGCCGCGAGTGCGTACTGGGTGTTTCATCCGCTCGGCGTCGAGCAGCGCCGCACCCAGGCCCTGCTGCGCGCCGCCCGGGTCGCCGACCGGCTGGAGCGCTGCGCCGACGCGGCCGAGGCGACCGCGCGGATGACGGCGCTGCCCGGGATCGGTCCGTGGACGGCGGCCGAGGTGGTGCGGACCGCCTTCGGCGATCCGGACGCGGTCAGCGTCGGCGATTTCCACATTCCGAACACCGTGGCGTACGCCCTGGCCGGTGAGCCCCGCGGCACCGACGACCGGATGCTGGAGCTGCTCGAGCCGTTCCGCGGGCATCGTGGCCGGGTCTGTGACCTGCTCGCGATGGGCGGGTTGTCGGCGCCGAGATACGGTCCCCGGCTGTCGCCGCGGTCGTTCGCGCGCTTCTGACTTCGGCACGCCGGTTCTGACTACGTCACGCCGGTGAATGGAAGCTCGCCGGTTCGGGTACCGCAGCGGGATGCGAACCCCCCGGACGATCGCTGTCGTCGCTCACCAGAACAAGACCCTCGGCGGCGGGCTGGACGAGCTGCGCCGCCGGCTCACCGCCCATGACATCAAGGACCTGCTCTGGTACGAGGTCCCGAAGAGCCGCAAAGCCCCGAAGCAGGTCCGCAAGGCGCTCCGCGGGAAACCGGACCTACTCGTCGTCTGGGGTGGTGACGGCATGGTGCAGCGCACCCTGGACGTGGTCGCCGGCTCGTCCGTCCCGGTCGCGATCATGCCGGCCGGCACCGGCAACCTGTTCGCCGGCAACCTGGGCATCCCGACCGACCTGGAGAAGGCCGTCGAGATCGCCTTCGAGGGCGAGCACCGCCGCATCGACCTGGGCAAACTCAACGGCGAGCACTTCGCGGTGATGGCCGGCGTCGGCTTCGACGGCGCGATGATCAAGGACGCGGACGGCGCGCTCAAGGACCGGCTGGGCAAACTCGCGTACGTCTGGACCGGCATCCGCCACGTCGGCGGCGACGCGCCCCGCACGAAGATCAAGGTGGACGGCACCACCTGGTTCGACGACGACGCCAGCTGCGTCCTGATCGGCAACGTCGGCACGATCACCGGCGGCATCAAGGCCTTCGACGACGCCTCGCCCGAGGACGGCTGGCTCGACGTCGGCGTGGCGACCGCGCAGGGCGCGCTGCAGTGGGCGCGGGCGCTCGGCACGATGGCGGTGGGACGGTCCGACAGTTCGCCGTTCGTGCGGACCACCCGGGCCCGCAAGATCGAGGTCAAGCTGGAGTCGAAGCTGGAGTACGAGCTCGACGGCGGCGCCCGCACGCGCACCCGGCACTTCACCGCCTCGGTCGTCCCGTCGGCGGTGACGCTCTGCGTCCCCTCAGTGACTAATAACTGACAGCGAGGTTCGTCGTCCCGCGCCGCGTTTTTGCCGGTATTTGCCCGAGAATCCTCTGGATTGCGGCGCGGGGTTGAGCCCAGACTGGCGGTTCATCAACCGACCGTCCCAGGGGTTCACATGAAGATCATCGGCACTCTGCTGGCCGCCGGCGTGGTACCCGTCCTCGCCTACCGCTTCGGACGCACGCAGGCGGCCTGGCAGGACGCGCGCAACGCGAAGCGGTCGCTGCGGCGGGATCGTCGCACCGCCTGGTCGCACACCGCCCGATTAGCCGTCGGCGCGGCCCTGTTGCTGGCCGGGCTCACGGCCGCGGCCTTCGACCTGGCTCGCTGAGCACCATCGGCCGGCGCAGTTCCGCGGATCGTGCCGGGTCGGCGGTGGCGGCCGCTTCGGCCCGGCCGTCAAATGCGGTCGCGCGCCGCCGGCACCCGCCGATACCGTCACCCCGTTCACGCCCCTCGGAACGGAGCCCGGTCATAACGGAGTGGCACTACGAACCGCCCGGCACCACCCTCGGCGCCCTGCAGCGCGGCCTCGGCCGCGGCCTGGCCGCCGCCCGGCGCGAGCAGGCGACCGACCTGGTCCTGATCTGCCTGCGCCGCGACCACCGGTGGTACTGGCTGATCGACCAGCGGGCGCTGTACCTGGCCAGGCTGGTCCGCGGCCTCAAGATCCCGACCGCCGCCCTGCTCGACATCCTGCACAACCCGGGCGAAACCGGCGACAACGCGGTCGACAATGTCACCGAGGTCCTGATCACGCTCGCCCGCGGCGGCCGAAAATCGGCGATCAAAGGCCTGCGACGGTACGTCGAAACCGGCCCGGAGTGGGTCGACGTGCTCGAGCAGGTCGCCGCGGACCTGCCCCGCTCGACCTGGCACGACCTGCTCCCGATCGTCCGGGCCCGGCTGGCGTCCGACCCGCCCGAGCCGGCGGATCCCGGCGACCCCGAACCCTGGCTGAAGCGCCGGCCACCGCTCTGGGGCGCCTCGCCGTGGGTCGACTGGGCCGCGGCGGACGAGTCGATCGCCGCCCGGGTCGCCGAGTTTCCGCGGCTGCCGGGTCCCGGCCGGCCGCTGCGGGACGTCCCCACCGCGGACCTGCTGGCCATGGTCACCGGCGGCGAGCAGCAGGCGGACGCGCTACGCGAGCTGAACCGCCGCGGCCCGCACCCGGAACTCCTCGCCGTCGCCGATCACCTCAACCGGCGCGAGCTGGCCGGACCGGTCGCCGACGCCTTCGAGCACCTCGGCGCCGCGGCCGTCCCGGTCGCCCGCTCGTGGGCCACGCCCCTCCGCACCTCCCCCGCCCACGCCGCCGGCGAACAGCCGGCCTGTTCGCCGTCGGCCGGTTCGCCGCCGGCCGGTTCGGCGTCGGCCAGTTCGGCGTCGCCCGGTTCGCCGCCGGCCAGTTCGCCGCCGGTCTATTCGCCGCTGGTCTGGACGGCCTGGCGGGTCCTCGCCGAGCACGGTGACGAGACGGATCTGCCCGCTCTGCAGGCCGCCTGGGACTGGCTCGACCTGCGGCGGGACGACCTCTGCGGCTACCAGGACCTGGCCGCCGGCGTGGCCCGGATCGGCGGCCCGGCGGCGATGGCGATGCTCCCCCGGATCCGCCGTGCCTGGTTCAGTCCGCACAGCTACGAGCGCGTGGCCTACCTGCGGGCCGTCTTCGCCCTCGCCCCGGAGACCGCCGGGAACCTGCTCCGCGAGGGCCTGTTCGACGCCGAGCCGCGGGTCCGCGAGTTCGCCGCCGCCCACGTCCCGCTCGACGACCGGAGCCGCTCCATCCTGGCCTGGCTCCAGAACGACCGGCTGGAGCCCTCCGAGGTCCGAGCCGCCGCTGCCGCCCGCCTCCAGGACCCCTGATTCATCTGCTCGCCCACGCCGAGCCGCGGCCGGGCCTGGACCCGGCAACCGGCTCGCGTGGGTCCTTTCGCCGCGCCGAGCCGCGGCCGGGCCTGGCGTGGCCGCCGGCTCGCGTGGGTCCTTTGAAACCGCAACCACCCACGGACATCGCCCTGGAGGGCCTCGCGTTCTGGGCGCCCCGGCGCCCTTGCGGGGCCCGGAAGGGTCCCCGCGGGAGCGACGATCAGTTATTGGCCGCAGCGTAGGCAATGAAGAACTTGAAGTTGATCTTCAAAGGCCTACCCGGCGCCGGGGTCAGCGAGCCAGGATCGCTCCGGCCGGGTGGCGGAGGCTAGGCGATCTGCTGCCACCAGCCGTCGACCGGCGGCGGGTTGTCGACGTCGACGCGCTCGCCGGGGCGGGGGATGGCCAGCTGGACGCCGCGGGCCTTGGCCTCGCTCCAGGTGCGGTCGGCGGGCTCGGACCAGTCGTGCAGGGCCAGGTTGAAGGTGGCCCAGTGGACCGGGATCATCAGGCCGCCACGGACGTCGACGTGCACCGAGACGCCGTCCTCCGGGATCATGTGGATGTCCGGCCAGGCGTCGCCGTAGGCGCCGACCTGGACCAGCGTGACGTCGAACGGGCCGTGCTCCGCGCCGATCCCGGCGAAGCCCGGGAAGTAGCCGGTGTCGCCGGAGTAGAACGCGCGGCGGGTCGGGCCCTTGATCACCCAGCTGGCCCAGAGGGTCTCGTCGCGGTTGAAGCCGCGGCCGGAGAAGTGCCGGGCCGGGGTCGCGATCAGCTCCAGCGTGCCGATCCGGTGGGACTCGTTCCAGTCCAGCTCGATGATCCGGGTCGACGGGACGCCCCAGTGCTCCAGGTGCGCGCCGACGCCGAGCGGGACCAGGAACGGGGCGGCCTGCAGGTCCACCAGGTTCTGGATCGAATCCATGTCCAGGTGGTCGTAGTGGTCGTGGGAGATCAGGATCGCGTCCAGCGGGGGCAGCTCGCGCAGCGGCGCCGGCGGCTGGTGCAGGCGGCGCGGACCGGTCAGCCGGGACGGGGAGCAGCGCTCGCTCCACACCGGGTCGAGCAGGACGCGGCGGCCCTCGATCTCGACCAGGGCGGACGAGTGCCCGTACCAGGTGACGTGCAGGCCGTCCGGGGCCGGCGGGGCCGGGGTGAGCACCGGGACCGGCAGGTGCGGGCGGCGGGTGTCCCGATCGGTCATCGCCGCGACGAACAGCCGGGGCATGGACGCCGCGGCCACCTCGGTGGCCGGGACCGTGTTGCGGAACTTTCCGCCGGAGAACTGCGGGGAGGACTCCATCCGGGCGCGGCGCGCTCCGCGCGCCTTCGCGCCCATCTGGGCAGGAAGGTCGCGAGCGGCCCAGACCGCCGCGGCGCCGAGTGCCAGAGCCACCACTGTACGGGTACGAACACGCTTCGCCATGTGACCAGTCTGACCCGAGCCGGGCCTCCGCGCCCAGCGCCTCCCTGAGCCGGCCCTCAGCTTGTGACGGGTATGACACACTGCCGCCGTGACGATCGATACTCTCCAGCAGCAGACGCAGCTCATCGTGCGTCAGCGCATCCGTTTGATGGTGAATCAGTACGAGGTGCACGCAGTCACCCCGGACGGCCAGGAGGCCGGTGTCCTCGCCTTCGCCCAGCAGAAGCGGCTGGCGTTCAAGGAGCAGGTCACCCTCTACGCCGACGACACCAAGCAGGTTCCGGTGCTCGGCTTCAAGGCGCGTCAGGTCCTCGACCTGGGCGCCACCTACGACGTGTTCGACGCGGCCGGCACCCCGATCGGCCTGTTCCGCAAGAAGTTCGGCGCCTCGCTGCTGCGCTCCACCTGGGTGGTCGAGCAGCCGGGCTGGCCCGAGATCGTCGGCCAGGAGCGGAACCAGTTCGTGGCGCTGCTGCGCCGCTTCGTGGACTCCCTGTCCTGGCTGCCGTACCACTTCGACTTCGAGATCGACGGGCGCGTGGCGTTCTCGGTGGAGCGCAAGTGGGGCCTGCGGGACACCTACAACGTGACCATCAACGAGCCGAACCTGGACCGCCGCCTGGTCACCGCGATGGCCGTCGGACTGGACGCGCTGCAGTCCCGGTAACCTTCGCCGCATGGACGATCCCCGGGCTCATCGGCTCTTCGGCGACAGCACCACAGCCCCCGGTGACCTTGCCTTCAGCCCCTTCCGGGTCGATCGGGACCGGATCGTCAGTTCGCCCTTCTTCGCCCGCCTCGCCGGGGTCACTCAGGTGATCAGCCCCGGCGGGGCCGGCCTGCTGGTGCACAACCGGCTCACGCACAGTCTCAAGGTCGCCCAGGTGGCGCGGGCGATCGCCGAGCGGATCCAGGCCGGCGACGCGGAGTTGACCGAGAAACTCGGCGGCTGCGACCCGGACGTGGTGGAGGCCGCCGCGCTCGCCCACGACCTGGGGCACCCGCCGTTCGGGCATCTCGGTGAGCGGGTGCTGGACCGGCTGGCCCGGCAGCGGCTCGGGCTCGGCGACGGGTTCGAGGGCAACGCCCAGTCGTACCGGATCGTGACCAGCACCGAGATCCGCGGGCAGGCCACCATCGGGCTGAACCTGACGAACGCCGTCCGGGCGGCGATCCTGAAGTACCCGTGGACCCGGCACGGGCATCCCGACCCGCATCCGCGGTTCATGGATCCGCCGCCGCGCGGCGCGGCGGTCCATCCCGACGATCCGGCGGCCGGTTCGGCCAAGTTCGGGGCCTATTCGACCGAGATCAACGACGTCCGGGCGGCGCGCCTCCCGTTCGCCGGCCGGGTCGCCGACTGGCAGCAGACCGTCGAGGCGTCGGTGATGGACACCGCGGACGACATCGCGTACGCCATCCATGATCTGGAAGATGTGCACCGGGTCGGCGTTCTGCAGCAGGGCGCGGTGGCCACCGAGCTGATGGCCTGGCTGCGCTGGGGGCCGGACAGCGACCCGGGACGGGCCGGCGGCGCGATCGAGTCGCTGCGCCGCAGCCTGCACCGCAAGGAGGGCTGGATCGCCGACGACAGCGCGTTCGCCGACGCGGTCGAGCTGGTCCGGGCCGAGCTGGTGGACGGGCTGCTGGCCCAGCCGTTCGACGGGTCGGTGCAGGCCGAGGCGCGGGTCGCGGCGTTCTCGGCGACCTGGACCCGGCGGCTGGTCGACTCGGCGGAGCTGACCGAGCAGGCGGCGGTCCGCAGCGGGCACGTGCAACTGGCCGTGGCGCAGTGGCACGAGGTGCAGATCCTCAAGTTCGTGCAGAACCGGTTCGTGCTGGCCCGGCCGGACCTCGCGCTGCACCAGCGCGGTCAGGGGCGGCTGCTGTCCACGCTGGTGGAGGCGCTGATGGCCTGGCTGACCGACCCGGACGAGGAGGATCGGCTGCCCCGCCGGCTGCGGGATCTGGTCGAGCTGGCCGAGGCCGAGCTGCCGGCCGGCACGCCGGACCGGGCCGGCCAGGCGCGCGGGCGCGCGGTGATCGACTTCGTGGCCGGGCTGACCGACAGCCAGGCGGTGGGCCTGATGGACGCGCTGTCCGGCCGGTCCCGGCAACTCTGGACCGACGCGTTCGTGCTCTAGGCCCTAGGACTTACCGGCCCGCTTGATCCGGGAGCGGAGCACCCGGGTGGCCAGCGGGCCCAGCTCGTCCATCACCTCGATCAGCACCGCGAGCTGGTCGAGCGCGTCCAGCGCCTGCCGGCCACCGGCCGGGTCGATCCCCTCGTAGAGCTCCAGCCCCACGAACGCCGACGAGATCGCCCGGGCCAGCCCCGGCACGTCGGCGACCTCGGCGATCGGCGAGCCGGCCAGCACCCGGCGCAGCACCGCCTCGATCTCGTCGGTCCACAGCTGGAACGTCTCCCGCATCGGCTCGGCCAGCCGCTCGTTGCTCTGCGCGGCCGCGAGCGTCTGGGCCAGCACCGACACGTTGCCCTGGGCCAGCTCGGCGGTGTGCAGGTCCCGGCCCACCTGGAGCAGCTCGCGCAGCGACGTGACGGCGGCGAACCGGTCCGCGTAGTACGCCACCCGCTGCTCGGTCGCCTGCCGGCAGGCCGCGCCGAGCAGCTCGTCGACCGAGCCGAAGTGGTAGAAGACCAGCGCCTGGTTGGCCCCGGCGGCGGCCGCGATGGTCCGGGCCGACGCGCCGGTCACGCCGTGCTCGCGCAGGGCGGTCAGCGCCCCGTCGAGCAGGCGCTGCTTGGTGTCGGCCTTCTTCAGCGGTTCGTTGTGCAACGGCTCGCTCTTCAACGGCTCGCTCACCTGACTCCTCCGGCGGGGTGCGGCGGGGCGATCTGGGCATCGACGATCAACTGTGCCAGGCGATTCACGATCGGAAAATTCAAGATCCAGCCGACGTACGCCCAGAGCAGTCCCAGATGGTCGAACGCGGACGCCACGGCCGCCACCCCGGACGCCGAGTATCCGTCATCGGCGGCGTAGCGGGCACGCCACAGCGGGGTCGGATACGTCGCGGCGGACACGATGGTCAACCGTACGGGCGCACGCAGCGCCACGAAGTCCCGGGTCGCCGCGCACGGCCCGCAGTCGTCGTCCAGCCAGAGCCGGGCCTCGACGGTCGCGTAGGGCCGCCGGCGGGGCCACCAGTCACGGACCTGCCGTCGATAGTCGACCCACCGCTCGCCGTGCCGTTCCCGCAGGTCGTCGCGCTCGTGCGGGGCGGCGGTCCCGACCAGGAAGACGACCGTGGCGGCGACCACCACGGCCAGGGCCGGACTGCGCGTGACCACGGCCAGCAGGGCCAGCAGCAGGACCGCGCTGAGCTGCATGGGGTTGGCGACGTACGCGTACGGGCCGGTGGTGACCAGGCGTCGCGGCGGGTCCCAGGGGAACGGGGTGCCGGCACCGCGTACGGCGAGCTCCCGGACCGCGGCCAGCGCCGGAACCGCGACCGCGGCCGCCACCTGGGCCAGAGCGGACAGCGCGGGTCCGGGCAGGCTGCCCAGGTGCGCCCAGCTCCCGTCGCCGAGCGTGAAGATCGCGGTGGGCAGCAGCCAGAGGATCAGGCCGGCGAAGACCGCGATCTGCAGCCCGACCCGGGCGAACAGGTGCCGCCGGGTCGCCGTCCAGCGGCCCAGCAGCTGGGCCGGCAGCGCCACCGTGGCCAGGCCGAACAGGTCGCCGAGCCACCAGTGCTGGCCGAGGTGGACCAGCGGGTCCAGGGCCGGCATGGCGATCAGGTCCAGCCAGAACAGCAGGCCGAGGGTGATCGGGAGCGGCAGCCAGCGGTGGAGCAGCACCGGGAGTGGGCCCCAGAGGGCCGCCCAGCCCAGCCAGAGATCGACCGGCATGCCCCGGAAGGAGCCGTCCACCTGGGCGAAGGTGTACCAGCCGGGGTTGATCTCGTCGAGCACGGCGATGCCGACCGCCGCGGCGATGAACGCCAGGGCGGCGCCACTCTTCTCCCGGCCCACCGCGTCGTCCGTCCCTTGGCCTGCCGCGACGTCCGCCCCTTGGCCCGCCGCCCCTTGGCCCGCCGCCCCTTGGCCCGCCGCCCCGCGGCCCGCTGCGCCTTTCGCCCCGCGGCCCGCTGCGCCTTTCGCCCCGCGGCCCGCTGCGGCGGGTTTTTGCCGGGCTGTTGCGGCCGCTGCCAGCACGGCGGCGGCCGGGAGCAGCAGGGCCAGGTAGCGGGCCAGGATCATCGCAGCGCCAGCATGTCGAGCAGGTGGCCGGCGCCGGCGTGCATGAAGCCGTCCTGGAGCGGCCCGAAATACCACGACGGGTCGAGCCCACGCCGGTAGTCGATGTGCAGCGTGACAGCCGTCCCGCCGGCCACCGCGTGCCAGCTGAGCGTGGCGTCCCGCATGCCGACCCAGCGGTCGGTGATCGACGTGTCCTCGACGACCGTCCAGGTGACCCGCGCCGGCCCGGACTCCCCGACCTCGGTCACGATGTCGCCGCCCGGGCCGTGCGAGCTGCCGTGATAGGCGAACGTCCAGCGATCCCCCGGCTCCAGGCCGGCGCCGTGCACGTGCTCCGGCATCGGCACGCCGAGCAGCCGCAACGGCAGCGATCGGGTGGCCACCGGCTGCGGGCCGGCCTCGAGCATCGTCCGCACCCGCTCCGGGGCGAGCGCGACCACCCGGGTGACCTCGACCGACTGGTCCGGGTGCACCCGCCAGTCCGCGCTGGTCCCCTCGACGCTGCCGACCAGCAACAACGGCAATGGGAGCACGGCCAGCGTCTTCGCGCCGCCCTTCTTGACCGCCTGCACGCCGGCGGTCGCGATGTGCGCGACCAGGTAGACCAGCGGGGCGGCCAGCAGGACGCAGATGGCGCCCTCGTGCAGCCAGACCGCGGACAGCAGCAGGGCGATCGTGGTGATCCGGAAGGTCCGGCCGTGCGCGCTCCGGCCCGGGGTCAGGGCCAGTGTCACCGCCAGCAGGATCGGGAACGCCACGAAGACGGCGGCACTGTCGGCCCGCCCGGAGCGGACGGTGACCACGAACGCGGCGACCCCGATCACGGCGATTATCCCGGCCAGCCACCAGTTGGCCGGCCGGATCCGCGGCAACTCGTCCTCGTCCGGCACGTGTTTCTCCCTATGGTCGTGAGCGGCCACCCCCCGTTTGAGCGACCGCTCAAATCGAAGCCTAGACGAATTTAAGCAACTGCTCAAGTCCAGATCCACCACGCCTTTCACCCCGCCTTCCACCGCGCCCCGGACCGGCCAGACGCCTGGACGTGCCGCACCCCTGAAGCGGTTGATCCCCTGGGCCGACCGCGCCCCGGGCGTCAGCCGAGCCCCGGCACGGCCGGACCCCGGGAGCAGCCACGCTCCGAATCGGCCGCACCCTCAGATCAACCACGCCCTGGATCGGCCACGCCCCGGATCGGCCACGCCCTGGATCGGCCACGCCCCGGATCGGCCACGCCCTGGATCGGCCACGCCCCGGAGCGGCCGTGGCGAGCGGTCGGCGACTGATTCGGTCGGCAGGTTGGCGGCTTACGTGATTGCGGTGTAAGCATGTAATCACTGCAATGACCGAGGAGGTCGTCATGCGTTTTCGTCCCACCCCGCCCGGAGCACGTACCGAGCCACCGCCCGCTGACGACGCCGCCGCCTGGGTGACCGGCGCGGTGCCGGACGGCTGGTTCTCCGAGCCGCCCGAGGTCGTCGTCGACCGCGACGAGATCATCATCTGGGGCCGGCTGCCCGAGCCGGACCTGGCCGCCGACGCCACCGAGGCGGACCGGGCCGCCGCCCACAGCGGGCGGATCACCCAGTTCCGGGAGAACACCCGCGACGACCGGATCCGGGTCGCCCGTCAGGTCGAGCACCGCTACCAGCGCAAGGTCGCCTGGGGCACCCGTTGCGGCGACACCTCGGAGCTGTACACGCACCTCGCCGCCCCGGTGATGACCCGGCTGCGCCAGCCCGAGCGCCAGGTCCTCGACACCCTGGTCGACGCGGGCGTCGCCCGTTCCCGCTCGGACGCGCTGGCCTGGTGCGTCAAGCTGGTCGGCCAGCACACCGAGGACTGGCTGTCCGAGCTACGCACCGCGATGACCAAGGTCGACGAGCTGCGCCGCCAGGGCCCGAACACCCAGTAACCACCCCGGCCGCATCCCGCCCGCCGACGACGAGACCACCGAGCAACAGGCATCTCGCTCGCCGATGCCGAGCGGGTCAACGCCGAACGCAGCAAACAACGCGCATCTCCCCTCCGACGACGAGAGCGCCGAGAAACAGCTGCCGAAACGCGGTCGTTTCGCGGCGCTCTCGTCGTCAAGGGGCGAGAGGCCGCCGGGTGAGGCGAGGCCATAGGCTCAGCGGGTGCTGCGCCAGGTCACCGCCATCCGTTATGTCACCCCGCTACGCGAGGGTGGCTCGCTGCCCGGAGTCGTCGAGGCCGACGACCTCGGCACCTACGTGGTGAAGTTCCGCGGCGCCGGCCAGGGGCCGAAAGCGCTGGTCGCCGAGGTGATCGCCGGTGAGCTGGCGCGCCGGCTCGGGCTGCCGATGCCGGAGCTGGCCCGGGTCGAGCTGGATCCGGTGGTGGCCCGCGCCGAGCCGGACGAGGAAGTCCAGGAGCTGATCAAGGCCAGCGCCGGCGGCAACCTCGGGATGGACTTCCTGCCCGGCGCGCTCGGCTACGACCCGAACGCGCACCCGGTCGAGGCCGGGCTGGCCAGCCGCGTGCTCACGTTCGACGCGTTCGTGGAGAACGTGGACCGCAGCTGGCGCAACCCGAACCTGCTGATCTGGCACGGCGGCCTGTGGCTGATCGACCATGGCGCCACGCTCTACTTCCACCACAACTGGGCGCGGGCGGAGAGCGTGGTGCACCGGCCCTACAAGTGGGACGACCACGTGCTCAAGCCCTACGCCACCGAGCTGACGACCGAGGGGCCCGCACTGGCCGCCCGGATCACGCCCGAGCTGCTCGCCGAGGTGGTCGCGCTGGTCCCGGAGGACTGGCTGGACGACGGCGGCCCGGACGCCTACCTCGACCATCTCACGCGCCGTGCCGCGCAACCGGAGGCGTGGCTGCCATGAGAATCCCCTACGAGTACGCCGTCATCCAGGCCGTGCCCCGGATCGAACGCGGTGAACTGATCAACGTCGGAGTGCTCCTCTACTGTCATCGACAGGACTTCCTGGCCGCGCGCACGCACCTGGACGACACCCGCCTGCTCTGCCTGGACCCGGGTGCGGACGTGCCCGCCGTCCGGGCCGCCCTGGACTCCTGGGAGGCGACCTGCTCCGGCGGCGGCGCCTCCGCCGGAATGAAGCTCGGCGAACGTTTCCGCTGGCTGGTCGCCCCGCGCAGCACCATCCTGCGGGCCGGCCCGGTCCACATGGGCCTGGCCACCGACGCGGCCGCCGAACTGACCAGACTCACCGACCTCCTGGTCCACTAGCGAGTCGCCACCCCGCACCGACCCACCAGCAAGCGACATCGCCCCGGCGAAGCAGCAGACCCCGGCACCGCACCGACCCATCCACAGGTCGCTGCACCGCTCGGGTCCGTCCGCGGTCGCGAAGCCGCACGGGTGACGGATCCGTCTGCAGGTCGCGGTGCCGCACGGGTGCACGGGTCCGTCCGCAGGTCGCGCCGCCGCACGGGTCCGTCAGCGGATCTCGACGTCGTAGCGCGGGCCGCGCGGCGAGACGCAACGGACCGTCGCGCCCGGGTGCAGCCGCGGATCCTCGGCATATCGCGCCGCCAGCTTCCCCTCGGCGGCGGCGTCACCCTCGTCCGCGGCGAGCAGCAGGTCGGCGATCTCGTCCAGATAGGCCAGGTCGGCAGGCAGCTCGGCCGGCATCTCCGCCCAGGACATCTCGGCGAACGGGATGCCGGCCCCGAAGACGTCCCAGAGCAGCAGCTCATCGCCCATCCGGTGAGCCAGCTCCAGCGTCAGGTAGTGCAGGAGCATCCATCGGCCGCCGATCTCGTGACCGGGCCCGACCCCGTACGTCGAGGGGTCGATCTCACCCCGCCGCATGGCCCGCCACGCCTGCGCCGCGGTGTGCAGCCCGGCCGGGCCCAGCTCCACCTCGGCCAGGTCGACGCCGGAGTCCGTGCCGATCCACCGGGATCCGTCGTGATATTCCGCGATCACGTGGTCGACGTGGTAATCCGGCGCCAGGTAGCCGGCGAAGCCGACCCGGGTGCGAGCCGGCACCCCGTGTGCCCGGAACGCCGCGACGGTCAGCAGCGACTCGTCCCGGCAGCAGCCGACCAGGCGCTCGCCGATCGGTCGTGGGGCGTCGAGCGGCGCGCCGGGGAAACGCTCCTGGTCCAGGTCCAGCATCCGGCTGACCCAGCGGGTGTCGATCTCGGCGAGCCGCTCCGGCGGGAAGTCGATCCCGGCGGCCCGGTAGTGCACGGTCAGGTTGCGGACCGCCGCGCCGATGCCGGCGGCGTCGCCGGGCAGCGCGGCGAGCCGGTCGTGGTGGCGGCCCGGGTCGGAGAACCGGGTCTGTCGGGTCCAGTCCATCGTCAACACTCCTCGATCGGTTGGGCGACCTGGGCGAACGGGTCCTCCCCGGTCAGGCTCTCCCAGTGGTTCAGGTAGATCTCCCGCGGCGGACCGGCGGTGACCAGCCCGGCCTCGGCGATGTGCCGCTGCACCGCGTCGTAGGCGGCGGTGATCCGTGGATAGAAGCAGTCGTCGCGCAGCACCGTGGCGAACACCAGCAGGCGTTCCGGCTCCATCCGCAGCGTGATCGCCGGGCTGGGCTCGACCGGCCCGGCACAGGGCACGCAGACCTCGACGGTCGCCTCGGACTCCGGGGTGACCAGGCCGTGGTAGATCACCCAGTGCCCCGGGCCGTGCACGGCGCCGTGCTCGTCGAGGTGCGCCCGGATCGCCCACTGGGCGGTGCCGATCGCCGGCACCAGGCCCTGCTGGTCGACCTGGACACGCGTGCAGGCGACCTTGCGCGCGGGATCGCGCTCGATCCGTACCGAATAGGTCTTCTCCGGGTCGTCGCCGTGCGCGAGCCGCGTCCGCAGCCAGAAGTAGCTGGCACGACGCGCCTCCATCGCCGCGTCCTCCCCGGCCCACCAGCGGTCGAGACGGGTCACCGCCTCGATGTCGGGCAGCGGGAGCAGGTCGCCGATCAGCGTGAGCGGGGCGCCGAGCCGGCGCAGCAGGCTGATCCGCCGCGCCGGCTCGAGTTGATCGGCGGTGTATCGCCGATAACCGCTGAGCTGCTCGACCTCGGCCGGCGGCAGCAGACCGGACGCGTCATAGAGCCGGAGCGCCTTGGTGGACAGCCCGGCCAGCCGGCCGAACTCCGCCGTCGACATGGAGGTGGTCTGCGAACTCATGCGATCGATCGTGGGGTCTGCCCCAGGGGCCGAGTAAAGGGCTTCCCCGGGAAAGTTTTCCCGGCAGACTGAGCGGATGCAGCTGCCGATCCAACATCCGGTCAAGCCGATGCTCGCCAAGCCCGTCGCGGAGATCCCACCGGGGCAGATCTACGAGCCCAAATGGGACGGTTTCCGGTCGATCGTCTTCCGGGACGGCGACGAGGTCGAGATCGGCAGCCGGAACGAGAAGCCGCTGACCCGCTACTTCCCCGAGGTGGTGCGGGCGGTGCTGGCGAACTTTCCGGAGCGGGCGGTGATCGACGGCGAGGTGATCGTCGCCGACACCGGGCGCAACATGCTCGACTTCGAGGCCCTGCAGCAGCGCATCCACCCGGCCGCGAGCCGGATCACGCTGCTCTCCGAGCAGACGCCGGCCGCGTTCGTCGCCTTCGACCTGCTGGCCCTCGGCGACGAGGACCTGACCGGGACGCCGTTCGCGGAGCGGCGGGACCGCCTGCGGCAGGCCCTGGCCGGGGCCGAACCGCCGGTGTACGTCACGCCGGCCACCGACGACCTGGTGACCGCCCAGAGGTGGTTCGAGGAGTTCGAGGGCGCCGGGCTGGACGGCCTGATCGCCAAGGGCCGCGACCTGACGTACCAGCCGGACAAGCGGGTGATGTTCAAGATCAAGCACAAGCGCACCGCGGACTGCGTGGTGGCCGGCTACCGGGTGCACAAGTCCGCCGAGAACCGGATCGGCTCGCTGCTGCTCGGCCTCTACGACGAGCGCGACGTGCTGGTCTCGGTCGGCGTGATCGGCTCGTTCCCGATGAAGGTGCGCGAGGAGCTGTTCGAGGAGCTGCAGCCGCTGGTCACCGAGTTCGAGGGCCACCCGTGGAACTGGGCGGCGCACCAGTCGGGCGAGCGCACCCCGCGGAAGAACGAGGTGAGCCGGTGGAACAACGGCAAGGACCTGTCGTTCATCCCGCTGCGCCCGGAGCGCGTGGTCGAGGTCCGCTACGACTACATGGAGGGCATCCGGTTCCGGCACACCGCCCAGTTCGAGCGCTGGCGGACCGATCGCGACCCGCGGACCTGCACGTACGAGCAGTTGGAGCACCCGGTCCGGTTCGATCTCGCCGAGGTGCTGACCAGCCGCTGACCGAGGTTGTCGGACCGACCGGCTAGCCTAGGGCGCGCTTGGAAATACGCTCGTCGAAAGGTCGCGCCGTGCCCCGTCGATCGCGTTCGGTCATCGCTCTGCTGGCCGCGCTGGTCTTGACCACCGGGGGCTGCACGCTGCCCACGTTCGCGCCGGACGGCTCGGACGAGCCGGCCGCGGCGTCCGGCGGCGGCGTGCCGACCACCGGGTCGTCGGCGGGCGCGGCCGCCCAGTGGTCGTCCTGCGAGGACGTGCCGGAGAAACTGGTCGGCCAGAGCGCCGCCGGGATGACCTACGAGTGCGCCACCGTCAAGGTGCCGCGCGACTGGGCGAAACCGGACAGCAAGGACACGTATGACATCGCGATGATCCGCATCCGCTCGAAGTCGCAGAAGCAGCGGATCGGCTCGCTGATGCTGAACCCGGGCGGCCCCGGCGGCTCCGGCATCGACCTCGCCGTCTACCTGTCGTTCGGCCCGAAACTCGGCGGCCTGCCCACCGAGATCACCGACCGGTTCGACATCGTCGGCTTCGACCCGCGCGGCGTGAGCCGGTCCAGCCCGATCAAGTGCATCAGCGACGGCGATCAGGACGCCAGCTTCGCCGCCGACCCGGATCCGGTCAGCCAGGCCGAGTTCGACCAGGTCGCGGCGCTGAACAAGAAGATCGCCGACGGCTGCGGCCAGAAGTACGGCGACCAGCTGACCAACTTCTCCACCGAGCAGGCCGCCCGCGACATGGACGCGCTGCGCGCCGCGGTGGGCGACCCGAAGCTGACCTACCTGGGCTTCTCCTACGGCACGCTGCTCGGCGCGACGTACGCGCAGCTGTTCCCGAAGAACATCCGGGCGCTGGTGCTGGACGGCGCGGTCGACGCCACCGAGGACTACATCCAGGGCTCGGAGACCCAGGCCAAGGGCTTCGAGCGGGCCTTCGCCAACTTCACCACCTGGTGCAAGGCGAACGCCACGAAGTGCCCGATCGCCGCCGACCCGCGCGGCGCGGTGACCGACGCGATGGCCAAGGCGGAGAAGTCCCCGGTGGCCTATCGGGACGGCCGCAAGGCCACCGCCGGCTGGATCTTCGTGGGGCTGATCTCGTCGCTCTACACCGAGTCCGGCTGGACCACCCTGGCCCAGGCGATCTCCGATCTGGCCGACGGGGACGCCAAGGGCATCATGGACCTCGCCGATCAGTACGCGGAGCGCACCGCCAACGGCACCTACTCCAACCTGTTCGACGCGAACCTCGCGGTGAACTGCGCGGACACCGAGGACGCGCCGACCGCCGAGCAGGTGCGCAAGCTGCAGTCCGAGTGGCGGGCGAAGTATCCGATCTTCGGCGCGCCGCTGGCGATGGGCATGCTGCCGTGCACCTACTGGCCGGGCAAGCGGGATCCGTACCCGGCCGGCAAGGCGAACGGCGCCCCGCCGATCGTGGTGGTGGGCACCACCGGGGACCCGGCGACGCCGTATGAGAACACCGCGCACCTGGCCGACATGCTGGGCACCGGGCAGGTGCTGACCTGGGAGGGCGAGGGCCACACGGCCTACCCGTCGACGGACTGCATCACCAAGGCCGTCGACGGCTATCTCATCGACCTGAAACTGCCGCAGGCCGGCCTGCGCTGCCCGGCGAAGTGAGCCATGGAATTCCGGCTCGCCACCCGTGACGACGTCCCCGCCGTGCTGGCGCTGCTGGCCGACGACCCGATCACCCGGGCCCGCGGGTTCGGCGCCGTCGAGCCCGGCCCGGGCATCTGGGCGGCCTTCGACGCGATCGAGAAAGACCCGAACAACGAACTGATCATTGGCGTACGGGACGGTGCGGTGGCCGGCACCTGCCAGCTCACCTACCTGCCCGGGCTGAGCCGCGGCGGCGCCTGGCGGATGCAGGTGGAGGCCGTGCGGATCCGCTCCGACCTGCGCGGCAGTGGGCACGGGGCGGCGCTGATGCGCTGGGCGATCGAGCGGGCCCGCGAGCGCGGCTGCGAGATGGTCCAGCTGACCTCGGACAACAAGCGGACCGCCGCGCACCGCTTCTACGAGCGGCTCGGCTTCACCAGCTCCCACGTCGGCATGAAGCTGACGCTGTAGCACCAGACCCGCGCCCGCAACCCAAGCGCCCGGACCAAGTGCGGGCCGCAACCCAAAGCGCGGACCCGGGCGGCGCGGACCCGGGCAGCGCGGAGCCTAGGACTCCCAGTTCGCCTTGTTCATCTTGCTGGGCTGGACCCGCGGCGGCTCGCCGGGCATCTTCGGGTGGTCCGGCGGGTAGGGCATGTCGCCGAGCCCGGCCTTCTCGTCCCGCTCCACCCACTCCAGCAGCGGCGTCAGGTCGTGCGCCACGTCGTCGATCCCGGCGTGCGCGTCCCCGATCCCGGCGAACCGCTTCGGCATCGTCCGCAGGTCGAAGTCGTCCGGCTCGACACCGGGCAACTCGGCCCAGGTGACCGGGGCCGAGACGGTGGCCCGCTGGTTGGCGCGCAACGAATACGCACAGGCGATGGTCCGGTCCCGCGCCATCTGGTTGAAGTCGAGGAACACCTTCTGCCCACGCTCCTCCTTCCACCAGGCGGTGGTGATCCCGGCCGGGTTGCGCCGCTCCACCTCCCGGGCCAGGGCGATCGCGGCCCGGCGCACCTGCACGAAGTCCCACCGCGGGGCGATCCGGACGTAGACGTGCACGCCCCGGCCGCCGGACGTCTTCGGGTACCCCACCCAGCCGAGATCGTCGAGCACCTCGTGCACCACGGCAGCGGCCGCGGTCACGTCGGTGAAGGCCAGGCCGGGCTGCGGGTCGAGGTCGATGCGCAGCTCGTCCGGGTGGTCCGGCGCGGCGCCGCGGACCGGCCACGGGTGGAACACCACGGTGCCCATCTGGGCGGCCCACGCGACGTGCGCCAGGTCGGCGACGCAGAGCTCGTCCGCCGTACGCATGCTGGGGAATGTGATTCTGGCGGTTTTGAGCCAATCGGGCACACCGCGGGTCGGCACGCGCTTCTGGAAGAACGCCTCGCCGTCCAGCCCGTCCGGGAAGCGTTGCAGCGTGGTGGGCCGGTCGCGCAGGGCGCGCAGGATGCCGTCGCCGACGGCGAGGTAGTACTCGAACACGTCGCGCTTGGTGTAGCCGCGCTCGGCGAAGACGATCTTGTCGGGGCTGCTCAGGCGCACGGTGTGGCCGGCGATCTCGTGCTCTTCCGCGGCGGCTTTCGGCATGCCCCCGACCCTAATCCCAAATGACCTGAGGCTCACCGGACCGGCACTTAAAGACCGGATCGGCACTTGAAGACCGGATCGGCGCCTGAAGGCCGCCTGAATGACCTGAGGCTCACCCGACAAAGTCGGGTGAGCCTCACAAATCGGACACAGGAGGGTGCAAAAAAGCTAGGCGGCCCTGCGACGACGCGTGTACCAGAGCGCGCCCGCGCCACCCGCCACCAGCACCGCACCGACCGCGACCGTCGCGCCGACCGGCCCACCGGTCAGCGGCAGCGAGCCGGAGCTGACCCCGCCGCCCTTGGTGATCACGGTCTTGCTCGGCGCCGGAACGGTCTCGTGGTTGACGCCGCCCGGGACCGACTGCACCACGCCGGTCGGCTGCGGGCTCTCGGTGCCGTATCCGGCGTGCCCCCGGGTACCACCGGTGGCGGCCGGGCTGACCGCGGCCGGCGTGGTGGCGGCCGGCGCCGTGGTCGCCACGGTCGCGGTCGTCGCGGCGACGGTCGGCGCGGTGGTGGCCGGCTGCTCGGCGCCGTAACCGGTGTTACCGCGGTCCGGGCTGGCCATCACGGCGGGGTGCCCGGCCTGCGCGGTATCGGCCGCGAGGGCCGGCGACGCGATGGCGAGGGCGGCAAAGGCGGTGACGCCGGCCGCGGGAAGGCCCAGGGCCAGCCGACGAACAAAGCTCATGAGGAGTATCCGTTCTGTTGCTGTTAGGTACGTTTGCATGGTCGCACGGGAGCTTAGCGGGGATTGCCCGTTTTACCCGAAAACAACCTACGGCGCGTCTTCAACTCGGAAGACCACCGAAACGGTGACTTCGCCACAAATGAGACAAAGCGAACACCTTGAGCTCGAATTGCGGATCCGCGGCGAAGAGGCCCCCGCTGTAGGGGGCGGTGAGCTGCACACTGGCGCCCGAGTCCAGGTAGACCGAGACCACGTTGCGCCGGCCACGACGCTCGGCGCGCAGGTCGACGACCCGGTTCCAGGGCACCTCGCCCTCGCCGAGCAACGACGACGTCCGGATCTGGCGCATGCCGACCTCGACCTCGGTGCGGCGCCCCGACATGATCCCGAGCGCGATCCCGACCAGCAGCGGCGCGAACACCAGCACCGCCCACGACCAGGCCGGTGGACTGTCCGGCCCGGGCCAGAACATGGTGGCGATCACCGCCGTGGTGATACTCGCCACGGCGCTCAGCGCACCGAGATACAGGCCGTGGCCGAGAGCTTGCTGGAAGGTCGGCCGGAACGTCGGAGATGCAGCTTCCATAGACGGCTCAACGGCCGGGCCTGGATCGCCGCCGCACGCCAGGTGCGACGTACCTTTGTTGGCATGGCAATCGAGAAGACGCCGATCCAAGAGACTCCGCTGCCCACGACCGAGGACGAGTGGCGTGTCCGGCTCGACCCGGCCGAGTTCCGGGTGCTCCGTCAGGCCGGCACCGAGCCCGCCTGGAGCGGGGAGTATGTCGACACCAAGACCCAGGGGATGTATCACTGCCGCGGCTGCGGCGCCGAGCTCTACCCGAGCTCGACGAAGTTCGACTCACACTGCGGCTGGCCGTCGTTCGACGACGCGATCCCGGGCGCGGTCAAGGAGATCGAGGACCGCACGCACGGGATGACGCGGGTGGAGATCCGGTGCGCGCGCTGCGACGGGCACCTGGGCCACGTGTTCCGCGGTGAGGGCTTCACCGAGAAGAACACGCGGCACTGCGTGAACAGCCTGTCGATCAAGCTCGACGAGCAGTAGTCAGGTCCTCCACCACGTACCGAATCCCGTTCGGTGCGGTCACCCACCCTGTGGAGGCGGTCACCGCCCACTCCGGGCCGAGTTCCGGGGCGTAGGTGTCGCCTTCCACGTCCAGGTCGATCGTCGTTCGCACGATGTGGTCCGCAAGCGGCAGGAACGCGGCGTAGATCGCCGCACCACCCATGACCCAGAAATCGTCTTCGACGATCAAACCCGGATTCGGTACGGACTCAGCCCCGTCCGCCGCCCACGAAGGATCCCGGGTCAGCACCACGTTGCGCCGCCCGGGCAACGGTTTACGCGGCAGCGAGTCCCAGGTCACGCGACCCATCACCACTGTCGCCCCGAGCGTCCGCTCCTTGAAGATCGCCTGCTCGCCGGGGACACGCCAGGGGATCTCGCCCCCGGCGCCGATCACCCGGCGACGCGCCTCCGCCCAGATCAGGTGCACGCTCATGCTGTGCCAGCTCCCGGCATGCTCTCCTGGCCCTCGCCTGCGACGTCGTCGTCAAGCGCGGGTGGCTGCCGCTCGGTGCAGTCGCTCATACCGCAACCGGCGCCTTGATCGCGGGATGATGCCGGTAGTCGACGACCGAGAAGTCCTCGAAGCGGTAGGAGAACAGGTCCGCCGCCGGCGCGATCTCCAGCTGCGGGAACGGGTACGCCTCCCGGCTGAGCTGCTCGGTCACCTGCTCGACGTGGTTGTCGTAGATGTGGCAGTCACCGCCGACCCAGATGAAGTCGCCCGGGATCAGCCCGACCTGGTCGGCGATCATGCGGGTGAGCAGCGCGTACGACGCGATGTTGAACGGCACCCCGAGGAACAGGTCGGCGCTGCGCTGGTACAGCTGGCAGGAGAGCCTGCCGTCGGCGACGTAGAACTGGAACATCGCGTGGCACGGCATCAGCGCCATCTCGTCGAGATCACCGACGTTCCAGGCCGAGACGATCATGCGCCGCGAGTCAGGATTTTTCCGGAGAGTGTCCAGAATTCCGGAAATCTGGTCGATGTTGCCGTTCTTTCCCGGCCACGATCGCCACTGGAAGCCGTAGACCGGGCCGAGCTCGCCATCCGGGGAGGCCCATTCGTCCCAGATCGTCACGCCCTGGTCCCGCAGCCACTGCGTGTTCGTCTCCCCGCGCAGGAACCACAGCAGCTCCACCGCGATCGACTTGAAATGCACCCGCTTCGTCGTGACCAGCGGAAACCCCTGGGACAGGTCGTAGCGCAGGCGCTCCCCGAAGAGGCTGCGGGTGCCGGTCCCGGTGCGGTCGCTCTTCGGCGTCCCGGTCTCCAGCACCCGCCGGAGAAGATCTTCATACTGCGTGTCGACAGCCATGGCCCCATTCTTGCCTAGGCCCGGAGGCGACCCCCGATGGTCACGATCCGGCGCGCCAGGTGATCGAGAGCGGCGTACTGGACGTCGGTCAGCGGCGCGTCGTTGGTGCCACCCGTGACGTGCGACACGCCGTACGGGTTGCCGTCCGCGAACTTCAGCGGATCCGTGTAGCCGGGCGCGACCACCACCCCGCCGAAGTGGTAGATCGTGTTGTAGAGCGCCAGCAGCGTCGACTCCTGCCCGCCGTGCTCGGTCATCGACGCGGTGAACCCGGCGTACGCCTTGTTCGCCAGCTGCCCCTGCGCCCACTGCGGGCCGAGCGTGTCCAGGAACTGCTTGAGCTGACTGGTCACGTTGCCGTACCGGGTCGGCGTGCCGAACAGCACCGCGTCCGCCCACACCACGTCCTCCGCGGCGGCCCGCGGCTCGTCCTTGGTGCTGTCGAAGTGCTGACTCCACGCCGCGTTCGACGCGATCGCCTCGGCCGGCGCCAGCTCGGTGACCTGACGCAGGCGGACCTCCGCGCCGGCCTTCTCGGCCGCCTCCTGGAGCCGGCGCGCCATGGCGTGCACCGTGCCGGTCGACGAGTAGTAGATGATCGCCAGCTTGACGTCTGCCACGATGTGCCCTTCGTCGAGGATGCCTCTGCGAGGTCAAGCAAATCCCCTCGGCGGCCCCGCCGAATCGCTTATAGGCGGAGTTCGCTGCCCTCCGGGTCGTCGAACCAGACGCCCCCGGTCGCCAGGTAGCGGAACCGGTACTCGCCCGGCTCCAGCGGGACGCTCACCGTCCGGGTGCCGTTGCGGCGCACCTGGAGCTCGTGTTTCCCGGGCTGCCAGTCGTTGAAGGTGCCCACCACACTCACCACGCCGGACGGCTGATCCGCCGGCAGGGTGAAGGTCACCCGCGTCTTGCTGCCGAACAACCTACTGCGTTTGATCATCGCGTCCTCCACAGGCCGTAGCCTCATCACTACAACGGCGGGACCGGTGACGGGGGGAAGACGCGCCGCTCTACGCTGTCCCGATGCACCCCGAGCCCCACGATGAGCTGCGAGTTGCCTCGTTCCGCGACCTGAGCGCCGCGACGCTGTACGACCTCCTCCGGCTCCGCGGCGACGTGTTCGTGGTCGAGCAGGAGTGCGCCTACCCGGACCTGGACGGTCGCGACACCGAACCCGGTACCCGACACCTATGGTTCTCCCGTGATCGGGAGATTCGGGCCTATCTGCGGATTCTCGATGACCATGGGACGGAACGGATCAGCCGGGTGGTCACGGCGAAGTCGGCCCGCGGCGCCGGATTGGCCGGCCGGCTGCTGGAGCACGCGCTGGAGATCATCGGCCACCGCCCGAGCGTCCTGGACTCCCAGTCCTACCTGGTGACGTTCTACACCAGGTTCGGCTTCGAGCCGACCGGCCCGGAATACGTGGAGGACGGCATCCCGCACATCCCGATGGCCCGCAAGATCTAAAAGACAAACCACGATTTGGTACGGCGATCAGCTGAGTCCCGTGGCCGCGCCTCACCGGGTCCTTGTGAACCGTGCCCACCCACGGACGTCGCCCTTCCGGTCTGAGCGTTCTGGGCGCCCAGCGCCCTGCTCAGATCGGAAGGGTCCCCGCGGGAGCGACGATCAGTTATTGGCCGCAGCGTAGGCAATGAAGATCTTGAAGTTGATCTTCTTCGTCCGGATCAGGGCAGCGAGGCGGCGATCTCGGCGACCGAGCGGCGGCGGCCGGTGTAGAACGGCACCTCTTCGCGGACGTGGCGGCGGGCCCGGGAGGCGCGCAGGTCGCGCATCAGGTCGACGATCCGGTGCAGCTCGTCCGCCTCGAAGGCCAGCATCCACTCGTAGTCGCCGAGCGCGAACGACGCGACCGTGTTGGCCCGCACGTCCGGGTAGCCGCGCGCCTGCCGGCCGTGCTCGGCCAGCATGTCCCGGCGCTCCTCGTCGGGCAGCAGGTACCACTCGTAGGAGCGGACGAACGGGTACACGCAGATGTACGGCCGCGCCTCCTCACCGGCCAGGAACGCCGGCAGGTGGCTCTTGTTGAACTCGGCCGGCCGGTGCAGCGCCATCTGCGACCAGACCGGGGTGAAGTGCCGGCCCAGCGCGGTCCGCCGGAACAGCGAATACGCCTCCTGCAGCGCGTCCGGGTCGCTGGAGTGCCACCAGATCATCAGGTCCGCGTCGGCCCGCAGCCCGGACACGTCATACGTCCCGCGGACCGTCACGTCCTTCGCCGCGAGCTGCTCGAAGAGCGTGTCGACCTCACCGGCCAGGTCGTCCCGCAGCGCCGGCAGCGGGCTGGACGCCCGGAAGACCGACCACATCGTGTACCGGATGGTGGCGTTCAGCTCGTTGATCCGAGCCGCGTTGGTCTGCTCGCTCATAAATCCTCCAGATAACTACGCACATCGTCCGCCGCCCGCTCACCGCTGGCCACACACACCGGGATGCCCACGCCGTCCAGCGCGGCGCCGGCCACCGCCAGGCCCGGGGGCAGCGCGGCCCGCGCCGCCGTCACCCGGTCCGGATGGCCCGGCGAGTACTGCGGCAGGCCGCCGCCCCAGCGCTGGATCCACGACGCGGCCGGCGGCGGCAGCTCCCCACCGGCCAGCTCGCCCAGCTCCCGGTGCGCGATCTCGAGCAGCGCCCGGTCACTGAGCTGCAGCCGCTCCTCCTCACCGGCCCGGCCGAGCGAGGCCCGCACGATCACCGGACCGTCCGGCCCGGTCAGGTGCGGCCATTTCCGGGTGAAGAACGTCGCCGCCTTGACCAGCGTGCCCTCCCCCGGCGGCACCAGGAAACCGGACAGCTCGGGCAGCGGCGTGCCGGGCGGCAGGGCCATCCCGGCCAGGGCGACGCTCGCGTACTCCAGGCCGTTCAGCGCCTGCGCGGCGGCCGGCGCGACCCCGGCCAGCAACCGGGCCGCCGGCTTCGCCGGCACGGCCAGAATCACGGCATCGACGTCATCGGTCTGCGGTTCGGGTGCCGGCCCCAGCACGAGATGCCACTGCTTTCCGGTACGGATGATCTCCCGCACCGGCAGCCCGAGACTGATCCGCGCCCGCGCCGCCGTGGCCGCCGCCCCGATCAGCCGGCTCATCCCGCCGGCCACCGCCGCGAAGACCGGCTGCCCGGGGGTCCGCCGGCTCAGCGCCTGCGCCGCCCGGACCGCGCCGCGCAGGGTGTGCTCGGTCTCCGCGGTCTGCGCCAGTTGGGGCATCGTGGCGCGCAGCGACAGCCGGTCGGCGCGGCCCGCGTAGACCCCGCCGAGCATCGGGTCGACCAGCCGGTCGACGACGTCCGCGCCGTACCGCGACCGGACCAGCTCGCCGACCGCGATGTCCGCGCCCGGGGCGAGCAGCGGGTGCCCGTCGTCGAGGTCCGCGCTCTCGTCCGGGAAGGCCACCCCGTCCAGCGCGGACAGGTCGCCGGGCACGCCGACCAGGGTGCCGGCCGGGATCCGGGTCAGCTTCCCGCCGATCGCCAGCGCGGCCGGCTGAGCCGCCGGATGCACCAGGGCGTCACCGAGGCCGACCCGGCGGGCGAAGACCACCGCCGCGGACTCGCCGCCGCCGGGGGCACTGTTCAGGAACGACTCGGCGCCGCGCTCGACCGGGATGCCGGCCAGCTCACCGGTGCGCAGCTTGCCGCCCAGGGCGCCGCTCTGCTCGTACACGATGATCTCGGTGTCCGGCGGGGTGACGTCCCGCAGGCGCACGGCGGCCGCCAGACCGGCGATACCCCCGCCGATGACCGCGATCCGCTTCCGCACGCTCTCCACCCTCCCAGGCCGTACCGCCCCGCGGCCAGCGGGGTCAGCCTCTGTGACGCACGCCGGAACCACCAGGGCCGGAGGTCACGTCGCGTAGCCCGGGCCCGCAGGGTTCGAGCCCGACGGGCGAAATGCCGCCGAGCGGAGGCGAGGCCAATTACGCAGTCACCTCGTGCACCAGCGCGGTGAGCCGGGTGAGGATCTCCGGGTCGGTCTCCGGCATCACGCCGTGACCGAGATTGAACACGTGGCCCGGGGTGGCCCCGCCCTGCGCCAGCACCCGGCGCGCCTCGCGCTCCACCACGTCCCAGCCGGCGAACAGGATCGCCGGGTCCAGGTTGCCCTGCACCGACCGGTCCGGGCCGATCCGCTTGGTGGCCACGTCCAGCGGGGTGCGCCAGTCGACGCCGACCACGTCCGCGCCGGCCTCGCCCATCGCCTCCAGCAGCACACCGGTGCCCACCCCGAAGTGGATCCGCGGCACGCCGGCGTCGGCCAGGCCACGCAGCACGCTCGCCGAGTGCGGCATCACGAACTGGCGGTAGTCGGCCTCGGAGAGCGCACCGGCCCACGAGTCGAACAGCTGCACCGCGCTGACCCCGGCGTCGATCTGGATCCGCAGGAACGCCAGAGTGATCTCGGCGAGGCGGGCGAGCAGCGCGTTCCAGAGCTGCGGGTCGCCGTACATCATCGCCTTGGTCTTCAGGTAGGTCCTCGACGGACCGCCCTCGATCAGGTAGCTGGCCAGCGTGAACGGTGCCCCGGCGAAGCCGATCAGCGGCGTCGCGCCGAGCTCGGCGACCAGCAGGCGGACCGCCTCGGCCACGTAGTC
Source organism: Actinoplanes sp. L3-i22 (assembly GCF_019704555.1). Taxonomy (NCBI): domain Bacteria; kingdom Bacillati; phylum Actinomycetota; class Actinomycetes; order Micromonosporales; family Micromonosporaceae; genus Actinoplanes; species Actinoplanes sp. L3-i22. The sequence continues at coordinate 10,536,338 of NZ_AP024745.1, forward strand.
CACGTCGTCCACGGTGATCGGCCGCAGCCGCGCCAGATCCGCCGCCGTCCGGATCGGATCGGCGACCACCGGGCCGGTGCCGGGCACGATGTCCAGATCGACGCCGGCCGCCGCGATCGGCACCACGATGTCGCTGTACAGGATGGCCGCGTCCACGTTGTGCCGGCGGACCGGCTGCAGGGTGATCTCGGTGACCAGTTCGGGCCGGCGGCACGACTCGAGCATCGGGATGCCCTCGCGGATCTTGCGGTACTCCGGCAGCGAGCGCCCGGCCTGCCGCATGAACCAGACCGGCGTGTGCGGGACCGGGAGGCCACGGCACGCGCGGACGAACGGGGAATCCTGGAGAACGGTCACCGCGTCATCGTGCCACGTGAGTGAAGAGCCTCCGGCGGCGCGGCGAAGGCGGCCCGGGCGTAGATCGGCATACTCTTCCCCCATGGCGTCCCCCTCCGCTGTTCCCGAGGCGTTCACCCGCGCGGTGGCCGCGTTGCGCGCGGACTCGCCACGGCCGGAGATCCTGATCGAGGAGATCGCCGCGCCGCAGCGTCTCGCGCCCTACTCGTTCGCGCTCAGCGCCACCGTCCTGCGGTCCGGCGACGAGGTCGCCAGCGGTCGCCTCATCCTGCTCCACGACCCCGACGGCCACGACGCCTGGCGCGGCGACCTGCGCCTGGTCACCCTGGTCACCGCGGAGCTCGAACCCGACCTGGCCACCGACCCGCTCCTCCCCGCGGTCGCCTGGACCTGGCTGACCGACGCCCTGGAGCAGTTCTCCGCGGCGTACACGGCGATCGGCGGCACGGTCACCCAGACCGCGTCCACCCGCTTCGGCGAACTGTCCGGCCCGGCCCCGACGGCCGACCTCGAGGTCCGCGCGTCGTGGACCCCGACCTCCGCGGAGATCCCGGCCCACCTGCACGGCTGGTGCGCCATGCTGGCCTCGACGGCCGGCCTCCCCCCGCCGGGCGTCTCCTCCCTCACCGACCGCCACCGAGCCCCAGCCTCGTAGCACCGGCCCGGCAACCGACCTCGCAGCATCGGCCCGGCCACCAGGCTCGCAGCACCTGCCCGGCAACCGGGCTCGCAGCACCGGCCCGGCAACCGGGCTCGCAGCACCGGCCCGGCAACCGGGCTCGTAGAACCGGCCTGGTCACCGGGATTCCGCCGCAGCTGGGCCGCGAATTCAGGCCACACGTCACACGTGCGGCCAAGCCTCCGGCGCGGCTGAGCCCCGCACGCGGACTGCGACGCGGCTGGGCCCCGAACGCGAGCTGCGGGCGCGGCCAAGCCCCAGACGCGAGCTGCGGGCGCGGACCCCGGCACAGCTGAACCCCAGACGCGGCTGCGCTTCAGACGCGAGCTTCGGCGCGGCCGGGCCCCGCACGCGAGCTGCGGGCGCGGCTGCGGGGCTGTGGGCAGCGGCAGCGGCAGCGGCAGCGGCAGCGGCAGCGGCAGCGGCAGCGGATCAGTCTCGCGATACCCCGCGGTCAGGGCCTACGGCCGGACGCCCGGCCAACCCGGCTCGCTGCCGCCGGCCTGGCCGGTCCGCTTGCGGATTCTTTTCCGGTACGCCGGCACGCCGGTGGGTAGTCCCCACCCACCACGGGGGCCTGCCCAATCCCATTGTCCCGCGATCCGCAAGATCACGCGGACGGCCTGTGGACAACCCAGGATTGTGGATAACTTGCGGGGCGCCGGAACCGGGGAAACCGCAGGTCAGCGCCCGAGCAGGGCCTGACCCCAGGTCAGCGCCCGAGCAGGGCCCTGCAGCCGGGAATCAGCAGACCTTGAACGTGCTGCAGGCCGTGGCGATCGGGATGGCCAGGCCGATCCCCTCCGCGTCGCGGGCCTTCGCGGTGGCCAGGCCGACCACCTGCTTGCTGGTGTTGACGACCGGGCCGCCGGAGTTGCCCGGGTTGATCGGGGCGTCGAACTGGATGGTCGGGCCGTCGGCGTCGTCCTCGCGGTAGGCGCTGATGACGCCGGTCGTCACCGTGTCGTCGAGGCCGAGCGGGGCGCCGACCACGACCACCTGCTGGCCGGGCTTGACCTGGCCGGCGAAGACCGCGAGGGGCTTGATGGTCTTCTTGGCGACCAGGAGGGCCAGGTCCTTGGACTCGTTCACCTTGACGATCGTGGCGTTGATCTTGGTGGAGCCGCGTTCCAGGGTGACCGCCTTGTTGCCGGCCTTCCAGATCGATTCGACCACGTGGAAGTTGGTGAACAGGTTCGCGGTGCCGTCGGCGGCCTTGGTGCCGACCGAGAACGCGGTGCCGGTGAAGTCGCCGGCGCGGACCCGGAAGACGCTGGGCAGGGCGGCGGACGAGATGCCCTCCGGGTCGAAGACGTTGGTCAGCGCCTTCTCCAGCTCGGCGCTGCGGTTCTGCTCGCCGGCGACCGCGGAGGCCAGGTCGTTGCTGCTCTTGATCATGGTTTCGATGCGGTAGGCCTGCCAGCCGGTGACCACGAGCAGGAGCACGACGAGACCGAGAATGATCGGCTTGGCGCGGCCGCCGAAGGAGAATCCGGACGCCCTGGGCGCGGTCTGCGGGACCTCGTAGGCCGGGGGCGTGTAGGCCGGCGCGGAGTAGGCCGACGAGGGCTGGTCGGACCAGCGGGGGGCGGCGGCCTCGGGCTGGTGCCAGGCCGGCGCGGCGGGTTCGGCCCGCTGCCACGCGGGGGCCGCGGGCTCGGCTTGCTGCCACGACGGGGCGGCGGGTTCGGGCTGCTGCCACGACGGCGCCGACTCCCAGGATCGCGGCGCCTGCTCCTGAGGCTGAGCCCGGGCCGCCCACGGGTCCGCCGCGCGCCGGTAGTCGTCCTCGTAACGCTCGGCCGGGGCGTGCCGCTCGGACGAGGCCGGACGGTCGGAGCCGTAGCCCTCGCCCGCGGAGGACGCGGAGGACCCGGAGGCGTAACGATCCCGGCGCGGCTCCGGAGAACCGGCTGGGGTGAAGGGCTCGTAGGTGGCGGTCATCCGCACGGCCTCCCGGTGGTTTCGGCGTGGCACCCGGGTATACGGAGCAAACCGCGCAATGGTTGAACCCAGAAGCTGTGCGTCAGCTATGAGATCCGGAACCGGAAGTCGATCGAGAAATCGGCGCGCCGGGACCCGGCTGCGCACGGCAAGGGTGTGACCCCCGTACGGTTACGGAGTGACCGACGAAACACCCCTGCGCCGTCGGGACACGCCAGAGCCAGCAGGGGACGGACCGCACGACGTGCCGCCCGACCCGAGTTCTGGCGGTCCCGAGGCTGTTCCCCTGACGGCACCGCGCGATGGCACCCCCGCTCCAGTGGAGAGTTCGGCCGAGCTCGCCGAGATCGTGGCCCGGTTCGCGGCGGGCACCGGACCGGTGGCCGTGGACGCTGAACGCGCCTCCGGCTACCGCTACACCCAACGGGCCTACCTGGTGCAACTGCGCCGGGCCGGGGCCGGCACCGTGATGATCGACCCGCTGCCGCTGGACGACCTGCGCACCCTGGACGCGGCTCTGGCCGACACCGAGTGGGTGCTGCACGCCGCCAGTCAGGACCTGCCCTGCCTGGCCGAGCTCGGGATGAAACCGCGCCGGCTGTTCGACACCGAGCTGGCCGCGCGGCTGGCCGGGTTCGAGCGGGTCGGCCTGGCCGCGCTCACCGAGCACCTGCTCGGCTTCTCGCTGGAGAAGCACCACTCGGCGGCGGACTGGTCGACCCGGCCGCTGCCGGATTCCTGGCTGACCTACGCCGCGCTGGACGTGGAGCTGCTCACCGACCTGCGGGACCTGCTCGCCACCGAGCTGGACCGGCAGGGCAAGGCGGCCTGGGCGGCGGAGGAGTTCGCCGCGCTGGTGGCCGGCGCCGACCGGCCGCCGCGGGTGCGTGCCGACCCGTGGCGCCGGACGTCCGGCATCCATCGGGTGCGGGGCGCGCGGGCGCAGTCCCGGGTGCGCGCGCTCTGGTACGCGCGGGACGGCGTCGCCGCCCGTCGGGACTCGGCGCCCGGCCGGGTGCTGCCCGACTCGGCGATCGTGGTCGCGGCCGAGGCCGACCCGAAGGACGAGCGCACCCTGCTCGCCATCCCGGGCTTCGGCGGTCGCTCGGTGCGCCGCCTCGCGAAGATCTGGCTGGACGCGCTGGACCAGGCGCGGGCGCTGCCGGACGACGCGCTGCCGGTGAACCTGCCGGTGGAGGGTCCGCCCCCGCCGCACCGCTGGGCCGAGCGCGACCCGGTGGCCGCGGCCCGGCTGGCCCGCTGCCGCGGGGTGGTGGTGGGCACCGCGGAGACGCACCGCCTGCCCCCGGAGAACCTGATCAGCCCGGACTACATCCGCCGGCTGGCCTGGTCACCGCCGGACGACATCAGCGCGCAGACGGTCTCCGACACGCTGCGCGGCTTCGGCGCCCGCAACTGGCAGGTCGGCCTGATCGCCAGCCAGCTCGCCGCGGTTCTACCCGCGCCGCTCACCGACTGAACGGGGTTTTGCGGTTTGACCGCGCCCACCCACGGACGTCGCCCTTCCGGTCTGAGCGTTCTGGGCGCCCAGCGCCCTGCTCAGATCGGAAGGGTCCCCGCGGGAGCGACGATCAGTTATTGGCCGCAGCATCGGCAATGAAGCTCTTGACCTTGGGTTGTCTGTTCTTCTGAGTCTCCGGCGGAAACCTTGCTGTGACATTTCGGCGAGGGCCTGGCAGCCGCTAGTTACCGACGAGTAGCATTCCCTGCACATTTGGGTTCACGCCCGCAAGGAGGCTTGCTGTGCCCCGTGAAGTACGCGAGGTCGTCTTCGTCGACGGCGTCCGCACCCCGTTCGGCAAGGCGGGCGGCATGTATGCCGAGACCCGCGCCGACGATCTGGTGATCCGTTGCATCCGCGAGCTGATCAAGCGCAACCCCCAGCTCCCGACCGAGCGGGTGGACGAGGTCGCGATCGCGGCCACCACCCAGACCGGTGACCAGGGCCTGACCATCGGCCGGACCGCGGCGCTGCTGGCCGGCCTGCCGAAGACGGTGCCCGGCTACGCCGTGGACCGGATGTGCGCCGGCGCGCTGACCGCGGTGACCAACGTCGCCGGCGGCATCGCGATGGGGGCGTATGACATCGCCATCGCCGGCGGTGTCGAGCACATGGGCCGGCACCCGATGGGCGAGGGCGTGGACCCGAACCCGCGGATCCTGACCGAGAAGCTGGTCGACCCGTCCGCCCTGGTGATGGGCGCGACCGCGGAGAACCTGCACGACCGGCTGCCGCACATCACCAAGGAGCGCACCGACCGCTTCGGGCTGAACTCGCAGCTCAAGACGGCGAAGGCGTATGCCGACGGCAAGCTCCAGCCGGACCTGGTCCCGGTCGCGATCCGCAGTTCCGAGCTGGGCTGGGGCCTGGCCACCGTGGACGAGGCGCCCCGCGAGACCTCGCTGGAGAAGCTGGCCACGCTGAAGACCCCGTTCCGCCCGCACGGCCGGATCACCGCGGGCAACGCGGCCGGCCTGAACGACGGCGCCACCGCGGCCCTGCTGGCCGACGAGGCGACCGCCCGTGAGCTGGGCCTGCCGGTGGCGATGCGGCTGGTGTCGTACGCCTACGTCGGCGTCGAGCCGGAGATCATGGGCTACGGCCCGATCCCGTCGACCGAGAAGGCCCTGAAGAAGGCCGGCCTGACCATCGACGACATCGGCCTGTTCGAGCTGAACGAGGCGTTCGCGGTGCAGGTGCTGGCCCTGCTGGACCACTACGGCATCGCCGACGACGACCCGCGGGTCAACCCGTGGGGCGGCGCGATCGCAGTCGGGCACCCCCTCGCGTCCTCCGGCGTGCGCCTGATGACCCAGCTCGCCCGGCACTTCGCCGAGCACCCCGAGGTGCGGTACGGCATCAACGCCATGTGTATCGGTATCGGCATGGGTGGCACCGTGATCTGGGAGAACCCGAACTGGGAAGGCTTCGCGAAGTGATCGAGAACCCGAACGAGGTCGTCACCAAGGCGCTCGTCCGCTCCGTCCGGGTCCCCGGGCTGGACAAGCCGGTCGCGCTGATCACGCTGGACAACGGCTTCGACCACAAGAAGCCGAACAGCTTCGGCCCGGCCGGGCTCGCTTCGTTGGACGCCGCGATCACGGCCGCCACCGAAGCGGACCCCGCGTTCATCGCGATCACCGGCAAGCCGTACATCTTCTGCGTCGGCGCGGACATCACCGGCATGCCGCTGATCTCCTCCCAGGAGCAGGCGCTCGAGCTGGGCGAGCTGGGCCACCGGGTCTTCGCGCGGCTGAAGAACAGCACGATCCCGACGTTCGCGTTCGTGAACGGCGCGGCGCTCGGTGGTGGCCTCGAGGTCGCCCTGCACTGCCACTACCGCACGGTCTCCACCGGTGCGGCGGCGCTCGGCCTGCCCGAGGTCGCGATCGGCCTGATCCCCGGCTGGGGCGGCAGCCAGCTGCTGCCGAACCTGATCGGCATCGCCGGTGCGGCCCAGGTGATCCTGCAGAACCCGCTGACCCAGAAGGTGCTGCGTCCGAAGCAGGCCAAGGAGATGGGCGTCGCCGACGCGCTGTTCGAGGCGGCCGACTTCCTGGAGGACTCGCTGGCCTGGGCGGCCGGCGTGGTCCAGGGCAAGGTCACCGTCGAGCGCCCGGAGATCGACCGGGACATGTGGGACGGCGTGCTCTGGTTCGCCAAGAACCAGCTGGACGAGAAGCTGCACGGCGCGGTCCCGTCCGCGAACAAGGCGCTGGAGCTGCTGGCCCTGGCCAAGGAGGCGTCCTTCGAGGACGGCACCGCGGCCGAGACCGAGGCGCTGGCCGGCCTGATCATGGGCGACGAGGCCCGGGCCAGCCTGTACGCGTTCGACCTGGTCCAGCGCCGGGCCAAGCGCCCGGTCGGCGTGCCGGACGCGAAGCTGGCCCGCAAGGTCACCAAGGTCGGCATCGTCGGCGCCGGTCTGATGGCGTCCCAGCTGGCCCTGCTCTTCCTGCGCCGGCTGCAGGTCCCGGTCGTGCTGACCGACCTGGACCAGGCCCGGGTGGACAAGGGCGTGGCGTACGTGACCGGCGAGATCGACAAGCTGGTCGGCAAGCGCCGGATGGACGAGGGCACCGCGGCCAAGCTGCGCGGCCTGATCAGCGGCTCGGTCGACCGCTCGGTCTTCGCCGACGCGGACTTCGTGATCGAGGCGGTCTTCGAGAACCTGGACCTGAAGAAGCAGATCTGGGCCGAGTTCGAGAAGATCGTCAAGCCGGAGGCGATCCTCGCCACCAACACCAGCTCGCTCTCGCTGACCGAGATGGCGGCCGACCTCGAGCACCCCGAGCGGGTCGTCGGCTTCCACTTCTTCAACCCGGTCGCGGTCCTCCCGCTGCTGGAGATCATCAAGGACGAGAAGACCGACGACGCGACGCTGGCCACCGCGTTCGCCGTCGGCAAGGAGCTGAAGAAGTCCTCGGTGCTGGTCAAGGACGCCCCGGCGTTCGTGGTCAACCGGGTGCTGACCCGCTTCACCAGCGAGGTGTTCAAGGCGGTGGACGCCGGCACCCCGCTCGAGGTGGTGAACGAGGCGTTCGACCCGATGGGCCTGCCGATGCGGCCGGTCGCGCTGCTGCAGCTGGTCGGGCCGGCCGTGGCGTACCACGTGGGCGAGACGCTGCACCGGGCCTTCCCGGAGCGGTACGTGGACAGCCCGAACCTCAAGAAGATCGTCGACGCCGGCCTGCCGCTGCTGGTCGACGACGAGATCAACACCGAGGTGGTCAAGCTCCTCGAGGTCGGCGACACCGTGCTGACCGGCGACGAGGTGCGCGCCCGGGCGCTCGCCGCGCTGGCCGAGGAGATCCGGATCATGCTGGACGAGGGTGTGGTCGCCGAGGCGCAGGACATCGACCTGTGCATGATCCTCGGGGCCGGCTACCCGTTCCACCTGGGTGGGATCACGCCGTACCTGGACCGCAGCGGCATCGCGGAGCAGGTCACCGGCAAGCGCTTCCTGCCCGCGGGTCTGGCGAACGTGCGCCGCGCCTGACCGAGATTTTCGTTACGCCCCCGCCCGGATGCCGGGCGGGGGCGTTCTCTTTGTCATACCACCCGGTTAGGCTGCGCCGCGTACCCCCTGATCCTGGAGTCCGTCGATGTCGCAAGACCCATACGCAGGGCCGCCCTACCCCGGTGTGCCGAATCCGAACGTCCCGGGGCCCGATCCGGCTCCGCCGCAGCCGCCCACCCAGCCCTTCACGCCGGGGTACGCGCAGCCCGGCTACCCGCCGCAGGGGCCGCCCGCGCCGCCGTACGGTCAGCCGGCCTACGGCCAGCCCGGGTACGGCCAGCCGGTCTACCCGCAGCAGCCCACCTTCCCGCCGATCCCGCCGGCGCCGAAGAAGTCGTGGACGCTGCCGATCGTCCTGGTCTCGATCGCGATCGCGCTGGTGCTCTGCGTCGGTGGCCTCGCCGTGATCGGCATCGTCTACGGCGACGACCAGAAGGACACCACGTCCACCTCCAGCAGCACCCCGGCCGAGCCGGACAGCACGACGGACAGCACCGAGGCGCCCGCCGAGGACATCACCGTCGCCGAGCCGAAGACGCTCGGCGGCCGGCCGAAGCTGGACACCAAGGAGTTCAACGCCGTCACCACGACGATGGAGGACGGGCTGCTCAAGGGCTACCCGGGTGCCACCACCTCGTTCGGCGCGTTCTACGGCGCCCCGGCGAAGAAGAACATGGTGATGGCGATCGCGGTCGCCGCCCCGATCCCGAACCCGGGGCTCGAGCTCGACCGGAACTTCACCAACATGAGCCTGACCGGGCTCGCGGTGGACGACATCATCGAGGTGCCCACCGGGACCTACGGCGGGGCCGCCAAGTGCGGCAACAGCGAGTCGGCCGGCATCGACCTGGCGGTCTGCGTCTGGAGCGACGACGGCAGCGTCGGCATGCTGGTGTGGTACTACTCCTCGGCGAGCAAGGCGAAGTCCGAGTTCCCGAAGCTGCGCGCCCAGATGGAGAAGGTGGGCTAACCACCGATCCGCGGCACGCTCGCGGTCGCGGCCACCACCGGCGTGGTGTCCGCGGCCGGCAGCGACACGGTGACCTCCAGGCCGCCGTCGGCCAGGGCGATCGCGGAGACCGTGCCGCCGTGCGCGTCGCACACCGCGCGCACGATCGACAGCCCCAGGCCGGAGCCGCGCGACCCGGTCCGCTCCCAGCCGCCCCGGCGGAACGGCTCGAACAGGCCGGGCACCTCGGCCTGCTCCACCTCGTGGCCGGTGTTGCCGACGATCAGCCGGGCCTGCCCGTCCACCGACATGGTGCGCAGCCAGAGCCGGCCGAGCAGGTGGTTGTACCGGATCGCGTTCTCGATCAGGTTGCCGGCCAGCCGGTCCAGCAGGCTCGGGTCGCCGACCACCGGCGCCGCCGTGAGGTCGGTGGTGATCTCCAGCCGCATCCGGTCGGCCTCGTCCTTCACCGCCGACAGCGCGTTGGTGGCGCTCATCGCCAGGTCGGCCGGCACCTTGCGGACCAGCCGCCGGCCGGACTGCGCCTCCGAGCGGGCCAGCACCAGCAGCGCGTCGACCAGGCCGTTCGCCCGCATCGAGGCGTCGCGCACGACGCGGGCCATCCGCCGGTACTCCGCGACGTCGGCCTCCGGGTCGCTGAGCGTCACGTCGATCTCGGTGCGCATCACCGCGAGCGGGGTGCGCAGCTCGTGCGAGGCGTTCGCGACGAACCGTTTCTGCGACTCGAACGCCTCGGCCAGCCGGTCCAGCATCGCGTCGAACGTCCGGGCCAGCTCGGCCACCTCGTCGTCCGCCCCCGCGTACCGGATCCGCTGGTCCAGGGTCTCCTCACCGAGCCGCTGGGCGGTCTGCGTGACGGTGTGCAGCGGGCGCAGCGCCCGGCGGGTCACCAGGTAGCCCCCGGCGGTGCCGATGATGCCGATCGCGACAAGCGCGCTCAGCCCCTTGACCAGCAGCTGGTCGGAGGCCTGATCGATCATCTCGTTCTGCCAGGAGCGGGCCTCCCGGGTGGTGCCGTCGTTCAGCGTCACGGTCGAGCCGGCCAGCAGCTCGTCGGCCGGGTGCAGCGACTCGTCGATCAGCAGCCAGGACAGCACGATCAGCACCGCGCCGGCCGCGACCAGCAGGATCCCGTTCAGCAGGGTGAGTCGCAGGCGCAGGGTGGGCCGCAGCAGCCGGTGCAGCACACTTCCCCGCTGCAGGCCCTGCTGCCCCTGGTAGACCGTCACTGCAGGACGACCCGGTAACCGGCGCCGACCACGGTCTCGATCAGCGGCGGGTCGCCGAGCTTCTTCCGCAGGGTCATCACGGTCACCCGGACCGTGGTGGTGAACGGGTCGGTGTTCGCGTCCCAGACCCGCTCCAGCAGCTCCTCGCTGGACACCACCGCGCCGCTCGCCTTGAGCAGCACCTCCAGCACGCCGAACTCCTTGTTGGTCAGGTCGATCGGCACGTCACCCCGGGTCACCGCCCGGCGGCCCGGGTCGAGCACCAGGTTGCCGACGCTGAAGACCGGCGGGGCGGGCGGGGTGGCGCGCCGGCCCAGCGCCTGCACCCGGGCCACCAACTCGTCGAAGGCGAACGGCTTGGGCAGGTAGTCGTCGGCGCCGAGGGTCAGGCCCTCGACCCGGTCGGCGACCGAGGCGGCCGCGGTGAGCATCAGCACCCGGGTCAGCGCGCCGGACTCGACCAGGGCGGCGCAGATCTCGTCGCCGTGCATGCCGGGCAGGTCACGGTCGAGCACGACGACGTCGTAGCGGGTGACGTAGGCCATCTCGTGGCCCTCGAGCCCGTCGTACGCCACGTCCACCGCCATGCCGTGCCGCCGCAGCCCGCGGGCGATCGCGTCGGCCATCGTCCGCTCGTCCTCCACCACCAGAACGCGCATCGCAGACCCTCCGTACCACCGACCGGCCCCGGCGGCCGTAGCTGAAGGCTACCGAAGCCGCCAAACCCCGACGCTGCCATCGATCTTGCGGCAGATCAGCACCTCACCGGTCACCTGACACTCGTCGGTCACGTTCTCGACCGCGATCAGCGGGCGGACCCACATCCGGGCCGGCTCCAGCCTCCCGAACCACTCCCGCTTCCCCACGCCGCGCCGCAGATAGACCTCGGATCCGGGCCCGGGCGCGAACTGCCATCCGGTGACCCGGCCGGTCTCCTGGCCGGTCACCGGGTCGGACCGACGGATCACCGGCCGCACCGCGAACGGGTCGAAGGTGAGCAGGTAGCCGTCCAGCCAGGTGGTGTACGCCTCGCCGACCACCGACCACCGCTCGGCCAGCGTCCGCGGGTCGAGCCCGGCCAGGCTGCCCTCGTGGTTGTACGCGCAGATCAGCTCCTGGCAGTCGTCCGCCGCCGTGTAGCCGGTCAGGCTGTTGCCGACGTGTGCGGCCGCGCGCAGGCCGGACCCGGTGTCGAAGATCGTGCTGCCGGTCGCGTCGCTGCTGACCAGCAGCCGCCCGGTGAGCGGCCAGAGCACCGCGGACCGCGGCCGCATCCCGGGCAGGGCCACCTCGGCCACCGGCCGGCCGTCCCGGGTGTCGTAGGCGGTCAGCCGCTCCTCCCGGAGCAGGTACAACCACCGTGGAGCGCCGCGGTCGGTGTCCAGGGCGGCCTGCTCGCCGGGCTGCTGACGGATCGTCCACCGGATCGCGCCGGTCGCCAGGTCCACCCCGCGCCAGTCGAGCCCGGTGTCCGTGTCGGCGGCGCCGACGACCCGCGAGCCGAACACCGCCGTGCCGCCGGGCAGGACCCCCGCCAGGGCGCCCGGCAGCGTCCAGAGCGGCTCGGCCACCCCGGGCCGGACCGCGATGGTGGTCTGCCCGGCGTCGGTGTAGCCGCGGACCTGGACCAGCAGCAGGTCGTCCCCGGCGGCGGCCTGGACGTCGACGATCTCCCCGGAGACGCGCACCGACTGCTCGAAGAGCGGGTGCACGGCCGGCAACGTGTAGGCGCGAACGGTCTGCGTGGTGACCGGCGAACCGACCGGCACGCCGGCGCCGATCACGTAGAGCCGGTCCGCCCGCGACTGGACCCGGTCGCCGATCGCGGCCGGCACGGTCACCGGCGGCGCCGGCCGCGCCCGGGTCGCCGCTCCGCCGGGCAGCGCGGCCAGCAGCAGAACGAGACCGAGCAGCGGGATCCGGAAATGTCGTGAAGTGACCGGTTCGCGCACCTCAGGCGCATCCCGAACCTCACCGAGCTCGATCACAACCTCAGACACAAAGACCAAACTAGATTCGGTACGCCCAGATCCGCAGCCCGCCGGACGACCGGCAGACCAGGTAACGGCCGTCCGAGTCGCACTCCCCCACCCCGGCCCCGGTTACCCCGAGCCGGTGGATCTCGGCGTGCCCGGGCACCACCGTCGCGAACGCCTGCCCGCCGCGCTTGTCCCGGCGGCGCAGCACCAGCGGCTCGTCGGCCGAGCCGGCCACCTCCCCGGTCCAGCCGGTCAGGTCGACGCGGGTCGCCCCGGTCCGCGGGTCGGTCAGTCGCACCGGCTCGCCGGACGCCGCGTCGGTCTGCAGCACGTAGCCCGCGCGCACCGCCAGGTCCACGTCCTCCTGCACCCGCCACCGCGCCTGCCCGGTGCCCGGGTCGAGCACCCGCAGGTCACCGTGCCCGCCCGCGCAGAGCACGCCCTGGCAGTCGGCCGGGTCGGCGACCAGGTCCGGCACCTCGCGGGTCCACAGTTGCCGCAGCGTGCGGGCCGCGAACGCGACCTGCCGCCCGGGATTCTGGTAGCTGACCAGCGCCACATCGCCGATCAGCGAGCCGCTGGCCGGCCCGTGCCCGCCGAACCGCGGCACGTCGACCGCCCGGAGCAGCCGCCCGCTGGCGCCGTCCACCAGGGTGAGCCGGTTCGACGAGGTGATCAGCACCGCCGGGTCGTCGCCGGGCACCTGGTCGACGGTGACCGAGCCACCCGGCGCGGTGGTCCACAGCGTCCGGCCGTCGCTCAGGTCCAGGCCGCGGACGTCGGTGCGCAACGGCGGCTCGGTGTGCGGCTCGCCGGTGGCCGAGAAGTAGAGCGGGCCCGGATCGCCGGACTCCTGGTCGTACTCGGTGCCGGCGCGGAACACCCGGTCGACCGTCACGCCGACGCCGCTGCCCGGCAGCACGGTCACCGCGATCGGCGACGACCAGCGGATCCGCCCGGTCGCCGCGTCGACCGCGGTGGTCGCGACGCCACTGGTCAGCAGCGTCACGTCGCCGGCCGGCCGGACGCTCAGCGAGCCGGCCGCGGCGACGTTGCGCTCGTCGCCGGCCGGCACCCGGGTCGTCCACAGCCGGGCCGGTGGGCTGGCCGGGCTCCACGCGGAGACCGCCGGCTCGGTCCCGCCGGCGTCGACCGTGTAGATCTGGCCGCCGGCCAGCTCGATCGGCCCGTCCGGGGCGATCGGGGCGGTGATCGCGCCGAGGTAGCGCCAGCGGATCCCGGCGGCGGGCGCGGCGCCGCCCAGGACCACGAGCAGGGCCAGGGCCAGCAGCAGGCCGCCGCGGCGATAGGCGGAGATCGGCGGACGCGAGGCAGGCGGCGGGTCGAGGTGGGCTTCGCGGTCCAGCTCGATCAGCGTCACGCGACACCCTTTCCCGTACGGGGATCAGCCCGCGCCCGCCGTCTCGTCGTAGGCCCACACCACCAGCTCGCCGGAGTTCGCCCGGCAGACCAGCCGCCCCGGCGCCGCCTCGCAGTCCCCGGTCCCGGCCGGCAGCAGCGCGATCGGGCGCAGCCGGCCGGCCGCCCGGTCGGCGACCGCGACCATGGTACGCGCGCCGGCCGGAACCTCCCGGGTGACCAGCAGCTCGCCGGAGCCGTTCGCCCCGGCCATCGGCAACCAGCCGGCCAGGTCGACCAGCATCCGGCCGGTCCGGCTGTCCACCAGGCCGACCGGCCGGCTGATGTCGGTGTCCGGGTAGGCCAGCAGCGTGTCGCCGCGTTCGGTGACGGACTGCCAGCCGGCCCGCACCCATCGCGTGTCCCCGGTCGCCGGCTCGACCGCGCGCACCCCGTCCTGCCCGAGGAAGCAGGCGAGCAGGCCGCAGGAGCGCACCTCGAAGGTGCCCTCGGCGGGTTTCGTCCACAGCTCGCGCAGGGTGGCCGGGTCGTACGCGGAGACCTCCATCCCGGACGGGCCGGGATGCCGGAGCAGCACGGTCCCGTCGGCGACCGACGGGTTCTCCGGGCCGTAGTTGGCCGCCGGCAGCGACCGCACGTTCATCTGCCGGCCGTCGGCCAGGTCGTAGAGCCGGGCGGTCCGGTCGTCGCGGACCATCAGCATCCGGGCGCCGGAGCCGGCCGGCCCGGGCACGCCGAGCACCACCGCGGTGGACGGCACCCGGACCTGCCAGCGGGCCTCGCCGGTGGCCGGGTCGAGCACCTCGATCAGGCCCTGCACCCGGCGGTTGCTGCCGGAGAGGCTGCGGGTGCCGGTCACCGCGAGCAGCTGGTCGCTGCCGGCGAAGGTGATCACGCTGCGCGGGTTGTCCCAGATCTTGGCGCCGGTGGTCACCGAGATCGCCGAGGTGCCGTCCGCGGCGCCGGCGGTGGTCCACGGCTGCATCAGCACCAGGCCCTCGCCGGTGCGCAGGCGGTAGACCGGGGTGGACTGGCCGGCCTGCCAGCGCAGCGTGCCGGTGCCCAGGTCGTACGCGGTGATCAGGCCGTTGGTCTGGGTGAGCAGCCGGCCGGCCGCGGTGACCAGGTACGGGTCGGCCGGGCCGAGCGGGACCCGCAGCAGCGCGGTGAACGGCGGTTTCAGCGGGGCGGCCGACGCGCTCGAGCTGAGCAGCAGCAGGACCGCGAGCACGACCGGGGCGAACCACTGCGGGACAGTGTGCCCCCGTGGTCGCTCATAGGTCTCCGGGACGCCGCGACCGAGCCCGAGGTCGATGACGACCGGGCGGCCGAACGCCTCCGCACCCATCCATTGAATATAACGATGGAATAACGGAGGCGCTCGTCAGCTTTCGGCGCTCAGAGCGCGGGCTGCTCCTCCTTCGAGCTGCCGGCGTCGATCCGGGACACCCACTCGGTCACGTCCCGCGCGATGTCCTGCGCGGTCAGGCCGAGCGCGGCCAGGATCTCGCCGCGGGTGCCGTGCGGGTGGAAGCCGGCCGGCACGCCGAAGTCGCGCAGCGGCACGAGCACCCCGGCGTCACGCAGCGCGGCGGCGATCGCGTCACCCACGCCACCGGCGCGGATGCCGTCCTCCAGGGTGACCACCAGGCGGTGCTGGGCGGCCAGGCCGGTCAGCTCGATCGGCACCGGGCGGACCCAGCGCGGGTCGGCGACGGTCACGCCGTACCCCTGCTCGGCGAGCCGCTCGGCGGCGTCCAGCCCGAGCCCGGCGAACGAGCCGACCGCGACCAGCAGGATGTCCTTGCGGCGGTCCTCCCGCAGCACGTCGACCTGGCCGATCCGGCGGATCGCCGGGGTGTCCGCGGCGACCGCGCCGGTCGGGAACCGGACGATGGTCGGGCCGTCGTCGACCGAGACCGCCTCGCGCAGCTCCTCGCGCAGGGTGGCGGCGTCCCGCGGCGCGGCGAGCCGCAGGCCGGGGACCGCGCCGAAGACGCTCATGTCCCAGATGCCGTAGTGGCTCGGCCCGTCCGGGCCGGTGATGCCGGCCCGGTCGAGCACGAACGTGACCGGCAGCTTGTGCATCGCGACGTCCAGCAGGACCTGGTCGAAGGCGCGGTTCAGGAACGTGGCGTAGACCGCGACGACCGGGTGCAGGCCGCCCATCGCCAGGCCGGCGGCGCTGGTCGCGGCGTGCTGCTCGGCGATGCCGACGTCATACGCCCGCTCGGGGTACTTCTTGGCCAGCGTGGCGATGCCGGTCGGCTCGCCCATCGCGGCCGTGATGCCGACCACGTCGGGACGCTCGTCGGCGATCTTCACCAGCTCCTCGGCGAAGACCTTGGTCCACTTCAGCGACGGCGCGGCCAGCAGCTTGCCGGTCTCCGCGTCGAAGGCGCCCGGGCCGTGCAGGCAGTCCGCCTCGTCCTGCTCGGCGGGACGGTAGCCGTAGCCCTTGCGGGTGACGGTGTGCACGATGACCGGCGCGTTGAAGCCCTTGGCCCGGCGCAGCGCGGACTCCATCGCCTGCTGGTCGTGGCCGTCGACCGGGCCGATGTACTTCAGGCCCAGGTCCTCGAACATCGGCTGCGGGCTGATCGCGTCCTTGATGCC
Source organism: Actinoplanes sp. L3-i22 (assembly GCF_019704555.1). Taxonomy (NCBI): domain Bacteria; kingdom Bacillati; phylum Actinomycetota; class Actinomycetes; order Micromonosporales; family Micromonosporaceae; genus Actinoplanes; species Actinoplanes sp. L3-i22. The sequence goes on from NZ_AP024745.1 coordinate 10,552,534, forward strand.
GCGCTTGACCGCGTGCAGCACCTCGAAGACCGGCTTGCCGACCACCGGGGTCGAGCCGAGCGCGTCCTTGACCAGGTCGAGCACCTTCTCGTAGCCCGGGTTGAGCCGCAGCGTGGAGAGGTGGTTGGCCAGGCCGCCGATCGTCGGCGCGTAGGACCGGCCGTTGTCGTTGACCACGATGACCAGCCGGTTCTTCGTGGCCGCGATGTTGTTGAGCGCCTCCCAGCACATGCCGCCGGTCAGCGCGCCGTCACCGACCACGGCGACCACGTGCCGGTCCTCACCGCGCAGCGTGAACGCCTTGGCCAGGCCGTCGGCGTAGGACAGCGCGGTGGAGGCGTGCGAGTTCTCGATGAGGTCGTGCTCGCTCTCCGCCTGGCTCGGGTAGCCGGTCAGGCCGCCGCGCTGGCGGAGCAGGTCGAAGCCCTCCTGCCGGCCGGTCAGGATCTTGTGCACGTACGACTGGTGACCGGTGTCGAAGAGGATCTTGTCGCGTGGCGAGTCGAAGACCCGGTGCATCGCCAGGGTCACCTCGACCACCCCGAGGTTCGGACCGAGATGGCCCCCGGTCTTCGACACCTTGGTCACGAGGAAGTCACGAATCTCGGCCGCGAGCAGGGACAGCTGCTCCGCGGACAGTCGCTTCAGATCACCCGGGGTGGTGATGGTCGTCAGCAGGCCGGCCGGGGTCGAGGGGGAGTCGCTCATGAGGCACGAGTCTATCGGGGTGACGCGCGTACGCGACCTGGAGCGAACGGACAGGCCGAGATCCTCCACAGCACCTTCACAATCCCCGAACCGGTGGAGGCGTGTGATTCGTCGAGCTCGAGCCACTGGGCACCGGATTCGCCCGCCCGATCCGCACGGTGATCGCCCCGTTCGGGGTCTTTGAAACCGCGACCACCCACGGACATCGCCCTGTAGGGCCTCGCGTTCTGGGCGCCCTGCGCCCTTGCGAGGCCCGGAAGGGTCCCCTCGGGAGCGACGATCAGTTATTGGCCGCAGCCGAGGCAATGAAGAATTTGAAGTTGATCTTCTGAGACCCCCGCCGCCCCGGCGCGCGGCCGCGTCCGGCATTCTGGGAGGTAAGCAGCGACTGGCGGCTCGGGGATGGTCGAACCATCGGGGAGCTCGTTCACGGGAGTCGACCGCCTGGGCTCCCGGCCGAGGAGCAGAAGAACATGACCAGCGAAAACACCGGCGCCCGCCTCCTGCCCGGCGCGCCCGTCGCCGAGGCCGTGCTGGCCGACGTCCGCGACCGGGTCGCCAAGCTCAAGGAGCGCGGCGTCCGGCCCAGCCTCGCCACCATCCTGGTCGGCGACGACGACGCCAGCGCGGGATACATCCGGATCAAGCAGAAGCAGGCCGGTGAGCTGGGCTTCGAGTCGCCGCACGAGCATCTGGGCGGTGACGTCACCCAGGCCGACCTGCTCAAGGTGATCGCCGGGTTCAACGACGACCGGGACGTGCACGGCGTCCTGATCCAGTACCCGATCCCGGCCCACCTCGACTACGACGCGGCGCTGCAGACCCTCGACCCGGACAAGGACGTCGACGGCATGCACCCGCTCAACATGGGGCGGCTCGCCGTCGGGTTGCCCGGGCCGCTGCCCTGCACGCCCGCCGGGATCGAGGCGCTGCTGGCCCACCACGGCATCGAGATCTCCGGCCGGGAGGTGGTCATTCTCGGTCGCGGCGCGACGCTCGGTCGGCCGCTCGCGATGCTGCTGGCGCAGAAGCGGCCGACCGCGAACGCGGCCGTGACCGTGGTGCACACCGGGGTCAAGGACTGGCCGCGGTACACCCGGCGGGCCGAGATCCTGATCGCGGCGGCCGGCGTTCCCGGGATCATCCAGCCGGAGCACGTCAAGCCGGGGGCGGTCGTGGTCGGGGCCGGGGTCCGCTACGAGGGCCGGCGCCTGCTGCCGGACGTGGACGAGTCGTGCGCGGCGGTGGCCGGCGCGATCACGCCGCGGGTCGGCGGGGTCGGGCCGACGACGGTCGCGATGCTGTTCCGCAACGCGGTGGCCGCCGCCGAGCGCGCCAACCCCTGATCAGTTCCGGTCGCCACGCACCCGCGTGGCGACCGGCTCTAGGCCGCCGGGAGCAGCAGCGCCACGCACTCCACGTGCTGGGTCATCGGGAAGCAGTCGAAGGCGCGCAGCTCGGCCAGCTCCCAGCCCAGCGACCGGAACGTCTTCACGTCCCGGGCCAGCGCCGCCGGGTCGCACGCCACGTAGACGACCGCCCGGGCCCCGGCCGCCGCGATCCCCCGGACCACCCGGGCGCCCGCGCCGGCCCGCGGCGGGTCGAGCACGATCAGGTCGACCGGGCCGGTGATCCGCCGGCGGCTCAGCGCCGTCTCGACCACCGCCTGGACCACCTCGGCCTGCGGCAGGTCGGCCAGGTTCGCCCGGGCCGCCGCCACGCCGGCCGAGGACGACTCGACCACCGTGGTGCGGGCGCCGGTCACCTCGGCCAGGGCCGCGGCGAAGAGGCCGGCGCCGCCGTACAGGTCCCAGGCGACCTCGCCGGCGACCGGCCGCAGCATCGCCAGCACCGCCGCGGTCAGCGTGGCCGCCGCCGCCGGGTGCACCTGCCAGAAGCCCTCCGGCGAGACCTCCCAGGTGCGGTCGCCGACGACCTCGGTGAGCCGCTCCGGGCCGGACAGGTGGACGAGCCCGCTGCCGCCCGGATCGTCGGTGGGGTCACCGCCGGCCGAACCGGACGTCCCGGCCGGGCGTTCCAGGGCGACCACGTCGCCGCCGGCGGAGGCGACCGTCTGCAGCGCGGCAGACTCCGGCCACGAGCGCTGGAGCAGGTCCAGCCCCTGGATCGCCGGGTGCGCGATCAGGCAGCGGTCGATCGGGACGACCTGGTGCGACCGGTGCTGGAGCAGGCCCGGACGGCCGGTCGCGTCGACCGCGTACCGGACCCGGGTGCGCCAGTTCAGCAGGCCGCCGGGGAGGGGTTCGACCCGTACGAAAACCTTGTCCTGATCTTCCGGGGTGAGCCCGGCCAACCGGGTGAGCTGTTCCCGGACCACCTGGGCCTTCCACCGCAGCTGCGCGTCGGCGGAGACGTGCTGCAGGTCGCAGCCGCCGCAGCCGCCGGGGTGGGCGAAGGCACAGGGCGCCTCGACCCGGTCCGGCGAGGCTTCGTGGATCTCGACCGCGTCGGCCCGCAGGTAGCCGCGGTGCCGTTCGGTGATCTCCGCGGTGACGCGCTCGCCCGGCAGCGTGTGCCGGACGAAGATGACCCGGCCGTGCGGGCCGCCGAACCGGGCCACGCAGTGCCCGCCGTGCGCCGGAGCGCCGACGGTCAGCTCGATCCGGTCACCTTCGACGAGATCGTCCGAGGGGTCGGTCATGGTTTGTCGCCGCCAGTCTGATCGGGAACGGGCTCCGGTTCCACCGGACGGACCCGGGGGCCACGTGCCGGGGCCCGGCTCAGCCCACGGTCCAGGCGCTCCAGGTCACGGTCCTGGCTGGACCGCAGTTGCCAGGGCACGCTGGTGACCATCACGCCCGGCTCGAAGAGCAGGCGCCCCTTGATCCGCAGCGCGCTCTGGTTGTGCAGCAGATTCTCCCACCAGCGGCCGACCACGTACTCCGGGACGAAGACGCTGACCACGTCGCGCGGTGAGGCGCGGCGCACGCCCTTCACGAAGTCGATGATCGGCTTGGTGATCTCCCGGTACGGCGAGTCGACCACCGTCAACGACACCGACAGCTCCCGGCGCTCCCACTCGGCCTGGATCGCCCGGGTGTCCTTGTCGTCCACGTTCACGGTGACCGCGGTGATCGTGTCCGGCCGGGTCGCCTGGGCGTACGCGACGGCCCGCAACGTCGGCTGGTGCACCTTGCTGACCAGGATCACCGCGTGGTTGCGGGACGGCAGCACCGGGCGCTCCTCGGTGGGCTGCAGCTCCTCGGCCACCCGGGTGTAGTGCCGGTGGATGGCCAGCATCAGCACGTAGAAGACGATCATCGCGGCGATCGCGATCCACGCGCCGAGCAGGAACTTCGTGATCAGGACGACGATCAGGACCGCGCCGGTCAGGCCCATCCCGAACGTGTTGATCGCCCGGGACCGGATCATCCGGCGCCGGCGTTCCGGATCGCGCTGGATCTTCAGCAGCCGGTTCCAGTGCCGGATCATGCCGCCCTGGGACAGCGTGAACGACACGAACACGCCGACGATGTAGAGCTGGATCAGCCGGGTGGTCTCCGCGCCGAACGCGACGATCAGCACGATCGCGGCGCCGGCCAGGAAGACGATGCCGTTGCTGAAGGCCAGCCGGTCACCCCGGGTGTGGAACTGGCGGGGCAGGTACCGGTCCTGGGCCAGGATCGAGCCGAGCACCGGGAAGCCGTTGAACGCGGTGTTCGCGGCGAGGAACAGGATCAGCGCGGTGATCCCGCCGGTCAGCAGGAAGAGGAACGAGCCGTCGCCGAACACCGTCTGGGCGAGCTGCGCGGTGACCGTCTTCTGCTCGTAGAACCCGGCGTTCGCCACGATCTGGGTGGTCGGGTCCTCGACGTACTGCAGGTGGGTCATCCGGGCCAGCGACACGATGCCGGCCAGCATCACGATCGCCAGGCCGCCGAGCAGCATCAGCGTGGTCGCGGCGTTCTTGCTCTTCGGCGGCTTGAAGGCGGGCACCCCGTTGGAGATCGCCTCGACACCGGTGAGCGCGGCGCAGCCCGACGAGAACGTCCGCAGCAGCAGGAAGACGAACGCGAAGCTGGTGAGGTGGCTGGACTCCGCCGTGATGGTCAGGCCGGCGCTGGGTGCGCGCAGGTCCTCGCCCAGGATGAAGATCCGGAACAGGCCCGTGGCGATCATTCCCAGGATCACCACGATGAAGAGGTACGTCGGGATCGCGAACGCCACCCCGGCCTCCCGCAGGCCACGCAGGTTGAGCGCGGTGAGCAGGGTGACCGCGGCGATGGCGATGCCGACCCGGTTGTCCGCCACCCAGGGCACCACCGAGCCCAGGTTGTTCACCCCGGACGAGACCGACACCGCGACCGTGAGGATGTAGTCGACCAGCAGCGCACTGGCCACCCCCAGGCCGGCGCGCGGTCCGAGGTTGACGGTGGCCACCTCGTAGTCGCCACCGCCGGACGGGTAGGCGTGCACGTTCTGCCGGTAGCTGGCGACCACGGTCACCATCACCACGGCGACCGCCAGCGTCACCCAGGGCGAGATCGCGAAAGCGGCCGCCCCGGCGATCGAGAGGGTCAGCAGGATCTCGTCGGGGGCGTACGCCACGCTCGAGAGGGCGTCGCTGGCGAACACCGGCAGGGCGATCCGCTTGGGCAGCAGCGTGTGCTGAAGCTTGTCCGAGCGGAACGGCCGGCCTAGGAGCAGCCGCTTGGCGAGGGAGGTGGTACTTGCCACGGTTGCCAAGAGTACGGGCGTACCACTTCGGCCGTTGCCCGCCCCGGACACCGGACCACAGAGCGGCATGGCAGGCTCATCGGGGACGGCGGGCGATTCGGGAGGGCACCAAGCGTGCACGTGGTGATCATGGGGTGCGGCCGGCTCGGCTCCACGCTGGCGCACAGCCTCGACGCGCGCGGCCATCACGTGGCCGTGATCGATCAGAACGCGGACGCCTTCCGGCGCCTGGGCCCGGATTTCGGCGGCATCACGGTGAACGGGATCGGCTTCGACCGGGGCGTGCTGCAGTCCGCCGGCATCGAACGGGCGGACGCCTTCGCCGCGGTCTCCAGCGGCGACAACTCCAACATCATCTCGGCCCGGCTGGCCCGCGAGACGTTCGGCGTCTCCCGCGTGGTCGCCCGGATCTACGACGCCAAGCGCGCCCAGGTGTACGAACGTCTCGGCATCCCCACCGTGGCCACCATCCGCTGGGCCGCCGACCGGATGTTCCGCTACCTCGTGCCCGAGGGCCACAACGAGGTGTTCCGCGACCCGACCAGCGTGGTCAGCATCGTCGAGGCGCCGCTGCACGCCGACTGGGTGGGCCGCACGGTCAAGTCCCTGGAGGAGGGGACCGGCGCCCGGGTGGCCTACGTGGCCCGGTTCGGGATGGGCGCGCTCGCCCAGCCGTCCACCGTGCTGCAGGACGGCGACCAGGTCTTCATGCTGGTCACCGACGAGACCGTGAACCGGGTTCTGGACATCGCCGGGCGCGCCGGGAACGAGGGGCACTGACATGCGGATCGCCATCGCGGGAGCCGGCAACGTCGGCCGCTCGATCGCCCAGGAGCTGATCGGCAACGGTCACGAGGTGATGCTGATCGAGAAGCAGCCGCGCCAGCTCTGCCCGGAGCGGGTGCCCCAGGCGCAGTGGATCCTCGCCGACGCCTGCGAGCTGAGCAGCCTGGAGGAGGCCGACGTCGCGTCCTGCGACGTGGTGGTCGCCGCGACCGGCGACGACAAGGCCAACCTGGTGGTCTCGCTGCTGGCCAAGACCGAGTTCGCGGTCGCCCGGGTGGTGGCCCGGGTGAACCGGGCGGAGAACGAGTGGCTCTTCAACGAGCAGTGGGGCGTCGACGTGGCGGTCAGCAAGCCGCGTCTGATGGCCGCCCTGGTCGAGGAGGCGGTGACGGTCGGCGACCTGGTCCGGCTGATGACCTTCCGGCAGGGTGAGGCCAACCTGGTGGAGATCACCCTGCCGCGGAACGCGCCCTACGAGGGCAAGCCGATCCGGGCGGTGCCGATGCCGCGGGACGCGGCGCTGGTCGCCATCCTGCGCGGCAAGCGCGTGGTGGTGCCGACGCCGGACGACACGCTGGAGGCCGGCGACGAGCTGATCTTCGTCTGCACCACCGAGGTGGAGGACCAGATCCGCGCCGTGGTGCTGGGCGAGAAGGCCGCCGACTAGGCGACCGCCTCCTCGGCCTTCGGCGTCGAGGTCACCCGGTGGATGGCCCAGGCGGTGAAGGCGAACGTCGCGGCGTAGATCGGCCAGCTGATCAGGATCCGGACGATGCCCAGCGCGTTCGCCTCGCCGAGGCTCCACAGGTAGAACTGGATGCCGGCGCGGATCATCAGGGAGACCACCCAGACCAGGGTGAGCCACTGGAACGTACGGAACAGCCGGGCGTTGCCGAACCAGTCCTGCCGGCCCTTGTTGGCCATGATGCCCCACGCGTACCCGATCAGCGGCTTGCGGACCACCACCGACACCAGCAGCGCCGCCGCCTGGCCGAAGGTGAGCAGGATGCCGGGCAGGTAGAAGTTCTTCGCGTCGCCGCTCTTCCAGGCGAAGTACGCCCCCAGGGCGATGCCGAACAGCCCGTTCACCGCGTGCCGGACCGGCTGCTTGCGAGCCAGCCGGACACCGCCGATGGCGACCGCCGAGCCGACCGAGCCGATGATCGCCCAGAGCAGCGCGGTGCGCTTGTCCAGGCCGGCCACCGACTCGCCGAGCAGCACGTTGAACAGCACGAAGGCGAGCACCGGGACGCTCGACTCGATCAGGCCGCGCACGCCGCCGAGCTGCTCGGCGATCTGCTCGCTGAGCGGCGGGAGCTCTTCCTCCGCGGGCTCCGGCTCGACCGGATGCAGATCGAGCTCCTCGACGATGTCCTCGGCGAGCCGCTCCTCGACGCTTTCGTGCGCCACGTGGCGCGGCTCGTTGCCGGGTGTCACCGCGGCGCCTCCAGCTCGTAGAACGGGTTGTAGATGACCTTGCGGTCGTCGCGGATCGCGATCCGGCCACGCGCGGTGAGCTGGCGCCCGGGCTCGATGCCGGCGATCGACCGGCGGCCCAGGAAGACCAGCGTGACCACGTCGCTGCCGTCCCAGAGGTCGGCCTCCAGGGTCGGCAGGTTGGTCCGTGGAGTGTACGCCACGGTGCGCAGTCGCCCGGACACCGAAACGACCTGACCCCGCCGGCACTGGCCGGCGGGCATGGCTCCGCATTTGGCCGCGTCCCGTTGCAGCTCCTGAGCGTCAAGCTCGGAGTCGGTCGCGGTCAACCGATCCAGGAACCGGCGCAGGCCGGTGCGCTCCTCGGTGGTCATGACTTCACGGTAACCCGCTCCGGTCTCAAACCTGCTGCGCGGGGTTCTGCTCGGCCATCTCGGCCGGCAGTCGCAGCGGCAGCGGCTCACGAACCGGGCGGGGCTCGTTGTCCCGGACCACGACCAGGCCCTCCAGCGCCACGCCGAGCACGCCCTCGCGGGCCGGGTCGGCGGCCGCGGCACCCTGGAACAGCGCCCGGACCATCCAGCGCGGGCCGTCGACGCCGACGAACCGGACGTCGGCCGGGCCGTCCGGGGTGGTCACCCGGGCGACCAGCTCGATGCCGTACCGCCCGGTCACCTCGCGGGCCTCGACGCCGTCGGCGATCATCGCGGAGGAGATCTCCTCGCGCACCTCGGCCCAGATGCCCTCGGTCTTCGGCGCGGCGAACACCCCGAGCTGCAGGGCGCTCTCGCCGTCCACCAGGACGACCTGCTCGACGCCGCCCTCCGGGTTGGCCTGCACCCGCACCTCGACCCCCTCGATCGCCGGGATCAGCAGGCTGCCCAGGTCGAGACGCTGCACGTCACCGGGGGCGTGCTCGGCGTCCCACGGGCCGAACTCGGGCGCCGGGGCGTCCCCGTCCGACGCCAGGCTCTGGGCGAGCGCCTTCGAGGGCGGCGCGTCGGCCGCGCGTACGTGCTTGGCGGCACCGCGCTTACGGGAGAACATCACTGCCAGCCTTTCCTAATCTTCAATTTCTCGAGCTCAGAGGGCCTGGTGGCCGCCGGTCGAACCGTGCCCGCCCGTGCCCCGTGTGGTGTCGTCGAGGGTGTCCACCGCGTGGAACACCGCCCGCTCCACCCGCTGGACGACGAGTTGGGCGATCCGGTCGCCACGGGAGATCTTCACGGTCTGTGCCCGGTCGTGATTGATCAGGTTGACGAGAATCTCGCCACGGTAACCGGCGTCGACCGTACCGGGCGCGTTGAGCACCGTCACGCCCAGTCGGGCGGCAAGTCCGGAACGTGGATGAACCAGCCCGACGAAGCCCTCCGGGAGAGCGATCGCGATGCCGGTCCGGACCTTGACCCAGGATCCCGGCGCGATCTCCGCGTCCTCCGCGGCGACCAGGTCGGCGCCCGCGTCACCGGGGTGCGCGTAGGCCGGCAGAGGGAGATCCGGGTCGATCCGGCGGACCTGGATGACTACGTCGGTCAAGGATGCTTTCCTCACACTGGTACGGCCTCGGTCGGTGCCTACCCTGCCATCCTGCCGCGCCGCGCAACGGAGGCACGCCGTACCCTTCGAGGGTGACACCCCAGCCCCCGGCCCGCACCGCGGAGACCCATCAGGAGCGCCTCGGCCTGCCGTGGTGGGCGTGGCCCGCGAGCCTGCTGACCGGCGCCGTCCTGGCCACCGAGCTGAGCCTCGGGGTGCCCGACCTGCCGGGCTGGCTGCCCTACGCGATCCTGCTGCCGCTCGCACTGGTGCTCATCTTCCCGCTCGGCCGGCTGCGTGTCGCCGTACAGGATGATGAATTCCTGGTCGACGACGCGCGACTGCCCGCCCGGGTGATCGCCGACGTGGTCGCCCTGGACCAGGCCGGCAAGCGTGAGGCGCTGGGCGTCGGCGCGCATCCGTACGCCTTCGTCGTCCAGCGCCCGTGGATCGGCACCGCCGTGCAGGTCCTCCTCGACGACCCGGACGATCCGACGCCGTACTGGATCGTCAGCACCCGCCGGCCGGTCGAGCTGGCCACCGCACTGCTCGCGATCAGCCGTCGAGAGCGCGCCGCTCAGGCTTCTTGAGCGCCCGTTTGCGCAGGTCGTCCCGCACTCGATCGCCGACCGCGCGGGTGGCCCGCCGGTTCAGATAGCCAGCGACCGCGGCCCCGGTCAGCATCGGGCCCATCGATGTCAGGTTGCGCCCGAACCGGCGCAGCAGACTCTTCTGCAGCTCCCCGCGGGCGGCCGTGCCCAGCACACTGGCCACCCCCGTCCCGGGCACCAGCGGGTTGACCCCGCGTTGTCCGGCCCAGGACTGGATCAGGGCGAGCGCGCGCTCGGTGCCGCTCCCGGGGACCGGCGCGCCGTACACCTCGTGCAGCTCGCCGATCAGCTTCAGCTCGATCGCGACGACCGCGATCGTCTCGGCGGAGAGCAGCACCGGGGCGGAGAGCAGGGTGGGCGCCGCGGCCCACTCGACGGCGGCGACACCGCCGCCGGCCGCGCCCACACCGGCCGTCGCCCGGGAGGCGTTGCGGATCAGACGATCCGCGATGGCGTCGTCGTCCATGCCCGGGAAATGCCGGCGCAGCGTCTCCCCGCTGCGCACCGGGACATGCGGCGCCACGTCGGCGACCACGTCGGCCATCCAGCGCAGAGCAGCCCTCGGCTTGAACAGCTGTCCCACGCCACGTCGGCGCACGTCACCGACCAGCCGCCCGAGCAGGCGCCGCCGACCGGACGGTTCCAGGTCGTCGGCGGTGAGGGCCGCGACGGTGCGGCCCAGGTCCTCGTCGGCGCGGGACTCCTCCGGGGTCTCCAGCGGGTCGGCGCCGGTGGTGGCCTCGGAGTCGTTCACGCGGTCCGGTTGACTCATCGTCGTCCTCCCCGTCGTCGTCACCGGTACTGTGCCCGGTCCCGCATCAGGGTCAAACCCCGTGTCAATTCGGTGTGGTGTCCCGGCGGTGGACGCCGGGTGGCAGCGAACTGCTCGCGAGCACGCCTGTCAGGCGCACTCGCGGCAGATCAGCTCCCCGTTCCGCTCGGTCGCCAGCTGGCTGCGGTGGTGCACGAGGAAACAGCGCGAGCAGCGGAACTCGTCGGTCTGCATCGGCAGCACCTTGACGGTCAGTTCCTCGTCGGCGAGGTCGGCGCCGGGCAGCTCGAAGCTCTCCGCCACCTCGACCTCGTCCACGTCCACCGAGCCGGACTGGGAGTCAGCACGACGGGACTTCAGCTCCTCGAGGCTGTCCTCGCCGAGGTCGACCTCATCGCGACGCGGGGCGTCGTAGTCGGTGGCCATCGGTCTTCACTCTCCTGTATCGATGTGTCACTTGGCGTTAGTAACGCCAATGGCATGGTTTCGGTTCCCGGTTCCGCCAGACGATTTCTGACACTCGCTCGAACACCGGGTACGGGGCCTGGCGAGCGCGGAACCTTACCTCTGTTGCGGCAGACTTGTACGCCCACTGGCGGCACATTGTTCCCGATGTGACTGAGGCGACATCAAAGTAGGGGTACCAGCCTCTGGATCATCGTCGGCACGCCGGAAGCATTCCCTGTTTCCGCGAGCCTGGCGGCTAGACGTTAACCTCTCGACAGGCCCGGCGACCTCACCGGGACCTGTCGCCTGATCCTGGAGCCAACCCCATGAGCTTTGCGCGCGTCCGAGCGCTCGTCGTCGTCGGCGTGCTCGCCGTGGCCGCAATTGTCTTCGTCATCGTCGCGCTGGTGCGCGACAAGCAGGCGGACATCGCCAGCGGAGCCAACTGTCCCGACGGCGCCCCTCTCGCCGACGTGCGACTGCCGGACGACCCGGCCGAGGTGACCCTGAAGGTTCTCAACGGCACCGCGCAGGCCGGCCTGGCGGACAGTGTGTCCACCGAGTTCAAGAACCGCCGGTTCACCGTGCAGACCCCCGGCAAGAGCAAGACGAAGTACAAGGGCGTGGCGGAGATCCGCTTCGGCCCGGATGCGGTCGGCAAGGCCCAGCTCGTCCAGGCGTACTTCCTCGCCCAGTCCGACCTGGTCTACAACGCCAAGCGTAAGGGCGCGGTCGTCGAGATCGTGATCGGAAGCAAGTTCCAGTCCCTCGCGACCACCACCGAGGTCAACCAGTCGCTGGTCGAGATCGGCGAGCCGACCCTGCCGCCGGGCGCCTGCGTCAAGCCGGTCACCAAGAAGGCCGAGGACGACTGAGCCCCGCCGGCGGTCCGTGCGCGTCACGGGCCGCCCGCGGCGTCCACCTCCACCAACAACGCGTGCAGGGCCGGGAAGAGCGCCGGCGGGGCCAGCAGCACCATCTCCGGACCGGCCGGGACGCCGTTCAGGCCGGACACGACCATCCCGGCCTCGGCCGCGATCAGCCCACCGGCCGCATGATCCCACGGGTTGAGACCTTTCTCGAAGAACGCGTCCAGTTTGCCCTCCGCGGCCAGGCAGAGGTCGAGGGACGCCGCGCCGAGGCGCCGGATGTCCCGCACACGGGTGATCATCTGGGCGAAGACACGGCCCTGATGGGCCCGCCGGCGGGCGTCGTAGCCGAACCCGGTGCCGACCAGCGCCTGGCCCAGCACGGCCTCCGTGGAGCAGCTCAGCCGCCGCCCGTCCCGCCAGGCGCCGCCGCCCCGGGTCGCGGTCCACTCGTCGCCGGTCGCCGCGTTGCGGACCACGCCGGCCACCACCTCGCCGTCGACCTCGGCGGCCAGCGAGACCGCGTACTGCGGCAGGCCGTACAGGTAGTTGACGGTGCCGTCGATCGGATCCAGGATCCACCGGACCGCGCCCGGCGCGGCGCTCGCGGAGCCGCCGTACTCCTCACCGAGCACCGTGTCGCCGGGCCGCTCGTCCCGCAGCGTCTCGACCACCTGCCGCTCGACGGCCTTGTCGGCCGCGGTCACCACGTCGGTGTCGGTACTCTTGGTCTGCACGTCGCCGATCGCCTCAGCCCGCATGCGGCGCGCGGTGGCAGCCGCCTCCCGCGCCACCCGGACGGCGATCGACAGCAGCTCCTCGGGCGACGAGCCCGGAGAAATCTCGCTCACGTATGAGTCCTTTCCGCCGATACGATTCTCGCCCGGAGCGTCTCCGACGAGGTCGTCGGCCCCCGGCGGCGTGCTGCGGGGGGAGGATCTCGGTGGACGGCGCTACAATTCACCCCTGCCCACGCTTCACGGACACTCACTGCGGGACGGTCCGTGACCCGGGGGCTCCCAAATCGACTCCGGCGAGACTCGCCCCCGCGTGCTGCGCTGGAACATGGCCGTGCCCAAACTCATCGCCTCCGGAAGGTCATTCGTGACAGAAGCCCACCAGAACGGTGCCGACGTTCGCTCTCTCACCGAGGCCTTGATCACCCATGCTCAGGGTGCTGGCGGGCAGCTCACATCGGCTCAGGTAGCGCACACGCTGGAGTCCGCCGCAGTCAATCCCGCACAGGCCAAGAAGATCCTGCGCGGGCTGGTGGACGCCGGCATCACCGTCGTCGTCGACGGCTCGGTCAGCACCCGGCGTACCAAGGTGGCGGCAGCCCGCTCCGCCACCCCCGCGTCGAAGGCGACCACCGCCAAGGCCGCCCCGGTGAAGAAGACGACGTCCGCTCCGAAACAGGCCGCCCCGGCCGGGGACAAGCCCGCGCCGGTGCGCAAGGCCACCGCGGCCGCCGCCAAGGCCGTCCCCGCCAAGAAGGCCGCCACCGCCAAGGCCTCCCCGGCCAAGGCCGCCAAGCCCGGCGAGGAGGGTCCCGAGGGCGAGGAGATCGACCCCGAGGAACTCGCCGCCGCCATCGAGGACGTGGTGGTCGAGGAGCCGGCAGCGGTGGTCGCGGCCGCCGCGGCCGACGCCGCCAGCTCGGCCACCGACGGCGACTTCGAGTGGGACGACGAGGAGTCCGAGGCCCTCAAGCAGGCCCGCCGGGACGCCGAGCTGACCGCCTCGGCCGACTCGGTCCGCGCCTACCTCAAGCAGATCGGCAAGGTTCCGCTGCTCAACGCGGAGCAGGAGGTCGAGCTCGCCAAGCGGATCGAGGCCGGTCTCTACGCCGCCGAGCGGCTGCGCGCCGCCGAGGAGGGCGAGGAGGCGCTCGAACGCAACTTCGAGCGCGACCTCAAGTGGATCAACCGGGACGGCGAGCGGGCGAAGAATCACCTGCTCGAGGCGAACCTGCGGCTCGTGGTCTCGCTGGCCAAGCGGTACACCGGTCGTGGCATGGCGTTCCTGGACCTGATCCAGGAGGGCAACCTCGGCCTGATCCGCGCGGTCGAGAAGTTCGACTACACCAAGGGCTACAAGTTCTCGACCTACGCGACGTGGTGGATCCGCCAGGCCATCACCCGCGCGATGGCCGACCAGGCCCGCACCATCCGCATCCCGGTGCACATGGTCGAGGTCATCAACAAGCTCGGCCGCATCCAGCGTGAGCTGCTCCAGGACCTGGGCCGCGAGCCCACCCCGGAAGAGCTCGCCAAGGAAATGGACATCACGCCGGAGAAGGTGCTGGAGATCCAGCAGTACGCGCGTGAGCCCATCTCGCTGGACCAGACCATCGGCGACGAGGGCGACAGCCAGCTCGGTGACTTCATCGAGGACTCCGAGGCGGTCGTCGCGGTCGACGCGGTCTCCTTCTCGCTGCTGCAGGACCAGCTCCAGCAGGTCCTGCAGACGCTCTCCGAGCGGGAGGCGGGCGTGGTCCGGCTGCGGTTCGGCCTGACCGACGGGCAGCCGCGCACCCTGGACGAGATCGGCCAGGTGTACGGCGTGACCCGCGAGCGGATCCGTCAGATCGAGTCCAAGACGATGTCGAAGCTCCGGCACCCGTCACGGTCGCAGGTTCTGCGCGACTACCTCGACTAGGACTTTCAGTCAACATTACGTGTCCATTTGGTCACCACCCGTACATCAACGGGTGGTGATCAGACCGTTGTGCAGAAGTGATCGTTGACGTGGCACCCTGGGATCACGGCACACTAGTCGGAACCGGGTGTGACCTCGGTCCCCCCGGGGCACTTCGGGAAGGCCGCAAGGGTGCAGCGTGTTGCACCATGTGTTAGCAGTAGCCGAGGAACATGTTCATCGGTGACGAACAGAGGAGGAAGGCGATGACCCCGACTCTCACGCCGCCAGCGGGAAGCCTGGCCGGCACAGCAGCCGATGAACGGTGCGACCGCTGCAATGCAGCAGGGAAGCTCCGTTTGACCCTGGCTGGTGGTGGTGACCTCGTTTTCTGCGGCCACCACGCCAACCGTTACGCCGAGGACCTGGTGAAGATCGCGGTGCAGTTCTCCGCCGATCCGGAATTCACCTGGCGCGGCGCGAACATGATGTCGAACTCCAGCAACTAACAGCAACAGCGGTCCCCCAAAACTGAAAACGCTTGACCCCAGGGGCGCCTCCCGCGAGGCGCCCCTTCAGCGTGTGCTCTTAAAGATCTTTATTGCCTCGGCTGCGGCCAATAACTGATCGTCGCTCCCGCGGGGACCCTTCCGGGCCTCGCAGGGCGCTGGCGCGCCCAGAACGCGAGGCCCTACAGGGCGACGTCCGCGGGTGGTTGCGGTTTCAAAGGACCCACGCGACCCGGGTGCCGGGTCGCGTCCCAGCCGCGCCTCACGGTCCTAGCAGCGCCACACAGCGCCGCCCGCCAGCACCGCACCACCCCGCCAGCCCCGAGAGCACCGCACGGCCCGACCAGCGCCACACCGCCCAGCCAGCGCCACACCGCGCCAGCACCGCACGACTCGACCAGCGCTACACGGCCCGACCGGCGGCTGCCATGCCTGGGTCTGCCCCGAGCTTAGGGCGTGGCCGGCACGCATTCGTGGTTATCCACAGCGGGCGGTTATCCACAGGGCGGCCACGTGATCTTCGGACTTTTTGGGAGAATGGTCAGTGGTGGCTCCCCCAGGGTGGGTGGGCCCTGCCAGCCGGCCGGAGAGCCAGGATCCGTCAGGACAATGCCGAGCCTGGGCCATGCCAGGCCATGCCAGGCGAGCCGCGAGCCCGGCAGACCGCGAGCCCGGCCAGACCGCGAGCCGGACCAGACCGCGAGCCCGGCCAGACCGCGAGCCCGGCCAGACCGCGAGCCCGGCCAGACCGCGAGCCCGGCCAGACCGCGAGCCCGGCCAGACCGCGAGTGGGGCGGGGTGAGCTGTGCCGGCAACGGGGCGGGGCGAGCCGGGGCGGGGCGGTGGCTGTGGTGGGGCTGGTGGGTCAGGCGGCTTGGGTGGTGGAGTGGGGGGTGTCCAGCTCGGCGCCGTCGCCGCCGTGGCGTTTGATGCGGTACATGGCCTCGTCGGCCCGGGTCAGCAGGGTGGGCAGGTCGGTGGAGGAGCCGAGGGCTATTCCCACGCTCACCGTGGCTATGCAGTCGGGGATCTCGCGGACGGCCAGGACCATGCGGGAGGCCACCGACACGGCCGTCTCCGGGTCGGACAGCAGCGCCGCGAACTCGTCGCCGCCCAGCCGGGCCACCAGGTCGCCGGGGGCCACCTGGGCGGCCAGCGCCGCCGCGATCGCGCGGAGGGCCGCGTCGCCGGCCGCGTGGCCGCGGGTGTCGTTGATCACCTTGAACTTGTCGGTGTCGATCAGCAGGACCGCGACCGGGCCGGGGCGGGTGGCGGCCAGGCCGGTCGCGCGGTCGAAGGCGCGCCGGTTGGCGATGCCGGTCAGCGGGTCCAGGTCGGCGGCGCGGGCGACCTGCTCGTGCTGGGTCCGCAGCACGGCCAGGTCGTGCATGGTCCGGGCGGCGTGCAGGGTGTTGAGGCGCTGCCGCCAGAGCGCGACGGCCAGGCTGTCCCCGTAGGCGAGGGTCGACCCGGCGTCCTCCGAGCCGAGGTGGGCCAGGAGCACCGCCCGGGTCCGGTGGGTGCTCGCGGACACCAGCCAGTCGGCGTCCGGCGGCAGTTCCGTCACGGCCTGCGCGAGGACGGCCAGGGCGGCCTCGGGCTGCCCGGAGCGTTTCAGGGCGACCGCGTAGAACGGGCGGCTGAGGGCGAGCGCGTCCGGGGCGAAGCCGCTCTGCCGCAGCCGGCCGATGACGCGTTCGATGTCGACGGCGGCACCGGCCGGGTCGTACCGGTCGGCGCGGGCGCACGCGGCGTAGAGCAGGGCGTTGTCGCGCCAGACGGCCGCGTCGTCGCCGGAGACCTCGCCGGCGGCCTGGGTGGCGTACCGCTCGGCCTCGGCGGTGTGCGCCTCCGCCTCGGTGATCCGCTGGATCTGGTAGAGCTCGAGCGCCCAGCGCAGGTGCATCTCGGCGAGGTTGAGCAGCCACATCGCGCGGTTGCCGTTCTGCTCGCCGTCCGCGGCGCTCATCTCGTAGGCACGCCGGAACTGCGGCTCCACCAGTTCGTACAGTCGCAGTTCGTAGTAGCCGATGGCGACCGCGATGCGGGAGTTGACGGCGGCCACCGGGTCCGCCTCGCCCTCGGCGAGCATCTCCGCGGCGACCAGGTCGTGCAGTACGCCGTCCAGGTCGTGCTCGGCGGCGTCCAGCTCGCCGAGCCGCAGCCGCTGCCAGGCCCGGCTGGCCAGGGCGCACGCCTGCCAGCCGCCGCTGTCCTCGCGTCGCGCGGCGGTCAGCATCGGCTCGACGGCGGCGATCGCGCCGCGCGGGTCGGACTGCGCGATGTGCGCGACGACCCGGACGAAGTGCATGCAGGCGGGCCCGTCGGCCGGGTCGCCGGTGCCGGCCCGCAGGACGGTCTCGGCCTCGGCCAGCGCGCCGGCCGCGTCGCCGGTCTGCGCCCGCTCCAGCAGACGTACCGCCTGCTGTGTGATCTCCCGCATCGGCACCTCCCCAGGGGGCCTATCGACCGCCGAAAGACCCAGACGAGGGATCTACAGCGTCTGGATCGTCGCGATCCGCTCCTCGAGCTGCTCGATCGTGGCCTGGGCGCTGGGCGGCCCGCCGCAGAGCCGACGCAGCTCGGCGTGGATCTTCCCGTGCGGCAGGTTGGTCCGGTGGTGGTGCGCCGCGACCAGGGTGTTCAGCTGGCGGCGCAGGGTGGCCCGGCGCTCCCCCGCGCTCATCGGCACGACCGGCTCGCGCGGCGGCGGCTCCGGCGCGTTCTTCGCCGCCTCCTGGGTCTGCCGCTTCTGCGAGGCCATCTGCTCGGTCTGCCGCTTGTTCAGCAGCATCGAGACCTCGTCCGGGGTGAGCAGCCCGGGCAGGCCGAGGTAGTCGGCCTCCTCGGCGGTGCCGGTCCGGGCCGGCAGGCCGAACGACGCGCCGTCGTAGATGACTTCCTGCAGCTCGGCGGTCGCGGACAGCGCCTCGAACTGCTTCTCCAGGTCGCCGATCGCGTCCTCGGACTTCTGCGCCCGCTCCAGCATCTCGTCGTCCAGCCCGTCCTTCTCCTTGGGCGCGCCGAGCACGTGGTTGCGTTCCGCCTCCATCTCGCTGGCCAGCCCGAGCAGGTGCGGGACGCTGGGCAGGAAGACGGTGGCGGTCTCGCCGGGCTGCCGGGACCGCACGAAACGGCCGATCGCCTGGGCGAAGTAGAGCGGGGTGGAGGCGCTCGTGGCGTAGACGCCGACGGCCAGGCGCGGGATGTCGACGCCCTCGGACACCATCCGGACGGCGACCATCCAGAGCTTGTCGGAGGCGGCGAACTCGGCGATCCGGCCGGAGGCGCCGTCGTCGTCGGAGAGGACCACGGTCGGGGCCTCGCCGGTCAGGTCGTGCAGGAGCTTCGCGTACGCCCGGGCGGCGGTCTGGTCGCTCGCGATGACCAGGCCACCGGCGTCCGGCATGCCCTCACGGACCCGTAGGAGCCGGTTGTGGGCGGCGCCCATCACCTGGGGCATCCACTCGCCGCGGTGGTCCAGCGCGGTCCGCCAGGCCTGCGCGATCAGATCCTTGGTCATCGGCTCGCCGAGGCGGGCGGCCAGTTCGTCGCCGGCGTTCGTACGCCAGCGGGTCTCCCCCGAGTACGCCATGAACATGACCGGCCGCACGACCCGGTCCTTGAGCGCGTCGGCGTAGCCGTACACCGAGTCGGCCTTGGACCGCTGGATCCCGTCCATGCCGCGCTCGTACTGGACGAACGGGATCGGGTTCTCGTCGGAGCGGAACGGGGTCCCGGTGAGCAGCAGCCGCCGCTCGGCCGGCTCGAACGCGTCCTTGACCCCGTCGCCCCAGCTCCGCGAGTCGCCGGCGTGGTGGATCTCGTCCAGGATGACCAGGGTACGGCGGGTGATCGTGCGCCGCTTGTGCACCTGCGGGGCCATGCCGACCTGGGCGTAGGTGACCACCGCGCCGTGGAAGTCGCTCGACGAGTGGATCTCGGCGTTGCGGAACTTCGGGTCGAGCTGGATGCCGACCCGGGCCGCCGCGTGCGACCACTGCGTCTTCAGGTGCTCGGTCGGGCAGACCACGGTGACCGCGTCGATCGTGCCGTCGTTCAGCATCTCCGCCGCGAGGCGCAGGGCGAACGTGGTCTTGCCGGCGCCGGGCGTCGCCACGGCCATGAAGTCCTCGGACCGGCGGCGCAGGTACTCCACCATCGCCTTGCGCTGCCATGCCCGCAGGGGCGGGAAGGTCTCCAGATTCGGCACAGACGGGCTCAAGCTCCGGTGATCCCTTCAATCCATGGAAAAACCCCCGCGGCACAGGTCGCGGAGGCGAGGCCCCAGCATAGCCGCGGCGAGGTGCGATTCGCCGGTTACGGCACCGCCACGGGCGCCGACCATCGACGGTAGAGCGCGAGCAGGCGCACCCCGGTCATCAATGCCGCAGCGCCGACCAGCGGAATCAGGCCGGTGTGGCCGAGCCGCTGAAGAATGGTGACGAGAATCGCCCCGCCGAGGGCGACGATCGCGTAGATGTCGCGTTGGAGCACGATCGGGATCTCCCCGGTGAGCAGATCCCGGGTCAGGCCGCCGCCGATCGCGGTGAGCATGCCGAGCAGGCACGCTCCGACCGCGGGCACCCCGGCGGCCAGCGCCTTCGCCGTGCCGGTCGCGGTGAACAGGCCGAGGCCGGCCGCGTCCAGGACGAGAACCGTCCGCCGCACCGGTTCAGTCTCGGGTGCAGCCAGAAGACCGCGACCGAGGCCAGCACCGCGGTCACCGCGTATCGCCAGTCGGCGAAGGCCAGCGGTGGGACGGCACCGATCGTCAGGTCGCGCAGGATGCCACCGCCGAGAGCCGACGCGAAGCCGACGAACGCCACCCCGAACAGGTCGAGGCGCTTCGCGACGCCGGCCGAGGCGCCGGAGGCGGCGAACACCGCCACCCCGATCAGATCCGCGACGAGCAGTCCGTATCCGCCCGCCACGCTCCGGTCAGGCCTTCATGGCTTCGTAGATCTCCTTGCACTGCGGGCAGACCGGCGAGCCCTTCTTCGGGGTCTTGGTCACCGGGAAGGTCTCACCGCAGAGGGCCACCACGAAGCTGCCCATGACCGCGCTCTCGGCGATCTTTTCCTTGCGCACGTAGTGGAACATCTCGGGACCGGTGTCGGCGTCCTTGGTCTCCGGACGCTCCAGGATCTGGGTGCTCACGGGTATCTGCCCTTCACGAGATCGTTTAGTCACGGAGCAAGCTCCGACCGACAAGTCTGACACCTCACGCCGGGTCGGTCCAACGGCAACCGCGCTGGTCGGCACCGTACCGTTGGTCAACGTGACTGACTTCGCTATTCAGTACGGCGAGCACGTGACCCGTGCCCGCCGGGACGGCCGGCCCGTCGTGGCCTTGGAGAGCACCATCATCTCGCACGGCCTGCCGCATCCGGACAATCTGCGGGTGGCGCGCGAGATCGAGCAGACCGTCCGGGACAACGGCGCCGTCCCGGCGACCATCGGCATGATCGGCGGCCGGCTGATCGCCGGCCTGGACGACGCGCAGATCGAGCACCTGGCGCTCGCCGGCGACGTGGCCAAGCTCTCGGTGCGGGACCTGGCGATCGCCGCCGCCCGGGGCGTCGACGGCGCCACCACGGTCGCCGCCACCAGCGCGGTCGCCGCCGCGGCCGGGATCGGCGTGTTCGCCACCGGTGGCCTGGGCGGGGTGCACCGCGAGGCGAACCTCACGTTCGACGAGTCCGCCGACCTGACCGCGCTGGCCCGGACCCCGATCGTGGTGGTCTGCGCCGGGGTCAAGTCGATCCTCGACGTGGGCGCGACCCTGGAGCGGCTGGAGACCCTGGGCGTCTCGGTGGCCGGGTACGGCACGAAGCGCTTCCCCGGCTTCTTCATCACCGACGGCGGTTTCGACGTCGACTGGCAGCTGGACTCGCCGCGGGAGGTGGCCGACTTCATCCGGGCCCGCCGCGACCAGGACGTCACCAGCGGCGCGCTGGTGCTGGCCAACCCGCTGCCGCTCGACGAGCAGCTGGACCCGGCGCTGCACGACCGGACTCTGGCGTCCGGGCTGGCGGCGCTGGCCGAGGAGGGCGTCACCGGCAAGGCGGTCACCCCGTTCCTGCTGGCGCACTTCCACGCCAGCACCGACGGGCAGAGCCTGGCCACCAACGTGCGGATCATCCTGCGCAACGCCGCCCTGGCCGCGCGGATCGCCGCGGCGGAGAACGCCGGGACGGCCGCGCCGCTGGGCTTCTCCGTGCCGGCCTGAGCCATGGGGACCGTGATCGTCGTCGGTGACCTGGTCACCGACGTGCTGGTCGAGCACGACGGGCCGATCCGGGCCGGTTCGGACACCGCCGCCGCGATCCGGGTGAGCGGCGGCGGTCAGGCGGCCAACACGGCCGCCTGGCTGGCCCGGGCCGGTCGGGCGACCACCCTGGTAGCCGCGGTCGGGGCCGACCAGGCCGGCCGGGACCGGGTCGCCGAGCTGGTCACGGCCGGGGTCGGGGACGCGATCCAGGTCCGGGCCGGGGCGGTGACCGGGAGCGTGGTGGTGCTGACCGGCGCCGACGAACGCACCATGATCACCGATCGGGGCGCGTGCCTGCTGCTCGATCCGGAGCACGTGACCGCGGCGATCCGGGCCGCGGCGCCCGGCGGCCACCTGCATCTCTCCGGGTATCCGCTGCTGCACGCCGGGTCCCGGCCGGCGGGCCTGGCGGCCCTCACGGCCGCGAAAGATCAGGGAATCACGGTGAGCGTCGACGCGGCCTCCGCTGCTCCGTTGCGCGACGCCGGGGCCGAGCTTTTCCTTGCTTGGGTACGTGGGGTGGACCTGCTCCTCTGCAACGCGGACGAGGCCACGGTCCTGGCCGGGCCCGGTGACGCCGTTGCCCAGGCGTCCCGGCTGACCGAGTTCGTTCAGCACGCGGTGGTGAAGCGGGGTGCCGGTGGCGCGGTGTGGGCGTCCCGGGACGGCTCGTCGTGGTCGGTGCCGGGCGTGCCGGTGCCGGTCAAGGACCCGACCGGCGCGGGTGACGCGTTCGCCGCGGGTCTGCTGGCCGCCTGGCTCGCCGGGGCCGCCCCGCCGGACGCGCTGACCTCCGGCGCCGCCCTGGGAGCCGCGGCCGTCCAGCACGTCGGCGCCCGCCCGCCCCGGCCCGTCGGCCTGGACCGCGACACGCGGCTGGGCCCTGACCCGGCAGCCGGGTCGCGGGGGTCCTTTTAAACCGCGACCACCCTCGGACGTCGCCCTTTCGGGTCTCGCGTTCTGGGCGCCCCGCGCCCTTGCGAGGCCCGGAAGGGTCCCCGCGGGAGCGACGATCAGTTATTGGCCGCAGCCGAGGCAAGAAATGATTTAAAGGGTTTTGTCGGGCTGGACCACGTCGGAGTCGATGGTGACCGGCTCCGGCGGCGCCTCGGCCGACGGCTCGGTGAGCGCGCGCTGGTGGCGCTGGCGGGCCGCCACGTCGGCGAGGCGCTCGGCCTTCGTCTTGGGCGCGCGGTCGTTGGCGATCAGCACGGCCATCCAGGGCAGCAGGACCATGCCGGTCACGCAGAGGGTGAGCCAGATCGGCAGCAGGGGAACCTTGAGGCTGACCAGCACGCCGCCGATGATCAGGCAGGCGACCCGGGCGCTCATCATCGTGATGTAGCGGACCTCCCGGCTCCGCAGCTGATCGCTGGGGCTCCGGGCGGCATTCGTGATGACCACCGAGGGCTGCTTCTTCACAGGGGTCTCCGTCCGACCCCGCCATCCTCGCACCGGGCCGGGCGCAATGGCCACTCGGCCTATCCCTTTGCCGCTTTGGCCTCGGCTTTCGCCGCCCGCTTGTACTCCCGGACCTTGGTCAGGGACTCGTCGTCGACGATGTCGGCGACCGAGCGGTAGGCACCCTCGTCGCCGTAGCCGCCCGCGGCCTCGCGCCAGCCGGCCGGCCGGACCGCGAGCTGCTTGCCGAGCAGCGCGACGAAGATCTGCGCCTTCTGCTTGCCGAAGCCGGGCAGCGCGAAGATCCGCCGGTACAGCTCGGCGCCGGTCGGCGCGTCCCGCCAGAGGGCCGCGACGTCGCCCTGGTACTGATCGGCGAGCACCCGGCAGACCTCCTGCACCCGGCCGGCCATCGCCTTCGGGAAGCGGTGCAGCGCGGGCGGGGTCGCGAACAGCTCGAGCAGCGCGTCCGGGTCGAAGTCGGCGAGCTCGGTCACGGTCGGCTGGTGACCCAGCCGCTGGGTCAGCACGAGCGGCGAGGTGAACGCCTTCTCCATGGTGATCTGCTGGTCCAGGACCAGGCCGAGCAGGACGGCCAGGGGATCCCGGTCCAGCAGCGCGTTGGCCTCGGCCGGGATGGGCAGGGAGAACGTCATGTCGCCCATCTTCCACCACGCGGGAGTCATGGATCGGGCGTACGTCAAGTACTTGACGTACTTGGGGTGGCACGGCAGGCTTGCGGTGGAGGGGATGGTGTGATGTCGGCGGTTCACTACGAAAGCTACACAGAGGCCCGGACTCATCTGAAGGCTCTGCTGGACGCGGCCGAGCGGGGGCGCGTGGCGACGGTCCGGCGGGATTCGCGGCGGACGGCCTTCGTCGATCAGGAGCGGCTGCGGTATTTCCTCGCGGCCGTGACCCCCGCGCGGGCCGAGATCGTGGCCGAGGACGGCGGGTGGTCGGTCTTCATTCCCGGCCTGCCCGTGGCCGCCGACGGCACGACCGTCGACGAGGCTCTCGATGAAATGGTCCTCGCCCTCCGCGAATACGCCGAGGACTGGCAGGATCACCTGCTCGACGCGCCGAACCATGCCGCGAACTGGGGGCTGGTCCAGCTGATCTGCCTCAGTGACGACGCTCAACTGGGCGACTGGCTGGTCGGGACCGGGCGATGACCTGGCCTCAGCCGACCCGTCAGTTGCACGAGAAGTTCTGCACCGTCGAGGGCTGGGATCGCGTCCGCGACGCCCGTGGACGAACCGGCACCCACCACCGCACCTACGAGCTGCACCTCCGCGATGGCCGCGTCTTGCGCACCCGGGTCTCCCACCCCGTCGATCGGACCACCTACGGGTCACGCATCTGGGCCCACATCCTGCGGGATCAGCTCGACGTCAAGGCCGCCGAGTTCTGGGACTGTGTCCAGGACGGCGTCAGACCGGATCGCGGCATCCCGGAAACCCCGGCGGAGTCACTCCCCCTCGAGCTCGTCCACCTGCTGATCCACCGCGTCGGCCTCACCGAGGCCGAGGTGGCCGCGATGACCAGGGACGAGGCCGCCGGCCGGCTGAGCCGGTTCTGGGCCGAGGGCGCATAGGAGCGGGCCGGGAGAAACTCATCCCGGGTCGGCGCGTTCCTCGATGCGGCGGACCGTTTCGCCGGCCATCTCGGTGAGGTATTCCAGGTCGAGATCATTGAAGCTGCGGCGGCGCAGGTCCAGGGCGCACAGGCCGCCGAGCACGAAGCCGGTCGAGGAGATCAGCGGCGCGCCGATGTACGACCGCACCCCCTCCACCGTGACCAGCGGGTTGGCGTGGTGCTCGGGGTCGGTGGTGAAGTCGCCGACGGTCCGCGCCGAGCGCTCGGCCAGCAGCGAGGTGCAGAACGCCCACTCGATCGGGATGCCGTTCGCCTCGGTGATCCACTCCGGCACCGGGCCGCACCCGGCCAGGAACACCTGGGCGTCGTCGAGCAGCGCGTCGGCCAGGGCGAACGGCGTGCCGAGCCGGTTGGCCACCGACTTGACCACGTCGCCGAGGTAGTCCCGGTTCTCCTCCCGGTCCAGGCCGAGCCGGGCCACCTCGCGGAGCCGCTCCCGGTCGCGCAGCGGGGGTGCCTTCATGACTGGGCCGTCCGGGCCAGCGCCTCGTACGTGATCAGCCGCACCTTCAGCGACCGGCCGGCCACCCGGCTCAGCTCGCCCACCTCCATCACGTGCTCGGCCACCCGGCGCAGGTCGGCGGGGCTGGTGACCGGCCGTTCCAGCCCGAGCGACTGCACGGCGAGGCCCCACAGCCCCTCGGCCATCTTCGGACCGACCAGGTCAGCGAAGGCCTTGACCGCGTCCTCCTCGGTCGGCACCTCCTGGCCGTAGTCCTCCATGCGAGCCATCGTGAAGCCCTCTTCCCCTGCTCGGAACAGTTCGATCAACGGTTCGTTGGCGGCGTGCTCGTCCGTGCCGGTCCGCGTTTCGTGGGTGATCGCTCAGACCCGGACCTCCGCGGCGCCGGCCTGGCCCCGGACTGATCGCAGAGGTCGGCGACCGCGTCCGCCACATGGTCCAACATCTGACGGCCGGTGTCCTGGAACTGGGCATCACCGACCGATCCGGTGGTCATCGCGGTTCGGCCCCCGGCCGGCTGTCGTCCCCGCCGCCGGCCTCCAGCAGCGGAAGCACCTGCGCCGCCAGGAAGGCGTCCTTCGGCGCCGCGGAGATCTTCGGCCGGAAACGCAGCAGGGCCTGGAGCGCGGCGGTGTGCAGATGGCCGCAGCGGCGCAGGCTGACCCGGGGGCGGCGGCTCGCGCGCAGCCAGCCGACGAGCTGCTCCACCTCGTCGACCGTGACCACCCCGATCAGGCTCGCGTTCTCGTCATGCAGTTCGAGCGGCAAGGCCGAGCACCTCCGTCAGGTTCAGCACCAGCAGCACCCGGCCGTCGCCGAGCAGGGCGGTGCCGGCGAACTCGTCGGCGTAGGCGAGCAGGCCGGCCATCGGCTTGAGCAGCACGTCGACCTCGCGGTGGAACCGCTCGACGAGCAGGCCGGCCCGCTGCCCGTGCACGGTGACCACGAGCACCGCGCGATCCTGGCCGGCCGGCGGTGACCAGGGCAGTTCCAGGGCGCGGGCCAGGTCGATCACCGGCACCGCCGCGCCGCGCAGCGTCACCACGTCCTGGTGCAGCACCCGGCCGAGCTCGGCGGCCGGCACCCGGACCGTCTCCACCACCAGGTCGACCGGGACGCCGAACCGTTGCCCGGCCACGCTGACCACGATCACCCGGGTGATCGCCACGGACCGCGGCAGCCGCAGCCGGAACGTGCTGCCGTGCCCCGGCTCGGAGTGGACGGTCACGGTGCCGCCGAGCTTCGCCACGCCGGTCCGCACCGCGTCCAGCCCGGCGGTGGAGAATCCCGGGCGGAAGATCAGATCTGCCGCCTCGCTGTCGCTCATCGCCGCCAGCTCCGCTTCGGCGATCAGACCCTGGGCGTACGCCGTTTGCCGGGCCCGTGCGGGATCCACGCCCCGTCCGTCGTCGGAGACCTCGACCAGCACCGCGTCTCCGTCGGCGACCGCCGCGAGGGTCAGCCGGGCGGTGCCCGGCTTGCCGGCGGCGGCCCGTTCCGCGGCGGTCTCGATCCCGTGATCGAGGCTGTTGCGGACCAGGCGGGTCAGCGGTTCGCCGAGCGCCTCGACGACGTCCCGGTCGGCCGTCGTGTCGTCGCCCTCGGTGACCAGCTCGACGGGCTTGCCCAGCCGCCGCCCCAGGTCCTGGACCAGCCGCGGGAGGCGGCCGAAGGCGACCGCGAGCGGCAGCGTCCGGAGGTCCAGCACGGCCGCTCGCAGCTCCTCGGCGATCCGGTGCAGGCCCGCGTGCTGGTCCCGGATCCGGCGGCTCAGCGCCCGGCTGCCGGCCTCCTCCTCGGCGGCCGCGGCCAGGAAGGTGAGGCCGTTCGTGGCCACGGTCAGTTCGCCGGCCAGGTCCAGCAGCCGGTCCACCTGCTCCTGGGCGACCGTGACCACCCGGGCGCCGGCCGGGCCACCGGGTTCCTCGGCCTCGGTCGGGGTGACGGCCGGCGGGCTGGCGGCCGGTTCGTCCGGGGCGGTGCCGGTCAGGTCGAGCGGGACGTCCGGGGCGCCGGTGGGTGAGGTGACCGCCAGGTGGTGGTTGAGCGCGGCGGCGTCCAGTTCGACGACGCTGACCTCGTCCGGGACGTAGCGGAACAGGTGGCGCAGCTCGCCGAGCGAGGCCCGGGTGGCGACGACGAAGGCGAGCAGGCAGGCGTGCTCGTCGTACTCGTCGCGCGGCGGCCACCGCTCCGGGGTGATCACCGCGAGCCGGTCCAGACCGGGCACCTGGCGGATCAGGTGCAGCGGGTCCTCGGCGCGGAAGAAGCAGTCCCGGGCCGGCCGGTAGTGGACGAAGCGCAGCGTGGACGTGGTGGTGGCGAGCCAGCTCGCGGTGGTGGCCAGCCACTCCGGGGCGAGGTGGGCGAGCCAGTCCGGGGGTGGGTCCACCCGCCGTACGGCAAACCGCTCTTGATCTTGATCGGGGGTTGCCGGACCGCCCAGTGGCGACCGCAGCCGGGAGATCAGCCCGGCGGCGTCCCGGCCGGCCGTCGCCGGCAGGCGCTCGTGCGCGGCGACGTGCGCCAGCCAGCCGCGGATCAGGTCGAACGCGGCCAGCAGGTCGTCGGCCGTCCCGGGGTCCAGCGCCAGCCGCCCGCCGCGGACCGCGTCCAGCAGGTCCTCGGCGGCGTGCGTGAGCCGGGTCAGCTCCGGGAGGTCGAACAGCCCGGACGCGCCCTTGACCGTGTGCGTGGCCCGGAACGGCTCGTCGGCCAGCCCCGGGTCGCCGGGGTCCCGCGCGAGCCGCAGCAGGCCGGCGTCGACCGCGGCGAGCAGGTCGCCGGCCTCGGCGAGAAACTGGGCGAGCAACGGGTTCACGCCACCGTCCCCTTCGCTGTGGCCCGGATCGGGATGCGCATGCCGGCTAGACCCCGGCGAGTTCCCGGTCGGCGGCCGTGAGCAGCCGATCGGCCTGGACGACCAGCAGCATCCGCCGTCGGCCGGGCAGGTTCGCCACCCGGGAGACGACGCGCGCCCGCTCCGCGGTGAGCTCCGGGGCCGGCCCCAGCGCGTCGCGGGCGACCCGGGCGACCTCGGCCACCGAGTCGACCAGGAACCCGGCCCGGACCCCGCCGGCGGCCAGCACCACGATCCGCTGCCGCTCGTCCGGCCCGGCCGGGGCCAGGCCCAGCCGGGTCCGCAGGTCGACCACCGGCAGTGCGGTGCCGCGCAGGTCGACCAGGCCGGCCACGAACGCGGGCGACCTCGGCACCCGGGTCAGCGTCGCCGGCCCCCGGATGATCTCCAGCACCGCGTCGACGTCAACCGCGTACTCCGCGCCGGCCAGCCGGAAGACGACGAAGATCTCCTCGTCGAAGGTCACGAAGCCGGCGGACCCGAGGTCGTCCATGCTCAGGCCGCGTTCCGCAGCTCGTCGGCGAGCGCGGCGATCTCCTCGACCGCGACCGCCATCTCCTCGGCGCCCAGGGCCTGCTCGCGCGCGGCGCCGGCGGCCTGGCCGGCCAGTTGCCCGGCCTCCTCGGCGGACGCGGCGACCCGCTCCAGGCCGATCCGTGCCTCGCCGAGCACCGCGGCGATCGCCTCGGCCGACCCACGGACCTCGTCGCTGCCGTCGCGCACCTGCCGCATGTCCCGCTCGATCCCGGCCAGCCGGGCGGTGCCGGCCCGGGCCGCCTCCGCCTCGGCGAGCGCCTGCCGGCTGGTCTCCTCGAGGTCGCCGCGGACCTCGGCGATCAGGTCCCGCACCGACCCGACCAGGTCCTTGATCCGGTCGACGTGCTCCGCCGAGTCGTGCGCCAGGCGGCGGAGGTCGGTGGAGACCGTCGCGAAGCCCCGGCCGAACTCGCCGGCCCGGGCCGACTCGACCGAGCCGGTCACGGCGAGCAGGCCGGTCCGGATCGCGACGGTCGCGACGGCGTCGACGATCCGGTCGATCCGGCGGGCGGTCCGCTCCAGCCCGGTGACCTTCCGGACGTTGTCGAGGCCCGCCCGGGCGGCCCGGCCGATCGCCTCGATCATCGCGTCGGCCGTCGCCCGGTTCGCGGCCAGCCCCTCGATGACGCCGTCGGCGCGCGCCACCGCGGCCGCGGCCCGCTCGGCCGACAGCCGGGCGTCCCGCTCGATCTCGCCGACCGTCTCCGCGGTCAGCCGGCCCTTCTCGGCGGCCGTCCGGGCACCCACGCCGATCTCGCCGATCGCGGTGTCGATCTGCACCGCCGCGCGATTGAGCTCCTCCACCGCGGCGGCCAGCTCCTCCGCGGTGGCCGCCACGTCCTCCGCGCTCTCGGCGATGTCGGTGCTGTCGCGCAGCACCTCGGCGGCCTCGGCGAGCTCCTCCGCGGTCTGCTCGGTCCGGCGCAGCGCCCGGGTCTGCCGGCCGGCCGTCAGCAACGACCGCTCGCCGGCCGCGGACCGCTGATCGGCGGCCGCGGCGATCTCCGCGGAGCGCTGTCCGGCCTGGCCCGCCGCGCGCCGGATGCCCTGCGCGGTGGCCGACATCTCGGCGGCACCGGTCAGGATCGTGCCCAGGCCGGCCCGGACGCCGTCCAGCTGACCGGTGATCGCGGCGCCGTTCGCCACCTCGTCGCGAGCCGTCCCGGTGGAGGCCCGCACCGCGGCGGCGATCCCGGTGACGCCGCGGCGCACCTCGTCGACCAGGTCGCGGAGCTGCCGGGCGCCGCGCTCGCCGGTCTCGGCGAGGGTCCGTACCTCGTCGGCCACCACCGCGAACCCGGTGCCGTGGTGCCGGGCCCGGGCCGCCTCGACCGCCGCGTTCAGCGCCAGCAGGTCGGTCCGGTCGGCGAGGTCCGCGACGGTCCGGACGATCTCGCCGATCTCGTCGGCCTGCTTGGCCAACTCGGTGACGGTCACCACGGAGCCGGCCCGCCGCGCTTCGGCCTGGTCGACAGTGGCCGGCACCCACGCCTCGGTGAGCCGGACCTGCAGCGCCTGGCTGAGCTCGGCCACCCGACGGGTGGTCCGCTCCTGCCGGGCGGCCTCCTCCTCGACCCGGTTCAGCGCGGCCAGGCTCGGCCGGGTCGCGCCGGACGCCTCCTCGGCGCCCGCGGCGAGCTGCCGCATCAACTCGGTGAGCCGGCGCGACGCCTCGGCGGCCTGGGCGTTCTGGGCGGAGATCTCGGCGGTGGCCGCGGCGATCCGCTCGGCGGCCCGCTGCTGCCTGGCCACCGACCGGGCCTGGCGCCGGGCGGCCTCGGGATCCGGCGGCCGGGCGGACCGGGTGGCCGTGCCGGACGACCGGACCGGGCGCCCCCGCTCGGTGCTCCGCCCGGCCGCGGTGCGGGTGAGGGGCATGCGTGGTCTCCCGTCTGAGTCCGGTGGCGTTCCCGGAGATCCGCCCAGGCCAATTCTTGGCATCGCGCCGCAGGTGGCGAGGGAGTATGCGGCTAGTTCGATGCTCTAGGCTGTCCCGGTTTCCACCGCCGAGGAGATGGACGGGCATGCGGGCTCTGGTGCAGACGGTCAGCCGGGCGAGCGTCACGGTCGACGACGAGGTGGTCGGGAAGATCGCCGACGGGCTGCTGGTGCTGCTCGGCGTCACCCACGACGACACCGCCGCCACCGCGGCCGAGCTCGCCCGCAAGACGTGGGAGCTGCGCATCCTGGACGGCGACCGGTCGGCCTCCGACGAGCACGCCCCGGTGCTGGTGGTCAGCCAGTTCACGCTCTACGGCGACGCGCGCAAGGGCCGCCGGCCGACCTGGAACGCGGCGGCCCCGGCCGAGGTGGCCGAGCCGCTGGTCACGGCGTACGTGGCAGCCCTGCGCGCCCGCGGAGCGACGGTCGAGACCGGTCGCTTCCGGACGCACATGCTGGTGGAGAGTGTGAACGTGGGACCGCGGACGGTCCTGCTGGAGCTCTAGAAGATCCCCCGCCGACGGGCCGACTGGCGCAGCCAGTTGTCCAGCTGCCCGGTCCAGTCCGTCTGGTCGACGGTCGCGTAGTCCACGTCGAAGCTGCCGAACGCGTCGTGCCCCTCGGTGAACAGCCCGCCGCGCTTGTCCAGCTCCAGCACCACCTGCAGCTTGCGGGGCGTGGGCAGGAAGGTCAGCTCCAGCTGGTTGATGCCGCTCGCGTACTGCGCCGGCGGGTAGAACTCGATCTCCTGGTAGAACGGCAGCTCCTGCTCCACGCCGTAGACCCGGCCCCGCTCCACGTCAGCCTTGTGGAACCGGAAGCCGAGCCGGAGCAGCGCCTCCAGGATGCGCTCCTGCGCCGGCAGCGGATGCACCTGCACGGCGTCCAGGTCGGACTTGTCCACCGCGCGGGCGACCTCCAGCTCGGTGGCCAGGCCCATCGTCATGCCGTGCAGATGCTGCCCGTACACCTCGGTGATCGGGGTCTGCCACGGCACGTCGAAGCGGAACGGCACGTCGTGCCGGGCGCCGGGCTCCAGCCGGAACGAGCCGGTCAGCCGCTGGCGGTGGAACTCCTGATTGGTCTGGTACTCGTTGTCGCCGCTCTCCACCTCGACCCGGGTCATCAGGCCGACCGCGACGTACTCCACATCCACCGCGTGATCGCCACCGACCACGTGGACGTGACCCTCCAGGGTCCCGCCCGGACGGCAGTTCGGATTCGTCAGCACGGTGTCGACGGACGGACCACCCACACCGAGCGCTTGCAGCATCCTCTTGAAGACCACGCCTGCACATTATCTCCGTACGGCAAGACTGATCGTCCGTTTCGACCAAGGTTGTCGGCTTGCCGACGTCAGGGTTCTCCCTGATTCATGCCACCTGGACGCTGGCCTCACCTCCGCTTAACGCGTCTGCGACGAAGCTTCTCGTCACCGGCACGGAAGTGGCTGGCAGGCACGACAAACGGGGAGGGGCTTTCAGTGGTCCTGGAGACGAAGGCGACGGTTGAGGACATCATGACCGACGAAGTCGAGCCGATGGTGGCTGACCTCGACGCTACGGACGAGCGGGGCATCTCCGCCGACCTGGTCCGGGCATACCTCAACGGCATCGGACGCACCCGCCTGCTCACCGCGGTGGAGGAGGTCACCCTCTCCAAGCGGATCGAGGCCGGCCTCTACGCCGAGGAGAAGCTCCGGACGGCGGGCGCCGACCTGGCGCCGCTGCTCGAGATCGTGATCGCCGAGGGGCGGTCGGCGAAGAACCACCTGCTCGAGGCGAACCTGCGGCTGGTGGTCAGCATCGCCAAGCGCTACACCGGTCGCGGCATGGCATTCCTGGACCTGATCCAGGAGGGGAACCTCGGCCTGATCCGCGCGGTCGAGAAGTTCGACTACACCAAGGGCTACAAGTTCTCCACGTACGCCACCTGGTGGATCCGCCAGGCGATCACCCGCGCGATGGCCGACCAGGCCCGCACCATCCGCATCCCGGTGCACATGGTCGAGCAGGTCAACCGGATGGTCCGGGCCCGCCGGGACCTGGCCACCCAGCTCGGCCGGGAGCCCAGCATCGCGGAGATCGCGGTCGCCATGGCGGTGCCGGAGTTCCAGGTCATCGAGCTCATCTCGTACGACCGTGAGCCGGTCAGCCTGGACCAGGCGGTCGGCGAGGACGGCGAGAGCGCCCTCGGTGACTTCGTCGCCGCGGCCGGCCAGAACCAGCCCGGCGAGGGCGTCTCGCAGGGCGAGCTGCGCAACGAGGTGGAGATCGTGCTGGCCACGCTCTCCGAGCGGGAGTCCGCGGTGATCCGGCTGCGCTTCGGCCTGGACGACGGCCGCCAGCGCACCCTCGACGAGGTCGGCCGCGAGTTCGGCCTCAGCCGCGAGCGCATCCGCCAGATCGAGAAGGTGACGATGCTGAAGCTGCGGGACCCGGAGCGGGCCTCCCGCCTCGAGGCCTACGCGGTCTGATCGACGGGGAATGACTTCGGGGGAAGTTCGGGGGCTGGCTTCGGGGGAAGTCAGTGCAGTCGGCGGGGCCCGGTGTCCGGACGGACACCGGGCTCGCCGAGTTCCGCGGCGGCGTGCAGGACCGAGAAGCCGTCCGGCCGCATCAGCACCGGGTTGAGCAGCAACGACCGCACCCGCGGGTGCTCGTCGGCGAGCCGGCCCACCCGCAACAGCAGATCGATCAGCGCGGCCCGGTCGACCGGCGTCGACCCGCGGTAACCGTGCAGCAGCGGTGCCGCGCGCGGCTCGTCGACCAGCGCCTCGGCCGCCCGGTCGGTCAGCGGGGCGGCCCGCCAGGCCAGGTCACCGAGCAACTCGCTGGCCACGCCGCCCAGCCCGAACCCGACGACCGGGCCGAACGCCGGGTCCTCGATCACCTCGATCACGCAGGCGACGCCCGGGGCGACCATGGTCTGGACCAGCACCTCGGGGCCGAAGGTCGCGGCGAGTTCGCGGTACGCCGTACCCAAATCGTCTTGATCATGAAGAGCGAGGCGCACCGCGCCGAGGTCGATCCGGTGCCGCAACCCGCCGCCCGCCGCCTTGAGCGCGACCGGATAGCCCAGCTCTTCCGCTGCCGCGACCGCCGCTTCCGCGCCGCGGGCCACGATCGACGGAACAACATCGATTCCGTACGCCGTGAGCAGCTCCGTCGTGGACACCGCGGCCTCCGCGGCGATCGGATCGATTCCGGACAGCTCCGGCATGACGCCCGGCGGCCGCCGGAGCCACTCGGCGTAGTTGACCACCCGGGTCAGCGCCCGGACCGCCTCCTCGACCGACGGGTAGACCGGCACCCGCGGCGGCACCCGGCCGAAGACCAGCGTCGCCACCGTCGGCTTCTCCCCCGCCAGCGCCACGCTGCCCAGCGCGGCCGCGAAGTCCGCGTCCTCCTCGGTGAGCTGCTGACCCGGCACGACCGGGGCGAACACCACGACCAGCGCGTCCACCCGGTCGTCGACCGCGGCGTCGGCGAGCGCGTCGGCCAGGTCGTGCGCGGAGGACATCGGGCTCAGGTCGTGCGGATAGCCCTCGGCCACCACCAGGCCGGCCGCCCGGCAGGCCACCACGGCGAGCGCGGCCAGCGCCGACGAGTTGCCGACCACGGCCACCCGGCGCCCGGCCGGGAGCGGCTGATGGGCCAGCAGCATGCCGACGTCGAACAGCTCCTGCACGGTGTCCACCCGGATCACCCCGGACCGGGCGAACAGCGCGGTCACCGCGTGCGCGTCCGGCCCCGGCAGGTCGCCGGCCAGCCCCGGCGGGCGGGTCGCCGAGGCGACCGCGACGACCGGTTTGACCCGGCTCATCCGGCGGGCCAGGCGGGCGAACTTGCGTGGGTTGCCGAACGTCTCCAGGTAGAGCAGCACGACGTCGGTGCCGGGGTCGTCCCGCCAGAACTGCAGCAGATCGTTTCCGGACACGTCGGCGCGGTTGCCGGCCGAGACGAAGCTGGACAGACCCAGGCCGCGCCGGTCCGCCTCGGCCAGCAGCGCCACGCCGAGCGCGCCGCTCTGCGCGAAGAAGCCGACCCGCCCGGCGGCCGGCAGGCGCGGCGCCATCGTCGCGTTCAGCCGGACCTCCGGGTCGGTGTTGGCGATCCCGAAGCTGCTCGGGCCGACCACCCGCAGGCCCGCGGCGTGCGCCGTCTCGATCAACTGCCGCTGCCGGGCCACCCCCTCCGGACCCGCCTCGGCGAAGCCGGCCGAGCCGATCACCACACCCCCGGCGCCCGCCGCCGCCGCGTCGGCCAGGGCCTCCGCGACCTGCTCGGCGGGCACGGCGATCACCGCCAGGTCGATCGGGGTCCGGGCATCAGAGGCTTTCCGGTACGCGGTGAGCCCGGCCACCCGCTCGGCGGACGGGTGCACCGGGACGACCGCGCCGGTGTAGCCGCCGTCCCGCAGATTGCCGAGCATCGCCGCGCCGATCCCGTGCCCGCTCGCGCTGGCGCCGTAGATCGCGATCCCGCGCGGGGCGATCAGCCGGGCGATCGAGCGGGACTCGGTCAGGTGCTCGCGGGACTCCTGCACCTCGCGCGACTTCTCGGTCTGCGCGATCGGGAAGCTGAGGTGGACCACGCCGTCCGCGTAGCGGCGCTGCACCTGGTAGCCGGAGTCGCCGAAGACCCGGAGCATGCCGCCGTTCTCCGGGAGCACCTCGGCGACGAACCGGCTGATGCCGTGGTCCCGGGCGGCGTCGGCGAGATGCTCCAGGAGCACCGAGCCGATCCCGCGGCCCTGCTGGGCGTCCTCGACCACGAACGCGACCTCGGCCTCCGGGGAGTCCGGGCCGAGTCGTTCGTACCGCCCGACCGAGGTGATCCGGCCGTCGGCGGCGACCGTGACGAACGCTTCCCGGTCCCGGTGGTCGACGTTGACGAAGCGCTGCAGGTCGCGTTCCGGAATTCGCGGATAGGGCGAGAAGTACCGCAGGTAGCGGGTGCGGTCGCTCATCCGGGAGTGGAACTCCACGATGGCCGGCGCGTCGTCCGGGCGGATGCGCCGCAGGTGGACGGCGGTACCGTCGGCGAGCAGGACGTCTGCGCTGCGCTCCATCGTCCGTTCTCAGTCTCTGGGGTCGTGGGGGTCGAGCCCGTGCAGCGGGAAGACCGCGAGCCGGGTCGCCATGATCGCGCGGTCGATCGGATCGTCCCCGGTGCCCGGCGACCAGGTCTCCGTGCTCAGCTCGACGCCGTCCCCCATCAGCGCCGGGGCCGGCGTGCCGGGACGGCGGTCGGCGGCCAGCCGCCGCCAGGACCTCGGGGTCGGCGTGGCCGGGTCCAGCGGCTCCCCGGTCGCCACCGCGAGCAGGTGCGACCAGGCCCGGGGCACGACCTCGACCAGGGCGTACCCACCCCCGCCGAGCGCCACCCAGCGGCCGTCGCAGAGCTCGTCGGCCAGCTCGCGCATCGCCATGTACGCCGCGCGCTGGCAGTCGACCGAGAGCATCAGGTCGGCCAGCGGGTCCAGCCGGTGCGCGTCCGCCCCGCACTGGCTGACGATGATCTCCGGCGCGAACGCCCGCACCACCGACGGGACCACCGCGTGGTAGGCCTTCAGCCAGCCGGTGTCCCCGGTGCCCGGCGGCAGCGGCACGTTCACCGCGGTGCCCTCGGCGCCCGGCCCGCCCGTCTCGTCGCAGAAGCCGGTGCCCGGGAACAGCGCCAGCGGCGTCTCGTGCAGGCTCACCGTCAGCACCCGCGGGTCGTCGTAGAACATCGCCTGCACCCCGTCGCCGTGATGCACGTCGACGTCCACGTACGCCACCCGTTGGGCGCCGTGATCGAGCAGCCAGGCGATCGCCACCGCCGGATCGTTGTAGACACAGAAGCCGGCCGCCCGGGCCGGCATCGCGTGGTGCAGGCCGCCGGCCACGTTCACCGCGCGGCGGGCCGAACCGTGCCAGACCGCCTCGGCGGCCGCGATGCTGGCGCCACAGATCCGCGCCGACGACTCGTGCATGCCCTCGAAGACCGGGTTGTCCGAGGTGTTCAGACCCCAGCCCAGGAAGAACGGATCGATCGGGGCCTGCCGGACGGCGTCGAGATAGTCCTCCCGGTGCACCCGGGTCAGCTCGGCCTGGGTGGCCGGCCGCGGCGTGATCAACTGCACACCCGGGCGGTCGAGGACGCCCAGGTCGCGGGCGAGCGCCATGGTCAGCTCGACCCGCACCGGGTTGAGCGGGTGATCACCCATGTCGTAGTCGAGCAGGGCCTGGTCCCAGACCACCACCGTCATGTCGTCCGCCATGCCGACATGCTCCCACGAGTACCTCCGGAGAGGGACGGGCGAGACGGCACTCCGGTAGGGTCTCCTGGCACTTGCTCGGGGCGGATGTCAACCCCCCGCCACGCGGTAACATCGCTGCTGGGAGGACCGCATCGTGAACGACCTTGTCGATACCACCGAGATGTATCTCCGGACCATTCTCGAACTCGAAGAAGAAGGCGTGCCTCCGCTCCGGGCTCGCATCGCCGAGCGCCTGCACCAGAGCGGCCCCACGGTCAGCCAGACGGTCGCCCGCATGGAGCGGGACGGTCTGCTCACCGTCGAGGGTGACCGCCACCTGGTGCTGACCGAGGAGGGGCGCGCCACCGCCGTCTCCGTCATGCGCAAGCACCGTCTTGCGGAACTACTACTGGTCAACGTCATCGGCATGCCGTGGGAAGAAGCCCACGAGGAGGCCTGCCGGTGGGAGCACGTGATGAGCGACTCGGTCGAGCGCCGGGTCTACGAGCTGCTGAACAAGCCGACCCGCTCGCCGTACGGTAATCCGATCCCCGGTCTCGAGCAGCTCGGCCTCTCCGACGACACCGTCGACCCGTTCGGTCACGGCGAGCGCAACCTCGCGTTCCCCGGCCTGACCGGCAGCGTCGTGGTGTCCCGGATCTGCGAGAGCGTCCAGACGAACGCGGACGTGCTGCGGCAGCTGCACGCCGCCGGCATCGACCCGGGCACCACCGTGACGGTCGCGCAGGAACGGGACGGGGTCACCATCGACAGGTCGGGTGACAAGATCCGGCTGCCTCGTGAGGTGGCGTCGCGGGTGTTCGTCGCCGCGCGCTGATTTTCCGGACCCGCCGGCGGCGCTCAGCCGTCGGTGGTGTCCATCGCTTTCGCGAGCTCCAGCAGGCCGCTGTTCATCCTGGTGATCGCCGCGCTGTTCGCCCCCTTGGGGAAGGTGAACTTCAGCGTCTGCAACTGCTCGGCCTCGCTCAGCCAGCCGATCTCCACCGACGGGCCGTGCCCGCCGGTCGCCGCGGTGTTCAACCGGTAGCCGGCCTTGCCCAGATCCTTGAGCTTGACCGCCTTCTTCGGCATCCGGGTGGCCAGGAAGATCTTGGCGTCCGCCTTGGTCTGCTCGACGACGGAGAGTGACAGGTCGGGCCACGAGCCGGTCACCGTCTGCACCACGCAGGTCGAGGTGTCGTCGACCTGGTCGGACGCCGCGACGGAGAACCGGACGCCGATCTTCTCCTCGATGAAGCTCCAGTCCCAGAGGATGCAGGCGCCGCCGGCGGACGCGGCCGGGGCCTCGGCGATGGTGACCGGGGGCAGCTTGGTGGCCGTCTCGTCCTTCTCGTTGCAGCCGGAGACGGCGAGCAAAGCGACCACGCCGAGCGCGGCTCCGACTGTACGCACCAGTGCTCCTCCCGGGTTTCGGGCACACCCTATTGCCCCCGGGGCGGTTCACGGAAGTCGGAACTTTCCTCCCGTACGGACGGTGATTGCGGTGTTCTTTCGCTGCTACTTGACGGCCGGTGTCAAGTAGCGGAAGGATCGGGGGCATGAACGAGGTCGACGCGCTTGCCGAGCAGCTCATCCGGCTGCTCGACGTGCGCCTGGCCGACCCGCTGGAGATCCTGCTCGAGGGTGACCGCAGCGTGGACGAGATGCGCGGTCGCCTGCACCGGCGCGCGCTGGACTGGGCGTTCGTGATCGCGCAGGGCACCGAGACGCAGGCGGTGCACACCATCGCGCGGCTCGTCGCCACGCTCTACCCGGACGATCATGCCTTCGCGCCGCCGGTGGACTGGTGGCGGACACCGCTGGGGCAGGCCGTCGTCCGCCGGGTGGGGCATCCGTTCGTCGAGTCGGTGTCCCTGGCCACCGCCGGGGCGATGCTGGGGATCAGCCGGCAGGGCGTGCACGACCTGGTGCGCCGGGGCAAGCTGCCGCGGCATCCGGATGGCGGGGTGCCGGTCAGCGCGGTCCGGGCCCGCCTGATCGGCACATCGATGGACTTCTCCTGGCCGGCCGAGGAGATCCGCCTGGCGGACGATTTCGGTCACGGCCCGCACGACGACCCGACCGAGAACCTGGAGGGGCAATGATCAACGACAGCCTTGTCGACGGCGGGAACGTGCAGATCGCCGTTCGCGACTTCGGCGGCGACGAGCCACCACTGCTGCTCCTGCACGGCGCCGGTGGCAACCTGGCGCAGATGACCACGCTCGCCCGCGCGCTGCGGACCCGGCACCGGGTCGTCACCGTCGACCTGCGCGGGCACGGCCGCTCCGCGGACGGCGGGTGGAGCTGGGACGCCGCGCTCGGCGACCTGGCCGCGGTCTGCGTGAAGCTGGAGGTGGAGCGTCCGGCGGTGGTCGGGCACTCGCTCGGCGGCATGCTGGCGATGCTCTGGGGCGAGCGGCACCCGGAGTCCCCCGGCGTGATCAGCCTGGACGGCAACCCGCCGCCCACCCGGCCGGACCAGGTGCCGGCGCTGGACCCGGAGAAAGCCGCCGCCGAGCTGGAGCGGCTCACCGGGGTCTTCGACATGATCGGGGCGGCCGCCGGGCAGAAGGTCGACGCCGCCGAGCTGGCCGACCTGGTCGAGCGGCAGCGGGTCGCGGCGCGGGAGATGGGCGCCGACGAGAAGGTGTGGATCGAGGGGTTCCGTCGCAACCTGATCCACGGCAAGGACGGGCGGACGACGTTCCGGCCGTCGTTCGAGTCGACCACGCGGTTGCGGGCCATGATGAACGAGCTGGACCTGGCACCGGTGTATGCCGCGGTGGCCTGCCCGGCGCTGCTCGTGCTGGCGACCCGGGATCTGCCGGAGCAGGCGCCGTTCGCGGATCTGTATGCGGCGTATCGGCGGTATTTGGTGGCGCAGGCTCGGGCGGTGCCTCGGTTGCGTCATGTGGAGTTGGCGGATGCCTCGCATGCGATGGTCATTGAGCAGCCGGCGGTGTTGGCCTCACTGATCACCGAATTCCTCGTCGAGCATCGCTGATATGCCCGCCTTGCGCCGGGCTTGCGCCGGGCTTCCGCTGCACGCCGGGCCAGCGCTTGCCTCGCGCCGGTCGGGCTCGCTGGCCGGCGGGCTTGCCCGGCGTTCGCGGGGTCGCAGCCATCACATGCTGCATTTCCCTCCTTCGCCGGGGGCCGCTCGACGATCGCCTCGCGCCGGTCGGGCGCGGGTGGGCTGCGGCTGACGGCAGCGGCAGCGGCAGCGGCTGACGGTGCGGGCTGCGGCTTCGGCTGACGGCGCGGCCTGCGGGCTGCGGCTGCCGGCTGCGGGCTGCGGCTGCGGGCTGCGGGCTGCGGCTGCGGGCTGCGGCTGCGGCTGACGGGTGGGGTCGGGGCTGGGGTGGTGTGGGTCAGGGGGTGGGGAGGGGTTTGGCGGCGTGGGAGGCGGCCAGGCCGATCAGGAGGGCGGCGAAGACGCAGAGGAGGCCGTTCAGGGGACCGAAGTGTTCGGAGAGGAAGCCGATCAGTGGGGGGCCGGCCAGGAAGGCGCCGTAGCCGATGGAGCCGGCCACCGAGACTCGCATGGCGGCTCGTAGCGGGTCGTCGGCGGCGGCGCTCATGCCGATCGGGAAGCCCAGGGAGGCGCCTACGCCCCAGAGGAGGGCGCCGGCCAGGGCCACCGTGATCGAGCCGCCGAAGACGACCAGCAGGAGGCCGGCGGCGGCGGAGACCGCGGTGAGGCGGAGGACCGGGACCCGGCCCCAGCGGTCGGCGGCCGCGCCGCCGTACATCCGGCCCAGGGTCATCGCGGTGACGAAGACGCCGAAGCCGATCGCGCCGAGGGTGTCGCTCGAGTGGTAGCCGTCGACCAGGCTGATCGCGAGCCAGTCGTTGGCGCTGCCCTCGGTGAAACCGAAGCCGAGCAGGATCAGGCCGATCAGGAGGGTCCGCGGCTCGCGCCAGGCCTGGCCGGGGGTCATCGCGGGCTTGACGCCGGGCTCCGGCTCGACGTGCGGGAGGAAGCGGCGGACGACCACGATCTGCACCGCGACCACGATCAGCGTGGTGAGGTAGAGCTGCGCCCAGATCGGCAGGCCGGTCGCCGAGGCGAGCGCGCCGACCGCGGCGCCGCCGACCGTGCCCAGGCTGAAGCCGGCGTGGAAGCGCGGCATGATCGTGCGCCCGAGGCGGCGCTCGACGTCGGCGGCCTCGACGTTCATCGCGACGTCCCAGGTGCTGGTGCCGAAGCCGCAGAACAGCAACGCCACCCCGGCCAGCACGACCGAGCCGAGCAGGGTCGCGGTGGCCAGCACGGTCAGACCGAACGCCATCGACATGCTGGCCAGGAAGACCGCCCGGGCCGGGCCGACGCGCTGGACGAGCGGGCCGGCCAGCGGGATCGACGCGACCGACGTGCCGGACATGCAGAGCAGCAGCAGACCGAAGCCGGCGACGGAGAGCTCCAGGCCGTCCCGGATGGCCGGGGCCCGGGACAGCCAGCCGGCGAGGGCCAGGCCGTTCATGGCGAACGTGACGCCAACCGCGATCTTGGCTGCATGCACTCGGGCGGGTAGGACGTCGACGCTGCTCACCGGCTCAACTTACACGTTAAAGCCGACCTGGTCACCGGCGTTCCGGCGACAGCCACGCCGGCGTGCGCAAGCGGGCGGCGGCCTGGCGGCTTGGCGACGGCCTGGCGGTGGACGGGATCGGGCGGTGGCTTGGCGGCGGGTGCGAGTGGGTGGCGGGGCGGCGGTGGGGGCGGTCCGGGCACGTCCCACAATGGGCGTCGGCGGGAACGGGCGCGCCGAGGAATACCGGAGTCGATGGTTACGGAAGGAGGGCGACATGGGCCGGCCGGAAGAACTGCAGGACGAGGCACGATCCGTGCTCGCGCTGCTGGAGCCGCTGGGGCCGCTCGTCCCGACGGGCAGCTACGTGTCCGGGCTGATGGTCTGGCGCGACCTCGACGTGATGCTGCTCGGCGGGACGGAGTTCACCCCGGCCGACGTGCTCGCGCTGCTCGGCAGGGCGGTCGGGATCCCGGGCGTGACCGGTTTCTCGTACCGCGACGAGCGAGGCGGGGCGAAGCGCGACGAGAGGTACCACGTCACGCTCACCGTCGGCGAGTGGCGCGTCGACCTCTCGATCTGGCTCAACGACGACCATGCCGACGTCAGCGCGTGGCATCGGGAGTTGGCCGGGCGGCTGACCGACGAGGAGCGCCAGGCGATTCTGGCGATCAAGCAGATGTGGCACCAGCGGCCGGAGTATCCGGGCGAGGTGAGCGGGTGGGACATCTGCACCGCGGTGCTGGAAGGCGGGGTGCGGACGGCGGTGGAGTTCGGCGTGTGGCTCCGCGAGACGCCCGCGAAACGCTGACCATCCAGCTCCGCGAGACGCCCGCGAAACGCTGACCATCCAGCCCCGCGCGGCCCTCGCGAAGCCCGACCGGTACCGCGCGCGGGCGCTGCCCGGTCGGCGCGGCGCGGGGCCGGTCCGGCGCGGCGCGCATGAGGCGCCGGCTGGTCCGCCGCGGCGCTCGTAAGGCGATGGCCTGGCCGACGCGACGTTCGCGAGGCGCTGGGCCGGCGTGGCGCTTGTGAGGCGCTGGGCGGGCCGGCGCTCGTGAGGCGCTGGGCGGGCCGGGTGCGTGCGGCGGCCGGCTCCGCGAGGTGCCCGCGCGGCGGGACCGTCCGGCTCCGCCGTACCCCCGGAAATCGAAGCGGACGGTGCGCCGAAGCGCACCGTCCGTTTCAGATCAGGGTGATCAGCTGCAACCGGAGGTTGAACCGCAACCCTCGCAGACGTAGCAACTACCCGCGCGGCGCATCTTGGTGCCGCAGGTGAAGCAGAGCGGAGCGTCCGCCGCGTGCCCGGTGACCAGCTCGAGGAGCTCGGTCGAGGAGCCGGCCTGCTTCTCCGGAGTGGACGCGGCCTTCACCTCGGCGACCGTGACGGTCGCGACCGCGGGGGCGGAGACCGGAGCGGCCGGCGCCGACTCGGCCATGTTGGTCACGGCCAGGTCGGCCGCGGCAGCCTCGGCGGCCGCTTCGGCCTGGGCCTGCGCGGTACGCTCCGTCGCGGTGAAGATGCCCAGCTCAGCGCGGGTGTCGTAGGGCAGGAAGTCCAGCGCCAGGCGACGGAAGATGTAGTCCATCACCGAGGACGCCATGCGCACGTCCGAGTCGTCGGTCATGCCGGCCGGCTCGAAGCGCATGTTGGTGAACTTGCTGACGAACGTCTCCAGCGGGACGCCGTACTGCAGCCCTATCGAGATCGCCACCGAGAAGGCGTCCATGACGCCGGCCAGGGTGGAGCCCTGCTTCGACATCTTCAGGAAGACCTCGCCGAGGCCGTCGTCCGGGTAGGACGACGCGGTGAGGTAGCCCTCGGCGCCACCGACCGAGAAGGACACCGTCTCGGACGGGCGCTTCTTCGGCAGGCGCTTGCGGATCGGGCGGTACTCGATGACCTTCTCGACGACGGTCTCGACGACCTTGGTGGCCTCGGCGACCGCCGGAGCGGCCTCGTTGGCGCCCTTGCCGGCCGACAGCGGCTGGCCGACCTTGCAGTTGTCGCGGTAGATCGCGAGCGCCTTCAGGCCCAGCTTCCAGCCCTGGTAGTGGATCTCCTCGATCTCCTCGACGGTCGCCGTCTCCGGCATGTTGACCGTCTTGGAGATGGCGCCGGAGATGAACGGCTGCACCGCGGCCATCATCTTGACGTGGCCGATCGGGGAGATCACCCGCTCGCCCATGGCGCAGTCGAAGATCGCGTAGTGCTCGGTCTTGAGGCCGGGCGCGTCGACCACGTTGCCGTTCGTCGCGATGTGCTCGACGATCGCCTCGACCTGCTCCTCGAGGTAGCCGAGGCTGCGCAGCGCGCGCGGCACGGTCTGGTTGACGATCTTCATCGAGCCGCCGCCGACCAGCTTCTTGAACTTGACCAGCGCCAGGTCGGGCTCGATGCCGGTGGTGTCGCAGTCCATCATCAGGCCGATGGTGCCGGTCGGGGCGAGCACCGACGCCTGGGCGTTGCGCCAGCCGTTCTTCTCACCGAGCTTGTTGCCGTTCTTCCACTGCCGGGTGGCCTCACGGATGATCTCGGTGGCGACCGGGCCCTGCGGGCGGACCTCGTCACCGGCGGCGGCGTGCTTGCGCATCACGCGCTGGTGGGCGTCGGCGTTGCGGGCGTAGCCGTCGTACGCGCCGACGATGCCGGCCAGCTCGGCGGAGCGCCGGTACGCCGTACCGGTCATCAGCGAGGTGATCGCCGCGGCGACGCTGCGACCGCCGTCCGAGTCGTAGGGCAGGCCGGACGCCATCAGCAGGGCGCCGAGGTTCGCGTACCCGATACCGAGCTGGCGGTAGGCGCGGGTGGTGATCCCGATCTTCTCGGTCGGGAAGTCCGCGAAGCAGATCGAGATGTCCATCGCGGTGATGATGAACTCGACGCTCTTGACGAACTTCTCCACCTCGAAGCCACCGTCGGCCTTGAGGAACTTCATCAGGTTCAGCGAGGCCAGGTTGCAGGACGAGTCGTCCAGCGACATGTACTCCGAGCACGGGTTGGACGCGGTGATCCGGCCGGTCTCGGGGTTCGTGTGCCAGTCGTTGATGACGTCGTCGTACTGCAGGCCGGGGTCGGCGCACTCCCAGGCGGCCTGGGCGATGCCACGGAACAGCTTCCGCGCGTCGATGGTCTCGATGACCTCGCCGTTGAGCCGGCCGCGGAGCCCGAACTCGGTGCCCTCCTCGTACGCCTTCATGAACTCGTCGCTGACCCGCACCGAGTTGTTGGCGTTCTGGTACTGCACCGAGACGATGTCGGCGCCGCCCAGGTCCATGTCGAAGCCGGCGTCCCGGAGCGCGCGGATCTTGTCCTCCTCGCGCGCCTTCGTCGAGACGAACTCCTCGATGTCCGGGTGGTCGACGTCGAGGATGACCATCTTCGCCGCGCGCCGGGTGGCGCCGCCGGACTTGATGGTGCCCGCGCTGGCGTCCGCGCCGCGCATGAAGCTGACCGGGCCGCTCGCCGTCCCCCCGGACGACAGCAGCTCCTTGGACGAGCGGATGCGGGACAGGTTGACGCCCGAGCCGGAGCCGCCCTTGAAGATCAGGCCCTCCTCCTTGTACCACTCGAGGATCGAGTCCATCGAGTCGTCCACGGAGAGGATGAAGCACGCGCTGACCTGCTGCGGCGACTTGGTGCCGACGTTGAACCAGACCGGCGAGTTGAAGCTGAAGACCTGGTGCATCAGCATCCAGGTGAGCTCGTGGTCGAACACCTCGGCGTCGGCCACGGAGGCGAAGTAGCCGTGCTCCTCGCCCGCCTTGCGGTACGTCTGCACGACCCGGTCGATCAGCTGCTTGAGCGACGTCTCCCGCTCGGGCGTCCCCACGGCCCCGCGGAAGTACTTC
This sequence comes from Actinoplanes sp. L3-i22, assembly GCF_019704555.1. Classification (NCBI taxonomy): domain Bacteria; kingdom Bacillati; phylum Actinomycetota; class Actinomycetes; order Micromonosporales; family Micromonosporaceae; genus Actinoplanes; species Actinoplanes sp. L3-i22. Next base: position 10,597,312 of record NZ_AP024745.1, read on the forward strand.
GTCGTCACGATGTTCGCGGCGTTCACGCTCCAGGACGCCGGGAACTCCACACCGCGCTGCTCGAAGTTGATCGAGCCGTCCCGCCAGTTCGTCATGACGACGTCGCGGCGTTCCCACTCGACCTCGTCGTACGGGTGGACGCCCGCCGTCGTCCACACCCGTTCCACCCGCAGCCCCCCAGCCGCCGCGCCGTTGGCGCTTGTCCTGCTCCGCTGCCGACCCGCTGTCACGCCGTCTCCGGCCATATGAACGTGCTCCCCCTCGATAATGCTGCTGACAGGCGTTGCTCTGATGTGGCCGGGTGACTCAGCCGTTGATCTTGGGTGTGCGGCCCGTTCCGGACCGCGGCGCGACGGCGTGTCGCGTCCCGGCGTCCCGGACGGGCGGCGCCTGACGGAGCGCGGCGATCTCGTTCTCGAACTCGTCGAGCGAGTCGAAGTCCTTGTACACGCTGGCGAACCGCAGGTAGGCGACCTGGTCGAGTTCACGCAAGGGCGTGAGAATCGCCAGGCCGACCTCGTGGCTCGGAATCTCCGCGGCGCCGCGAGCCCGGACGGTCTCCTCCACCCGCTGCGCGAGCAGCGCGATCGAGTCCTCGTCGACGGGCCGGCCCTGACAGGCCTTGCGCACCCCACTCATGACCTTCGTCCGGCTGAAGGGCTCGGTGACGCCGCTGCGCTTGACCACCGCGAGGATCGCCTCCTCGACCGTGGTGAACCGCTTCCCGCACTCGGGACACGACCGTCGGCGACGGATCAACTGACCGTCGTCGGCCTCCCGCGAGTCCACGACGCGCGAGTCGGCGTGCCGGCAATACGGGCAACGCACCGCGATCTCCCCCTTCGCCCACCCCGGCCTGATCCAGACACGCCGAAGCACAGCCTCGCGACGTTACCTACACATCGCTCGCCTGTGACCGAACCTGTGGAAAACCGGGGAGGAGAAACCCAACCTGTGGATGGCTTACATCTTCGTAACCACTAGATGTTGGGGACGACGCTATGCCGGAGCGGACGCAGTTGCAAGTTCAGAAGCATGCCGACGCGCCGTATTTTGCACCTCAACACGCTGGGGTGACCGCACGATCACCAGGCGCGTCGGGAAACCGGTTGCCGGGCCGGCCGGGTGGTCTCAGCCGTGTGACGCAGTCACGAACAGGACAATGCTCGCGAGGCTCGTCAGACCGAAGAACAGCCCCAGAAGAACCGCTCGGCCGCGCCGGGTCAGCCGCAGAGACGGCGCGGCGTGCCGCGCCCCACCGGTGACGACCATGACACGTTCCCCTCTCTCGGACACGCGTTCGATAGAACGCCCGTACGACGGTTTATCAGAACGGGCGTACGAAAATCCAGTCCTTCGGGGCGACACGCCGAGGGAATCTCGTACAGATGTTTGAATATGCCGGACCCGCCCACTACGGTTTCCTGTCAAGAGGGGTCAGCCGGACAAACGCCATCCCCACGGCGCGTCCGGCTCCGCGACGCACCACGTGCCGACAGGCACTGGCCGACAGGGAGGGCGGACGTGTCGACCGACGACCGCACGAGCCGACAGCACGATCAGATCAGGAAGCCCGACGCCGGTGGCGCCGCCGCGGCCATGCGCCGCCGGACGCCGAGCCGGGCCCGCTCCGCGGACGCCCCGCAGTTGCGGTCGGTCACACCGGTCGGCAACCTGACCGAGCCGGTCGCCAGCGACCTCACCACCCGCCAGCGGCGGATCCTCGAGTTCATCCGCGAATGGGGCGAGAAATACGGTTACCCGCCCAGCGTGCGGGAGATCGGCGAGGCCGTCGGCCTGGTCTCCCCGTCCAGCGTGGCGTACCAGTTGAAGGCCCTGGAGACCAAGGGCTACCTGCGCCGCGACCCGAACCGGCCGCGCGCCGTCGACGTCCGCTCCCCCGGTGAGCTGGTCGACGACGAGGCGCTGCGGGCGGCCCGGCCGCAGCCGGCCTACGTGCCGCTGATCGGCCGGATCGCCGCCGGTGGCCCGATCCTCGCCGAGCAGTCGGTGGACGAGTTCTACCCGCTGCCGCGCGAGCTCGTCGGCGAGGGCGAGGTCTTCATGCTCGAGGTCAAGGGCGACTCGATGATCGACGCGGCGATCTGCAACGGCGACTGGGTCGTCGTCCGTCAGCAGCCCACCGCCGAGGCCGGCGACATCGTCGCGGCGATGATCGACGGCGAGGCCACGGTCAAGAGCTACCGGCAGCGGGACGGGCACGTCTGGCTGATGCCGGCCAACCCGGCCTTCGACCCGATCCCCGGCGACGACGCCAGCATCATGGGCAAGGTGGTCGCGGTCCTGCGCCGGGTCTAAACCCTTCCTCGGTACGGCGTGGAGCCGGGTCCCGCCTCCACGCCCCGGGGCGGCGCAGCGGACAGCAGAAAGGCCGGCATCCCCACACGGGGACACCGGCCTTCATCTGTTCGTTCACCGATCAGCGGCGGTCGAAACCGTTCTGATCGCGGCCCTGGGGCGGGCGTCCGCCCCCGTAGTTGCCGGGCCGGGGCTGCTGCCCACCACCCTGCGGAGGCCGGGGCGGCTGCTGACCGCCGTAGACCCCGCCGCCACCACCACCGCGGGGCGGCTGCTGTTGCTGCGGCCCGGGACCGCGCTGGGGCTGCTGGGGATTGCGGGGCGGCTGCGGGGCACGCTGAGGCGGCTGCTGCGGGGCGCGCGGCGGCTGACCCTGGGGACCGGGCGGCTGCTGACCCTGCGGGCGCTGCTGCGGGCCACGGGGCTGCTGGCCACCGCCCGCACCACCGGGACCGGCGGGGCGGCCGTACTGCGCGCCGCCGCCACCCTGGCCGCCGTAGACCCCGGGCCGCTGCTGCGGTCCGGCGGGGGGCTGCTTGCCGTACACCGGGCCGTTTCCGCCGCCGGCGCCGCCGTTGTAGGCGGCGTTGCGCGGGGCGCCACCGCTGCCCACCCCGATCAGCTCGCTCGACGGGTCCACCTTGCCGATGCCGCCGCTGGGGCCGTCGTCGACGTTCACCCCGGCCGGGTGCGCCTTGCGGAACCGGACGATGCCGATCACGCCGATCGCGACCAGCAGGAAGCCGAGCACGCCGACCGCGCCGACCATCTTGGTGATGTCGCCCAGCTTCAGGTCCGAGTACCAGGACTTGTCGGCGGCGCCGCCGGCCTGCGTCTTGGAGATGGCCGCGACCTCGGTGGCCGGCACGTACTGCCGGATCCAGTTCTCGGTGTCGTGGTCGCCGTTCATGTCGGAGACGGTGTAGAAGGTCTTGCCGTCCGCGCTGTACGAGATCGCCTCGCCGAACGTCTCGTCCGGCAGCCCGGTGGTCCGCGGCTTGGTCTTCAACGCGGCCAGCACGTCACCGTTCGAGACGTCCCACTCGGAGGCGTCGGTGTACGTCCGCAGCACCACCTTGGTGCCGCCGGCGTTGACCGACCCACCGGTGATCACCCGGTTGAAGATCTTGGCGAACGCGTTGCTGGCGGTCTCGGTGGCCGGCAGCGACAGCTCGCCGACCTTCTTCATCGGGACGCCGACCTCGTTGTTGTTCTTGAGAGCGGCGGCCGGCTTGTAGATGAGCGCGGTGCCGAGCTCCTTGGTCACGATGATCGGCAGGCCGTCACCGTCGAGCAGGAGCGCCTCGGCGTCGTGCTTGTCCCCGTCCGGGTAGCTGAGCCGGTGCAGGACCGGGGTCCGCTTACCGGTCATCGGCACGGTCCAGAGCCCGACGTTGGTGCGGGTCTCGCCGCCCTTGAGGACCTCGTTGTCGCCGGTGTCGGCGATCCACAAGGTCTTGCCGTCCGGCGAGAGGATCATGTCTTCGGTGTCCCGCGAACCGCCGAGCTCGATCTTGCTCTTGATCGCGCACTTGGTGTCGAGGGTGAAGATCTTCCTCCGCTTGTCGTCCGTGCTGTCGTTGATCGCGATGAACCCTGTCTTTGTCGCGACGAGACCGGAGATCTCGTCCAACAGGGGATCCTTGATCTGACAAATCTTCTTACCGGCCGTCGCCTTCGCGCTGACCGTCGCCGTAGGCGTGGGGTCAGCGGCCGACGCGCCGGTGCCACCGATCGCCACCAGGCCGAAGCCCACCACGATCGAGAACACGAGACGCCGCATCCGCACAGTGTCGCATGCGGCGTCACCCATCGGTGTAACGCGTGGATCAACCCTGGTCAAAGGTCACCAGGTGTCCTTTTTCGCACCGACCCACAGGTTACTCTCAGCAACGATACGATTCCAGGTCGGCCGCGAGGTGCTCACCGACCCGGACCTGCATCTCGGTGCCGTCGTCCAGGTGCCGGGACTGCAGCACCTGACCGGTCCGGTGCACCCGGGCGACCAGATCACCCCGGTCGTACGGCACCAGGATCCGCAGATCCACGGCCGGCCGGGGCAGCCGCGCCGCGATGGCCGCCTGGAGCTCCTGGATGCCCGACCCGCTGCGCGCCGACACGAACACCGCGTCCGGCCACGCGCGCTTGAGCCGCAGCACGGTCTCCTCGTCGGCGGCGTCCATCTTGTTGATCACCAGCAGCTCGGGGACCTGATCCGCGTCGACCTCGCCGAGCACCTCGCGGACCGCGCTGACCTGACCCTCCGGGTCCGGGTGCGAGCCGTCGACGACGTGCACCAGCAGGTCGGCCTCGGCCACCTCCTCCAGCGTCGAGCGGAACGCCTCGACGATCTGGTGCGGCAGGTGCCGGACGAACCCGACGGTGTCGGAGAGCGTGTAGACCCGGCCGTCCTCCGCGGACGTGCGCCGGGTGGTCGGGTCCAGGGTGGCGAACAGCGCGTTCTCCACCAGGACACCGGCCTCGGTCAGCCGGTTGAGCAGGCTGGACTTGCCGGCGTTCGTGTACCCCGCGATGGCCACCGCGGGCGTGCCGCTGGACTGGCGCCGGGAACGCTTGGTCTCCCGGACGGTCCGCATCGCCTTGATCTCGCGGCGCAGCTTGGTGATGCGCTGGTTGATCCGGCGACGGTCGGTCTCCAGCTTGGTCTCACCGGGGCCACGCGTGCCCACGCCGCCACCACCGGAGCCGCCGGCGCCACCGCCCTGCCGGGAGAGCGAGTCACCCCAGCCGCGCAGTCGTGGCAACAGGTACTGCAGCTGGGCCAGCTCGACCTGGGCCTTGCCCTCTTTGCTCTTCGCGTGCTGGGCGAAGATGTCCAGGATCAGGGCGGTCCGGTCGACCACCTTGACCTTGATCTCCTGCTCCAGCTTGCGCAGCTGGGACGGGGAGAGCTCGCCGTCGCAGATGACCGTGTCGGCGCCGCTGCTGAGAACTACGTCACGTAGCTCGTCGACCTTGCCCCGGCCGATGAAGGTGGCCGCGTCCGGCTGCTTGCGCCGCTGGATCAGGCCCTCGAGGACCTGGGAACCGGCGGTCTCGGCGAGGGCGGCGAGCTCGGCCAGCGAGTTCTCCGCGTCCCCGACGCTGCCCTCGGTCCAGACGCCGACCAGCACGACGCGTTCCAGTCGCAGCTGCCGGTACTCGACCTCGGTGATGTCGGTGAGCTCGGTGGAGAGACCGGCCACCCGCCTGAGCGAGTGCCGCTCCTCGAGCTCGAGATCGCCGGTCGTCAGATCCGGCTCGTCAAGGACGGGTGTCTGGTACGTGTTTCGCAAAAGTGACCTCCTACGCCCGATCGTGGCACGTCACGCGGGCGAGCGCATCCACATAACCGGGGCTGACTCACAAGTAACCACCGCGGGGGAATCGAACATTCCGTACGAGCAAGAATGTTTTTGCAAGCCCCACCAACGTCGGAGGGAACACCGTGGTGACCACCCGCCTGCCGAGCGCAGGATTCTCTATCACGATCCGCATCGCCGTTACCGCGGACGCCTCGTCCATCGGCCGGCTCACCACCTGCGTCGGCGAGGCCGGAGCGATCGTGACGGCGCTGGACGTGGTGGACTCCGACCCGAGTCACGTGGTCGTCGACCTCACCTGTGACACCGCCGACTCCGGTCACGCCGACCAGGTCGTCAAGCAGCTGGAGGACCAGGACGGCGTCGACGTCCGGAAGGTCTCCGACCGGACCTTCCTGCTGCACCTGGGCGGCAAGATCGAGGTCAACTCGAAGGTCGCGCTGCGCAACCGGGACGAGCTGTCCCGGGCGTACACGCCGGGGGTGGCCCGGGTCTGCATGGCGATCGCGGAGAACCCGGCGGACGCCCGGCGGCTGACCATCAAGCGCAACACCGTGGCCGTCGTCAGCGACGGCTCGGCCGTGCTCGGCCTGGGCAACATCGGCCCGGCCGCGGCGATGCCGGTGATGGAGGGCAAGGCCGCGCTGTTCAAGCGGTTCGGCGGCGTGGACGCCTGGCCGGTGGTCCTGGACACCCAGGACACCGACGAGATCGTCAAGATCGTCAAGGCGATCGCCCCGGCCTACGGCGGCATCAACCTGGAGGACATCGCCGCCCCGCGGTGCTTCGAGATCGAGGCCCGGCTGCGCGAGGAGCTGGACATCCCGGTCTTCCACGACGACCAGCACGGCACCGCGATCTGCGTGCTCGCCGCGCTCACCAACGCGCTGCGGGTGGTCGGCAAGCGGATGGAGGACGTCCGCGTGGTGGTCTCCGGCGCCGGCGCGGCCGGCACGGCGATCATGAAGCTGCTGATGCGCCAGGGCGTGGGCGACATCATCGCGTACGACCGGAAGGGCGCCCTGCACCGCGGCATGCCCGACCTGAACGAGTCGATGCAGTGGCTGGCAGAAAACACCAACAAGGCGAACTACGCCGGCGACCTGCCCGGCGCGATCGTCGGCGCGGACGTCTTCATCGGCGTCTCCGCCCCGAACCTGCTGACCGGCGACGACATCGCCAAGATGGCCGAGAAGTCGATCGTCTTCGCGATGGCCAACCCGGACCCGGAGGTCGACCCGCGCGAGGCCCGCAAGCACGCCGCGATCGTCGCCACCGGCCGCTCCGACCAGCCCAACCAGATCAACAACGTGCTGGCCTTCCCCGGCGTGTTCCGCGGCATGCTGGACGCCAGCGCCGAGGAGTTCACCGAGGAGATGGCGCTGGCCGCGGCCCGGGCGATCGCCGACGTGGTGGGCGAGGACAAGCTCAACCCCACGGTGATCGTCCCGAGCGTGTTCGACCCACGGGTGACCCCGGCGGTGGCGGCGGCGATCCGCGCGGTGGTCCGCGGCGGGCCGGCGCCGGCCAATCCGGCTGCCACCCCGGAGTCCGAGCTCGACAAGGCCCCCGAGGGAATTTTCTGATCTGCCCCTTTTGACGCCGCCGCCCCTCTGACGCGCTCGGCCATTCCCTCCACGCGCTCCGTCCGCACGCTCCGTCTGCGCGCTCCGTCCGCACGCTCCGTCTGCGCGCTCCGTCTGCGCGCTCCGTCTACGCGCGGGGTGCGGCGGCGGCGTGCGCGGCGCCAGGCGCGTCGCCGTCGGCTGCGGCGAATGCGGTGGCTGCTACAGCGAGCGCAGCGATGGCGGCGCCTGCAGCGGCAGCGGCATGGTCGGCGCGGGGTGCGGCCTTCGGGTCGCGCCCCCGAACATCAAGATCAACTTCAAGATCTTCATGTCGTGCGTCCGCTGGGGTACAGACCGCCGCTCCCGCCGGGACCCCTACGGGCTTCGCTGGCCGCTGGCGCGTCCAGACCGCGAAGCCCTCCGGGGCGACGTCCGTGGCTGGGCACGGTTACCCCAAAAACCCGATCTTCGTGAGTTGTCCACACCAGCGCTTCATCCACAGGCCCCAAGCATGATCTTGGATTCCCGCGCCACAATTACGGCAGAGGCGGTGGCCCCCTGGGGGCGGTTTCAAGGGGTCGTTGCAACGCGGTCGGTTTCCAGGAATTTTGCCAGGCGTTCGGCGGGGGTGTCCCAGTCGAGGTCATGCGGGGGGCGGGCGTTGAGTTCGGCGGCGACGTGGGCCAGGTGTTGCGGGGTGTGTTGGGTGAGGTCGGTGCCTTTGGGGAAGTACTGGCGGAGCAGGCCGTTGGTGTTCTCGTTGGTGCCGCGTTGCCAGGGGCTGTGCGGGTCGCAGAAGTAGACCGGCATGTTGCTGGCCAGGGTGAATTCGTGGTGTAACGCCATTTCGGCGCCCTGGTCCCAGGTCAGTGACTGTTTCAGATGCTGTGGCAGGGTCGCGATGGTGGTGAGCAGGGCGTCGCGGACGTGTTCGGCGGATCGGTCGGCGCCCAGGTGGACGAGCAGGACGTAGCGGGTGGCTCGTTCGACCAGGGTGCCGATCGCGGACCGGCCGCGTTCGCCGATGATCAGATCGCCTTCCCAGTGTCCGGGCAGGGCCCGGTCGTCGGCCTCGGCGGGCCGGTCGCTGATCATGATCATCGGGTGGGTGAATCGGGACTGCCGCTGCCCGGGGTCGCGGCGGGGTTTGCGCACGGTCCGGCCGGTGCGCAGGGCGGCGGTCAACTCGCGGCGTAACTCGCCGCGGCCTTGGACGTAGAGGGCCTGGTAGATCGTTTCGTGCGACACGTGCCACGCACTCCGGTGGGGATGGTCACGGCGTAGCCGGCGGCTGATCTGCTGCGGGCTGTGTTTACGGTCCAGCATCGCCTGCACGATGGCGTTCAGGCCCGGGTCAGCGGCCAGTTTCGCCGTCTTCGGCCGGGGCCGGCGCCGTTCGGCGTGTTGCTGAGCGGCGTACGGGTGGTAGTCGCCGCTACCAGGGTCCCGGTTACGGCTGATCGTCGACGGCGAGCGACCCAGCCCGGCCGCGATCGCGGCCTGACTGACCCCGGCCCGGACCAGGTCAGCAATCCGGACCCGCTCGTGCTGCGACAGATACCGGCCCGACACCGCCGCCGCCCGCGCCGCCGCGGCAACGCGGTCCTGCTCACGCCACAACCGCTGACGCTCCCGAACCCGAACCTTCTTCGCCTGCCGCCAACCCGGATGCCGCCACGCATAGGCAGTCTTGCGGTTCAGCCCCAGCATCCGACACGCCGCACTGACACCCACACCATCGGCCAACAACGCCAAGAACTTCTCCCGACGACCCACCACCGGCCCGTCCACACCTGACATCCACAACCCCATGATCAAACAGGCGTTGCGACGACCGCTTGAACTGAGGGGGAGGGTGGGCCCTGCTCTGCGACGAGTCGGCCCTGCCCTCCGGCCAGCCGGCCCTCACCCGCCACTCAGCCCCGCCGAACGCCGCGCGAACGAAAGCCCCGCCGAGCGGCAGGCGACCGTCGGGCGGCAACGGCCGGTCAGGGCGGGCAACCGCCAGGCGAGCAGCGGCGCGGCAAGCGGTCAGCGGCAAGCGGCGCATGCCATGAGCGGCGTGAGGCCGGGGCGCACGGCACGCGATCGGCGGCGCGGCACGCGCGGGCATTCGGCGCGGGGCGTGCGGTGGACGGCGTGCGGCGCGGCGCTCAGGGCGTGCAGTGGACAGCGTGCGGCACGGGGTATGTGGCGTAAGTGCGGGGCGCGGCATGCGGCGCGGGGCAGGGCGTTCGGGGCGGAGCAGGGCGTTCGGGGCGGAGCAGGGCGTTCGGGGCGGAGCAGGGCGTTCGGGGCGTGTGGTGAGGTTGGGGTGGCGGCGGGAGCCACGGGGGTCAGGCGGCGGCCCAGCCGGTTAGTTCGCCGACGTAGTCGGTGATCAGGCCGGCTACGCCCGCGTCGGCCAGGGGGCGCCACTGGGTCATGTCGTTGGCGGTCCAGGGCAGGACGCCGACGCCGACCTCGGCCAGCGCGGCGATCGTCGGCGCGCCGCCGAGCACGTCCTCGACCGACGGGTTGCAGAACGTGATGCCGAGTTCGCGGGAGAGCTCCACCGTCTCCGCGTCGAAGCGGAACACCAGCAGTCCCCGTCGCACTTCCGGCGCCACCTGGCGGGCCTTGCGCACCACGTCCGCGTCGAAGCTCTGCACCACCGTCCGGTCCAGCAGGTCGTACTCGGCGAGCGCGGCCATCACCGCCTTCACCTCGTCGAGGGTGGCCGGCGGCTTGATCTCCAGGAGCAGCTCGGCGCCGGTCGGCTCGAGGGCGGCGAGCGCCTCGGCCAGCGTCGGCACCCGCAGCCCGGCGTGCCCGGGGCCGAACCAGGAGCCGGCGTCCAGCCGGGCGATCTCGTCGGCCCGCAGGTCCCAGACCCGGCCGGTGCCGGTGGTGGTGCGGTCCACGGTCCGGTCGTGGATCACCACGGGCACGCCGTCCGCGGTGGCCCGCACGTCGAACTCGACGAACGTGGCACCGGCCCGGGCGGCGCCGACCAGTGCGGGCAGCGTGTTCTCCGGGGCGACGGTGCTGTAACCCCGGTGGGCGACGCGGTGCAGCATCAGTGGCCCAGTCCCGCCAGGTCGATCTCGCCGGTGGCGACCAGCACCGCCGGGCCGGCCAGCCACCAGGCGCCCGGCTCGTCACGGGTGATCACGACCCGGCCGCCGAGCACGTCGACCGCGACCGAGCCGGTGGTCAGGCCGGCGTCGCGCAGCGCGACCGCGCCGACCGCCAGCGCGCCGGTGCCGCAGGACATCGTCTCGCCGGAGCCGCGCTCGTGGACCCGCATGCTGACGTGCAGGTCCAGCCCGTCCAGCGGCTCGGCCGGCTCGACGAACTCGACGTTCACCCCGGCGCGGAACAGGGTCTTGTCGACCGCGGGCGCGGTGGTGAGGTCGAGGCTGCCCAGCGTGACGCCGTCGTGCAGCCCGCAGACCAGGTGCGGGTTGCCGCAGTCGACGGCGATCCCGGGGACGGTCAGCGCCCCGATCGTGGCGGTGCTCGCCGCGTACACCCGGGGGGTGCTCATCCGTACGGCGATGATGTCGGCCTCGACCACGGCGAGCATGACGCCGGCCCGGGTGGCCACCGGAAGGCCCGCAGGGCCGGCGGTGGCCAGGCCGTTCTCCACCAGGTACCGGGCGAAGACCCGGACCCCGTTGCCGCACATCTCGGCGATCGAGCCGTCGCTGTTCCAGTAGTCCATGAACCATTCGGCGTCGGCGGCGTGCTCGACCGCCGCAGGGTGTTTCGCGGCGCGCACCACCCGCAGCACGCCGTCGCCGCCGATCCCGCGCCGCCGGTCGCAGAGCGCGGCGACCAGCGCCGGCGTCAGCTCCAGCTCGCCGTCGGGGTCGGGGAGGATGACGAAGTCGTTCGCGGTGCCGTGACCCTTGGTGAAGAACACGCGGTCCATCATCCCGCAACCGCCAGCGCGTCGGCCAGGAGCGTCGGCGCCGCGCCGTCCAGCCAGGTGATGTTCGGGTCGCGGCGGAACCAGGAGCGCTGCCGCCGGACGAACCGGCGGGTGCCCCGTACCGTGTCCGCCCGGGCCTCCTCGCCGGTCAGCGCGCCGTCCAGCTCGGCGAGCGCCTGCTGGTAGCCGAGCGCCCGGGAGGCGGTCCGCCCGTCCCGGATGCCGGCCGCGTCGAGGGCGCGGACCTCGTCCAGGAGCCCGGCCGCCCACATCAGGTCGACCCGGAGCGCGATCCGCTCGTCCAGCGCGGCGGCGTCCCGGTCGATCCCGATCTGCACCGACTCGTAATAGGGGGTCGGGTCGGGCAGCGCCGCGGTGAACGGCTGCCCGGTCAGCTCGATCACCTCGAGGGCGCGGACGATCCGGCGGCCGTTCGACGGCAGGATCTTGGTGGCGGCGACCGGGTCGCGCTCGCCGAGCCGGGCGAAGAGCGGCGCCGGCCCGGTCTCGGCCAGTTCCGCCTCGAGACGCGCCCGGACCGCCGGGTCGGTGCCGGGGAACTCGAACTCCTCCAGAACCGCCCGGATGTACAGCCCCGAGCCGCCGACCAGCAGCGGAACCAGGCCGCGGGCGGCGATGTCGTCGATCGCGGCCCGGGCCAGCGCCTGATATTCCGCGACCGCCGCGGGGACCGTGACGTCCCAGATGTCCAGCAGGTGGTGCGGCACGCCGGCGCGCTCGGCCACGCTCAGTTTGGCGGTCCCGATGTCCATCCCGCGGTAGAGCTGCATCGAGTCGGCGTTGACCACCTCACCGCCCAGTTCCCGGGCGAGAGCGAGGCTCAGGGCGGACTTGCCGGCCGCTGTCGGCCCGACGACGGTGACCACGCGGGGACTTGGACTTGACGGCACAAAGCAACCGTAGGACAAGGTTGTGTCACGGTCGTCGGTGGGAGCTTTCCCCTGACCGGGTTGGACCTGTGACAATGCGCGAGAAAGAATGCCCCTGAGAGGGTTGGCATTCCACTGCGCTATGGCGGTGGCCGCGGGCCGGGGTGGTCCGGCGGCGCCGGGAGAACGAGGATGAGCTCATGAACACCGACTGGACTGCCTTCGGGCGCGTGGATGCCGACGGCACCGTGTACGTGAAGACCGCCGAGGGCGACCGGGTGGTCGGCTCGTGGCAGGCCGGGACGCCGGAGGAGGGCCTCGCCCACTTCGCGCGGCGCTTCGAGGACCTGCTGACCGAGGTCGAGCTGGTCGAGGCTCGTCTGAAGTCCGGCGTGGCGGACGCCGCCCACTCCCTGAGCAGCGTCAAGCGCCTGCGCACCACGCTGGACGAGGCGCACGTGGTCGGCGACATCGACGGTCTCACCAACCGTCTGGAGCGGCTCGCCGCCCTCGCCGACGAGAAGGCCGGCGAGGCGAAGGCGGCCCGCGAGGTCGCCCGGACCGAGGCGCTGGCCCGCAAGACCGCCCTGGTCGAGGAGGCGGAGAAGATCGCCGCCGAGGCCACCGGGTGGAAGACGGCCGGCGACCGGCTCAAGGAGATCCTCGACGAGTGGAAGACGATCCGCGGCGTCGACAAGAAGACCGACGGTGAGCTGTGGAAGCGGTTCGCCGCCGCCCGGGACGGCTTCACCCGGCGCCGGGGCGCGCACTTCGCCACCCTGGACGGGCAGCGCAAGCAGGCCCAGACCGCCAAGGAGGACCTGGTCACCGAGGCCGAGGCGCTCTCCGGCTCGGACGAGTGGTCCAGCACGGCGAACCGGCTCAAGGAGCTGATGACCGAGTGGAAGGCGGCGCCGCGCGCCGCCAAGGAGGCCGAGCAGCGCCTCTGGGAGCGTTTCCGGGCCGCTCAGGACGCGTTCTTCACCCGGCGCAGCGAGGTCTTCTCCGCCCGCGACGCGGAGTACCAGGGCAACCTGGAGCGCAAGCAGGCGATCCTGGCCGAGCTCGAGGCGATCGACGTCGACGCGGATGCCCGCGGCGCGCAGAACAAGCTCCGGGACGCGCAGGCCGCCTGGCACGACGCCGGCCGGGTGCCGCGCGAGGCCACCGCCGGGCTGGACCGCCGGTGGCGGGCCGCCGAGGACCGGATCCGGCTCGCGATGGACTCGGCGTGGCGCAAGACCGCCCCGCAGGACAACCCGCTGCTGCGCCAGATGCGCGACCAGGTCGCCGAGGCCGAGCAGCGGCTGGCCCGCGCCCAGGCGGCCGGCGACAGCCGCCGGATCAAGGAGGCCGAGCAGGCGCTCGCCTCGAAGAAGCAGTTCCTCGCTCTGGCCGAACAGGCCAGCTGACACCGGTACTTTCCGAGTGGGGCGACGGACCATTGGTCCGTCGCCCCACTTTTTTCACTCTCCTTTGGAGGGTCAAATCGACTTTCTCCCGCTAGTGGCGCTACTTTGGAGCGCCCGCGTGGTTGATACCTTGACGGGTGCGACATCATGGGAGAAGGCAGCCGGTCGGCACAGCCATTGATCATCACAGATGGCCTGCTGACCTCGTTCCACCGCATGCCGGGCGCCCCGAGGCTTCTCGGTGCGACCGGGGATGCGTGAGCATCAAGCGCCCTAGGGGCCCGTCTGCAGAGATGGTGGTGTGCACCGGTGAGGATCGAACCACGGCAGCATCTGCTGGAGACCTGGCGCGCCACCGTCGAGAGTTCATGGCGCGACGGTGAGTGGCACTGGGGCGGGCGCGACGGCTCCAACTCCATCAGCGACGCGGAGCAGCTGCTGTGCATCCTGCTACCCGCCACCCAGGTGACACCGTTCGCGCTGGACCGTCCGAACGCCACGGACGACGCGATGCTCGACGCGCTCCGGCCGCTCGGTGACGAGAAGACGATCCCGATGCACCTGATCCGGATCGCGACCGACTACTTCAACCGCTACCTGGACGCGGAGAACGGCAATCGGCCGGTCTTCTCGGGTGGCAGTTACTTCCGGGCCCCCGGCGACGACAAGCTGGCCGATGAACAGCTGGGCCGCGACATCGTGGACTCGTTCGCCATCTCGGTGACCCTGTCGCTGGCGTCCATCGGTTTCGTCCGGATCTTCCGGCAGTCGGTGACCAAGACGAACCTGCGCCGCGAGCTGCGGAACCTGGAGCGACTCGCCAGCGCGCGGCTGACCGCCGCCATGGTCGGCCTGCTGCGCAGCTTCTCCACCCACGTCTTCGAGTCGGACGACGCTCCGGGGAAGATCCTGCTGCAGACCATCAACCGGTCCGGGGTGCCGTCCAAGACGGTGGTCAACCAGTTCCGGACGGCGTTGCAGGAGACGATCGCGTCGTTCGGTGAGGTGCTGATCGGGTCCGGCCAGACGGAGAACCTGGAGAGCGCCAACGCGCTCTTCGAGTGTGGCTGGTCCTGGGGCATCGTCAAGAACGCCCCGACCGTCGAGCTGGAGTACAAGGACTCGAGCGCCGCGTCGACGACCGGCAAGGCCGTCATCGTGGAGGCCGAGGACCGGGAGGAGATCGGTCCCCAGCCGGAAGGCATCGCGGAGAACAAGCCGTACCTGTACTTCACCGTGGTCGCCATCGACGCGATCGAGGACCTCTTCTCCGAACGGACCCGGGTCCTGGGTCTGCTCAACGAGGAGCAGCAGCGCCTCTCCCGTGCGCTTCAGCTGCGCTGGGATCTGACCCTGACCTACTGGGCCACGGTGGCGACGTTCGGCGGCGGGCCGAGCTGGCCGCTCGAGGACCCGCCGTGGCAGACCACCGACGGCCTCCGCAGTGAGTACTACACCCTGCTGGTGACCTCGATCGTGGTGAAGGACCTGGTCCGTAAGCGCGGCTCGGACACCCGCCTCGCCCGGATCGGCGCCGTGCTCACCGACCTCGCGAACGAGAGCCGGGTGACCCGCAAGCACCGAGCCGAGGACACCGGCATCCGGCTGCACCATCCGGGTCTGGAGGTCAACCTGGAGGGCAGCGCCGTCGACTCGCCCGACGACACGCGGGCGAGCTGGTTCGTCGGTGAGTTCGCCACCCTGCTGCTCCAGCGCTGTGTCGTGATCGCCGGTCTGCTGAGCGATGTCGAGGAACGCGCGATCCTGCTGCGCCTGGCGGACCGGGTGTGGGATCATCTCGCTCGCCGCCGGCTCGAGGGGAAGCTCCACAGGAGACTGTGGGACCAGCCGTCCAACGTGTTCGAGGAGCTCAGTGATCACGAAGAGCCCTCGTGGTACTACACCGAACGAGTGGTGGTCGGCCTGATCAGCACGGCGAACCTGCTGAGCCAGGAGCCGCTGGTCAACGATCGGCTCGTGGTTCGCGCCTACGACCTGCTGCACGAGGCCGAGCACCTGTACGACATGGAACGCATGCGGGGATCCGCCGAAGCCAGCCTCGAGGTGATGGACGTCTTGACCGAGATCCAGGACAAGCTCGAACGAGCCCGGGCCATCGCCCGCTCCCGGCCGGGAGCCGCGACCGCCCTGGTGAACTGGATCCTGATGGAGCTCGACGGCCTCGACGCCGTTCGCCAGAACGAGAGTACGGCGGTCTGATGTTCGTTTTCGCCGCGTCCGACAAAGGCGGCACCGGCCGGTCGGTGACGAGCAGCAACCTGCTGTACCGCAGCGCCCTGCAGGGCAACGACGTCTGCTACCTCGACTTCGACTTCGGCTCCCCGACCGCCGGCGCCATCTTCGGCATCGAGAAGGCGGAGAACGGCACGCAGAGCGGCTCCGGGATGTACCGCTTCCTGCTCAAGGAGGTGGAGGAGCCGGAGCGCATCGACATCTGGACGTCGACGGACCGGCGGGCGATCCGGGACGGGCAGACCAACACCGGCCGGCTGGTCCTCCTTCCGGGTGACGTGGGCAGCGGTGACTTCCCGAAGCGCGGCGACCTGGTGGACCAGTGCCTGAACCTGTTCATCCGGCTCAACGAGGAGTTCGACCTCTGCATGGTCGACCTCAGCGCCGGCCGGAACCTGGCCGTCGAGATGGTGCTGAAGGTGACCGCGATGCCGGAGATGCGCAACATCACCAGTCGCTGGTTGGTGTTCCACCGGTGGACCCGGCAGCACGTGGTCGCGGCCGGCGGACTCGTCAACGGGCCACGCGGTCTTCTCGCCACCGCGGTGAAGGAGGGGCACGACCTAGGGGAATTCGCCAATAATCTCCGGTATGTCCGTACCGCGGTGATCGATCCGACGCCCTCGGCGCAGAGCGGACTCACCGCGAAACAGGGCGTTTGGCTCGATGAGTGCAATCGGCGCCTCACTCGACTGGCCGGAGACCACCAAGTCGGCAAAAATCTGGTATTAGGGACCGTTCCTCTGGATCCCATGCTGCAATGGCAGGAACAGTTGATCACTGACAAGGACGTGGTGGCCGGAGTCGCGAACCAAGCGACCCGGAACGCCTTCGACTCGCTGGCGAGACGTCTCGTCGACGACTCAGCTTGGGAGACCCTATGACGGTAGCCCTGCACCGCCAGACCACGGACCGGAAGCGCGCGACGGTCTACCGAGAGTCGGCGGCCGAGCGTTCGGCACCATCCGTCGGGCTTTCGCACGTCTCGCTCGAGCTGGGGCACCTCTACATGGAGGACCTCCAGGTCGCGGACAGCGAAAGCCGCCTCGCCGAGTATTTCAGCAGCGTATCGCTCTGGGTCAAGGCGATCGAGTCGATGGGCCGGTGGGGCACCACCAACCCACGGATCAGCACCTGCTTCCTGATCGACGACTACTTCAGCCGGCTGGACGAGCCCGGCGTGATCATCAACAAGGTGGTCGGCGCGGCGTCCAAGAGCGGGCTGCAGATCGACTACATCGCCCGGGAGTCGAGCTGCGCCGAGTTCGGCGCGACCCACCTGGCCCAGCAGGTCTTCGACAGCATCGTGCCGGAGGCGCTGCCCGGTGCGAACGGGAGCCGGCCGACGGTCAAGGAGAGCGGCTGGCTGGCGAACGGGCGGCGCTCCTACGACCCGGCGGCCGCCCCGGCCATGACCGACGAGGGGTGGCGCAGCCCCGAGCAGACCGCGGCGAACCGGCACTCCATCTTCATGGACGTGCAGATCCGGGACAACCTGTGGTCCTGCTCCTTCCTCGCCTCGGTCTGGCAGCTGCTGCGGCTCGGCCTGCTCCGGCCGACCGAGCAGCAGCTCACCAAGCCGGAGCGGGTGTCGGGCGACTACCCCAGCGACTGGTCCGAGCTGCCGCCGGTGATCAAGCTGACCGACACCAAGAACGCGTTCTGCGCGTACCGGAGCTTCTCCATCCTGCCGACCCGGTTCATGGAGGTCGAGATGGCCGCCCGGACCGTGCTGCACCAGGTCGGGGTCGATCCGCTGATCATGGAGGACCTGAACGAGCGGGCCCTCAAGGAGAGCATCGCCCTCCCGCCGGACATCCTCGACCGGGTCGACTACGCGTTCATCAACGATTGGGCTCCGGCCACCGACCGTTGAGGCGGAGCAGCGCGTCCGCCGCGCTGCTCACCGCGAAGCTCTCGTCCTCGGTGCAGTCGATCAGCGTCTCCCGGACGTCGTCCAGGTGCGTCACCGGCTCGAGGATCTCCACCGCCGCGCGGCGGACCTCGTGCGCCTCGGCCGTGCGCGCCCGCTGCAGCACCTCACCGCGCACGTCGTCCTCGGTCAGCCACCCGGCCAGGGCCCGGATCACCACCTGCTGGATCGCCGGGTCCGGGTCAGCGAGCCGGACCAGCAGGTCGTCACGCGTGCCGTCGTCCGGCAGGGCGGCGGACGCCGTGGCGGCCGCGGTGATCACGCCCGGGTCGTTGTCGAGCCGGATCCGGTCCCGGAACACCTCACCGGCGATCTTCAGGTCCGCGCCCGTACCGATCAGCTCCACCGCCGCGGTCCGGATCTCCGGGCTCCGGGCCGTGCCGGCCCGCTCGGCGATCATGGTCCAGAGCGGCACCGCGGTGTCCGGGTCGGCGACCGCCGCCGCGGCGCTCGCGGCGGCGGCGAACACCGTCGCCACGTTGTCGTGGGCGATCCGGTCCAGCAGGACGGTGGCCAGGTCGACCCCGGTGGGGCAGTCTCCGATCAGCACCTGGAGCGCCGCCAGCCGGACCTCCGGGTGATGCCCCTCCCCGGTGAGCGCGACCAGCGCGCCGCCGTGTGCGGCGTCCAGGGTCCGGCCGCAGAGCCCGCGCAGGGCGGCCGTCCGGATCTCGGTGTCCGCGTCGTCGACGGCGGTCGCGAGCAGGGCCCGGGCCGCGGGCTCGGACCGGTCCGCGGAGAGCGCGCCGACGGCGGCCTGCCGGACCGACGGGGTCGCGTCCGCGCCGGCCAGCCGGATCAGCAGCTCCCGCCGGGGCGAGGTGACCGGAAGCTCGGCCAGTCCGCTCAGCGCGGCAAGACGTACCGCGGTCGGCTCGGTCTCGACGGTGGCCGCGACGAGCGCGGCCTCCAGGCGCGGATGGGTCGGGAAGACCCGGCTGAGCGTCCGCACCACGCCCTGGCGCATCACCTCGTCGGGCTCGTTGAGCAGCCGGCTGGTGAGGGCGTCCCAGGCCCGCTCCCGGGGCCGGGGGCCACGGACGGCGAGGGCCACGGCGGCCTCCCGGACCACCACGCCGTCGGTCTCCGTGCGGATCCGTTCCAGCAGGGCCTCCTCCAGCCCGCTGCGGCCGAGCAGGCGGACCGCGCTGCGGCGGACGCTCGGCTCGCGGTCGACGCGCATCCGGCTCAGCAGGACGTCGCGGACCTCGGCGTCGCTCTCCGCCCGGGGCAGCAGCACGCCGGCCGCCGCCTCCAGCACCTCGGAGGCCGGATCGTTCCGGCACGCGTCCATCAGCGCCTCCTCCACCGCCGCCGAGAGCTGCCGGTTGCGGGCCAGCACCCGGACCGCGCCGGCCCGGACCGCGGGGTGGTCGTCGCTGCGGCGGGACTCGAGCAGCACCGACTCGACGCCCGGCTCGGAGCGCAGCCGGTCGCCCAGGATCCGGACGGCCGAGAGCCGCACCGTGGAGTTGGCGTCCCCGGTGGCGGCCGCCAGCACCGCGTCCCGGGCCTCCGGGTAGACCGCGGCCAGCGGCGCCAGGGCCTGCACCGAGGCGAGCCGGACGACGGCCGGGCCGTCGTGGGCCACCCGCAGCAGCGGCTGCAGCCGGGCGCGGCCCCGCTCGGTGGCCTCCCGCCGCACCGCCTGCTGCGCCATCTCGCCGAGGCCGGCCGCCGCGGCGCAGACGATCCGCAGGTCGGCCCCGCCCAGCTGGGCCTCGAGGACGGCCTCCAGCCGGTCGGTGGGCCGGGCCAGGATCGCCGCGATCCGGGCCGCGGCGACGGCCGCCGGGTTGGCCACGATCCGCGCCCACTCGCGGCGGTACCACTCCAGGTAGGTCTGCCGGTCCGGCCAGTTCGGCCCGATCGCCTCGATCGCCGGCACCAGCTCGTCGACGAGCAGGTCGGTGTACTCCGGGCCGGCCTCGGCGGGCGCCGCGGCGCAGTGTTCGAGCAGCCGCCCGACCTCGCGCAGCACCAGGCCGGTGGCGCGCCCGGCGTCGGCGATCGGGTGGACGCCGGCCAGGCACTGCACGGCGAGCGCGACGTTCCACGGCGGCTCCGGCGGCGGATCCAGGTGCCAGTTCGCGTTGACCTCGGTGACCAGCAGCTCGACCAGCTCGACGGCGAGCGGCAGCCGCAGCTTGCCGGCGACCAGGCGCAGGGTCTCGCGCCAGCCCGGGTCGGCCCAGCGCTCCCGGAACAGCGCCTTGATCTCGTCGAACGACGAGTCCCGCCGCTCGAACCGCTCGACGATCGACCAGGCGCAGTAGAACTCCAGGAACGTCCGGTGCACGAAGCGGTAGTCGGAACGGCCCGCGCGGCCGAGCACGAAGCTGCGTTTCTGCAGCTGCTCGATGGCCTGGAGGGCGGACGCCTTCGCCTCGGCCCAGCCCGAGCCGTGCTGTTCGAGGTGCCGGGTGAAGATCTGTTTGAGCTGCTCACCGCCGACGTGGTCGCCGTGCGTCCCGAGCCGGCCGGACATCATGTCGAAGGCGAGGCCGCGCAGCAGCTCGTGCTTCTCCTCCGCGTCGAGGAAGTGCGCGACCGCGGGCGAGTCCACCATCCGGCTGTCGTCCCAGCTGTCGACGAGCGTGACGGCCACCTGCTCGTAGAGCCGCCAGCGCTGTTTCGGCAGCATCCGGTGCCGGCCGATGGCGGCGAGGATGCTCAGCAGCATCGGGTTGCCGGCCAGCTCGGTGAGCTCCGGCGAGCGGAGGATGACGCCGAGGACGAGGTCGCGGCGGACCGTCGCGTCGCTCTCGGAGACCGCCTGGTACCACCGGTTCAGGAACTCGGCGGTCTGCTCCGGCGCGAACCGCTGCAGCGTGTGGTGGGCGAACCCGGCCGCGGACAGGGCGCGCCGGTTGTACTCCGCGGGGCGGGTGGTCACCACGACGCGGGCGTTGCCGCAGGTCTCCGCGAACGCGGCGATCTGGCCCGCGGTCTCCTCCCGGACCCGCCGGTCGAGGATCTCGTCCAGCCCGTCGAAGACCACCACCGCCGGGTCGCCGCGGGCCAGGAGCAGGCTCAGCCCGTCCGGCTCCTCCTGGTAGCCGTCGCTGGCGGCGCGGTAGTTCAGGTACTCCCGGAAATTGCGGACCTGCCCGGCGGCGACCGCCCCCGCGTACGACCGCAGCTCGATCAGGATCGGCAGGTGATCGGCGAGGGCCGCCAGGTGCTCGTCGGCGTGCGCCCGGGCGAGGGCCAGGATCAGGTAGCGGACCACCGCCGACTTGCCCGAGCCGGCGTCACCGACCAGCACGAACCGCTGCCGGCGGCGCTCGCAGAGCACGTCGAAGACCGGCTGCCCGGGCCAGGACATCGGCAGGGCCGCGTGGTCCAGGCGCTCGGCGTCGTCGCCGCGCGGGCTCCGGCCGAGCTCCGGGGGCTGGTCGGCGCGGGCGTGCGGCTCCACGAAGACGTCGATGAGCTGGGTGCCCAGCTGCTGCTGGGACAGGTTCAGCAGGTCGAGGCCGCCGTACTGCTGGCGGAGGCGCTCGAAGTAGTGCTCGATCGCGACGGCGCTCAGGCCGGGGGTGGCCGGGCCGGCGGAGAGCTGGCCCTCGTCGTGGGCGCGGCGCTCCAGCAGCTTGTGCACGGCGCCGTAGACCAGCAGCGCGAGGTGCTCGGGCGAGCTGAAGAAGCTGCACAGATGCTCGGTCTGGAGCACCTTGCGCAGCGCGTCCACCTGCTTCGACTTCTCCCCGCGGTCGACGAACTTGACCGGCCAGGGCGCTTCCGGATCGTGCAGGAAGATCAGGCAGTCCTTGCCCTTCGCGACCGCCTGCTGGTATTCCAGGTGGGTGATGGACTTGGACTGCTTGGGCGGGGTGTAGCCGTACCGCCAGGCGAAGACGCCGATGTAGATGTCGCACGCCTCGACGTCGGCGATGCAGCGGGCCAGCGGGGCGGTCGCGCCGGCGACGTACCTCTCCATGGTCCGGAAGGGCAGGCCGAAGAGTTCGAGCGCACCCCGGACGGCCTCGCGACACTCCCGCAGGTCCTCGAACGTGGCGGAGATGTAAGCCTCGGTCAAGCGCTTCTCCCCTCGCCGGAGCGGCTTGCCGTCGTCGGAGCGGGGAGTGACAGCTGTCAGGCTCGGCGGTTACTCGGCGGCGCTCCCCGAAAGCGCTGCGTAGCGGTCAATATAGCCGGGACAGGCAAGCCTCCACCATGGATGCGACGTCCTGCCCGCAGCCCCAGGAGACGCTGACGCCGCCACCGCCGTGACCGTAGTTGTGGATGACGGCCTGCCCGTCCAGGGTGGTCGCCTCCAGCCGGATCTGCGGTCGCACCGGGCGGTAACCGGCCCGGACGCTGAGCACCGGGGCGTCCCGCAGCAGCGGCTCGATCTCCCCGCACCGCTCCCGGATCCGCTTGACCACCAGCGACTCCGGCAGGACCGGCGCGCCGGGCGCCTCCAGGGTGCTGCCGAGCACCACCGTGTCGCCGTGCGGGATGTAGTACGTCAATTCGGGGCCGGCGCCGTCCTCGGTGAAGAAGCTGTCGATCCCCGGGTTCGCGACGACCACGACCACGCCCCGGACCGGCACCAGGTTCGGGTCGTCGACCAGTGACCGGGCGCCGGCGCCGCTGCAGTTGACGATCACCGGCGCGACGCCCGCCAGCTCGCCCAGCGAGCCGATCTCGCGGGCCCGCACCGGAACGCCCTCGGCGCTCAGCGCGGCCAGCAGGTACTCCGAGTAGACCGGCATGTCCACCGCCGCCGTCGTGTAGCGCCAGGCGCTGCGGTACCCCGGCCAGACGACCTCCTCGCACAGCTCGACGTCACCGGTCGAGTAGAGCCACGGGTGCGGGCGCGCCAGGCCGGCGGACGCCTCGACGCCACGCACCATGGCGACCCCGGTGGAGCGGTCCGCCGCGAGCTCGCGGAAGGCCGCCAGGCTCTCGTCGGCCCAGCGCCGGGCATCCGGGTGGCTGACCATGAAGGGTCCCCACATCGCCCCGGCGGCACACGAGTTGGTCTCCGGTGGCAGCTGCCGGGCCACGACCTCGACCGAGAGTCCCCGGCGGGCCAGGCACAGGGCCGCGGTGAGGCCGCACACGCCCGCACCCACCACCACCGCATCGAAGTTGGTAACGGTCACACCCCGACACTAACGGCTTACACGGCGGCACCGCACGAGCGGAATTTTCGGCACCCGGCCCTATCGGCGGTGAGCCCGGGCGGGCGGCCCTTTATCCTTCCCGCGCGGAGTCGCTGCGGCGCGGATTGCCCGGCCACGCGAACCGGCGTCACGATGGAAAACAGGAAACGTCCGCGGAGGACCCATGTTGGCTTTCGGCGAGGTCCAGACCGGCCTCCTGCAGAACTCCGCCGCCCTCTCCCGGCGAAGTACCGAGCAGCTGATCGCCACCGCGGTCGACGATCGGATCCGGTCGATGGAGCGGCCGCTCGCCCAGACGTCCTCACCGGACCTGCTGGAGGGGGTGGACTGTCTGCTGCCGACCGTGTCGGGGCGGCAGACCCGGGGCATCGGCACCGTCGCCTCGCACGTCAACGTCGTCGCCGGGCACGTGGCCCAGGGCTCGGCCCGGGCCCGGATCACGGCGGTCCGCAACACCGTCCGGCAGCCCTGGTCGCACTACCTGGCGAGCCCCGGCTGCCTGGAGGCGATCGGGAAGCTGGATCCGGCGGACGTCGCGCGCGGCGTGCTCGCCGGCGGGCGCCGGGCCAACACCCTGGAGCTGAGCGCGATCGCGGCCCGGATGCTGGACACCGTGCAGCGCTCCCGGGACATCGACCACGCGCCGCCGCTGCGGGCGCCGCGGGTCCGGCTCCGGTGGACCGCCCGGATGGACAAGTCCGTCACCGAGGCCACCGGCGCGTTCACCCTGGCCTCCGAGGACCTCCGGACGCTCGACCTGACCCTGCCCGAGATGCCGCTCAGCGGCGTGGTGGCGCTCTGCGAGGACCTGGCGCTGCACGACTGGCTGCTGACCACGGTGCTGTCGGTCCTGGACGCGACGCTGGCCCACGACCACAGCCGGGGCGAGCGGGTGACCCGGCTCCAGCCGCTCCTGGAGCACCTGCTGCACCTCTGGATGCCGGCCGCGCACGTCCCGGACCAGCTGCTGCCGATCTGGGAGGCGCTGGACGAGCAGCCCGGCTTCACCCGGCAGTGGGACGCCGCGGTGGCCCGGGTCCGGGACCAGATCACCGTCGGGACGCTCGACCTGCTCAAACAGGCCGGCGAGCCGCGGCGC
Organism: Actinoplanes sp. L3-i22; assembly: GCF_019704555.1. Classification (NCBI taxonomy): domain Bacteria; kingdom Bacillati; phylum Actinomycetota; class Actinomycetes; order Micromonosporales; family Micromonosporaceae; genus Actinoplanes; species Actinoplanes sp. L3-i22. The sequence continues at coordinate 10,621,160 of NZ_AP024745.1, forward strand.
TGAGCCTGGTCACCCGACGCCGGGTCACCCGACCGCGACCGCGACGGCGGACAACGAGAGGCGGCGGGCGCCGTCCGGCCAGATGCGGCTGACCTCCATGCCGCGCTCCAGGGCGTAGGCGACGGTCTCGGCGGTGCCGCCGCGGGCACCCACCTTGTCGCCGTCCCACACGGCGATGAGCAGGTCGCTGCGTTTCACCACCTCGCGGCTGGCCGCCTCGTACGACAACGCCGGCGGCCCCGGCACGGTGATCCGGGTGACATCGGTCGCGCGGCGCAGCAGTTCGCGCATCTCACGCTCCTCTTCCGGGGCGGCGCCTATCTCCGGCACCGGCAACACCGCCTCGAACGTTCCCCGGCAGGACCGGAGCGCTTCCACGAAGATCCGGTCGGCGCCGTCGGCCAGGCAGGTGACGCCGTGGACCGGCCGGTGCTTGCGAAGTTCGGCCGCGATCGCGTTACGGATCAGACGGCGGGAGGACGGTTCGAGCCCGATGTGGCCCGTCACCCCGATGCGAATCATCGTTACCCCTTGCCCGCCGATGGCGTGCTCGTCGTGTTGCGGCCCGTTCATGCCGGGAACAATGCCCGGTTCGCTCCAGTGTCCGACAAACGGACGACTTGGAAGCCAGCCTCGCCTAGAATGTCCGGAATGTCACGGATTGCCGCCCGACACTTCTCCTGGCCGTCGGCCGGCAGGTCCTCCCAGTCGCGCAGATAACGGGCGCTCTGCTCGTCCACCGGCACGCCGCGCCGGCGCGCCTCGGCCTCGGTCGCCTCGATCCAGCGCCGGGACTCCCGCCTGGCCAGCGCCTCGATCTCGTCGTCCCGGAACCGGAAGATCTCCCCCGACCCGTCGCTCGGCACGATCGCGCAGTTCGCCTGGTGCAGCTTCGGGCCGATGTCGGCGGCCTGCAACCGGTTCGACCGGCGCAGCGACTCGGGCAGGTCGGCCCAGGGCGGGATCGCCCGGTGATCGCCCCGGACCTGGCCGGCGACCGCGTACCGCTCGTGGATCAGGCGGGCCAGGCGCTCGGCGAGGTCCTCGGCGATCAGCGCCGGATCGCAGCCGGCGGCGGCCGGGGAGAACAGCTTGAGCCGGCCGTTCAGCGGGTCCAGCAGCGGCGGCGGATGCTTCGGGCTGAACGCGTCGGCGAGCTCGGCCAGGCCCTCGACGGCGACCACCACGTCGCCGGTCACCCGGTGCCAGAGCCGGTACTCGGTGAGGGCGAGCTGCAGCCCGTACTTCTCGTCGGCGAAGAACACGAAGGCCCGGTCGTAGCGCAGGTCCGGGCCGTCGGCGAGCAGGTCGGCGACGGTCGTCTCGTACGGCACGATCAGGCAGGCGTCCCGCAGTATCGGATGGCGCCGGGCGATCCGCTCCAGCAGGCGCGTCGCGTCCGGCGCGACGAAGTCCACCTCGATCTTGCGGCCCGGCCGGTCCCGCCGCAGCCGCCAGTGCCGGGCCAGCTCGATCAGCATCGCCCGGATCAGCGGCGAGTCGCCGGCCAGCAGCACCCGGGGCACCTCGCCGTCCGGGCGGACGGTCAGCGGCTGCTGGGCCAGCAGCACCTGCACGGCCAGCTGGTCGATCTGGAAGAAGTCGAGCCGCTGCGCCCGCGCGTCGGGCACCCCGAGCCGGCGGGCCTGCAGGGTGAGCGCCCAGTCCGGCTCGTGGATCTGCGCGTAGATCGCCAGGTCCCGATGATCGGGGCCGGCCAGGCGGGCGGCGCCGGCGGCGATCGCCAGGTTGATCGCGCTCGACTCGGTGCACGCGTAGATCACCGCGGCGTGCCCGGCGGCCGCGCCGCGCAGCACGACCGGCTCGCGGGCGTCGCCCTGCACGCCGAGCAGCCCCCGGCCGCGCAGCTCCAGCGGGCCGATCGGCCGGGTCCGGACCAGCACCACCGGGCGGCCGGCCAGGTGCAGCCGCTCGGCCAGGGTGCGGGCGACCGCGGTGTCGCCGCAGACCACCACGTGCCCCCGCGAGCGGCGGGCCCGCCAGCGGCGCAGCTCGGTGGCCAGCAGCACCCGGCCGGCCTCGAAGAACGCGTACAGCGTGACGGCCGGCGCGGCGAACCGGGCGATCTGCAGCGCGAGCGGGATCTGCACCGCGTTCTGCAGTGGATCGGCGCCGAGCACGAAGAGCTGCAGCGTGTTGTACGTCAGGTTGAGCGGGTCCCGACTGTGCGGGTCGGCCGCCACTGCCAGGTACTGATCGAAGCCGACGTATCCCAGGACCAGCGCGGCCAGCCCGGTCAGGGCGAACAGCAGGCGGGTCGCGGTGACTCCCGGCTGGCGCTGCTCACCCCAGGACGACAGCGGCGCACGGGGAAAGTTGGCCATGACACCTCGACACGGGTAGACGGTCTTCAGTCTGTCACGGGGCCGTCACGCGCGGCTACCGGCCATCGTGCCCAGTTCGGCGGGATCGGCGTTGCCACCGGTGCAGACCACCGCGACGGTCCGGCCGGCGAACAGCTCCGGCCGGCTCAGCACCGCGGCCAGCGCGGCCGCCCCGGCCCCCTCGGCCAGGGTGTGCGCGGCGGTCGCCAGCAGCCGCCGCGCCACGCCGATCTCCTCGTCGGTGACCAGCAGGAAGTCGGCCAGCCCGGCCCGCATGATCCGCTGCGGCAGATCGAAGCCGCGGCCGGTGGCCAGCCCGGCGACCGTGGTCCGGTTGGGCCGGGCCAGCGGCTCGCCCGCGCGCCACGAGTCGTGCGCGGCCGGCGACGCGCTCGACTGCACGCCGATCACCGCGCAGCCCGGCGCGAGCGCGGCGGCGACCAGGCACGCGGCGGCCGCGCCGGTCCCGCTGCCCACCGGCACCACGATGGTGTCCACTTCGGGGGCCCGCTCCAGGATCTCCAGGTAGAGCGTGCCCACCCCGGCCAGCAGCTCCGGCGTGTCGCCCGGGCTGATCAGCCGCGCGCCGGCGTCGGCGGCCAGCTTCCCGGCGTGCCGCTGGGCGTCCTCCAGGGTGTCGCCGGTCAGCACCGCCCGGCCGCCCCACGCCTCGACCGCGGCCGCCTTGGCCGGGCTGGCGTTCGACGGCATGACGACCGTGCACGGCGCGTCGTGCAGGCGACTGGCGTACGCGATCGACTGCGCGTGGTTCCCGGTCGACCAGGTGACGAGGCCCCGGGCCCGCTCGGCGGCCGGCATCGCGTCCAGCAGGGTCAGCCCGCCGCGCACCTTGAACGCGCCGATCGGCTGGGTGTTCTCGTGCTTGACCAGCAGTCTCGTGCCGGCCGCCCGGTCCAGCAGCGGGTAGTTCCAGAGCGGGGTGGGCGGCAGGTGGCGGCGGACGATGTCGTGCGCGGCGCGGAAGTCCGCGAGGGTCAGCTCCATGCCCCGATCGTCGGCCCGGCACGACCCATCGGTCCAATGCCGGAATCTTGGCAGACCCATCGGCCAGATTGATAGATTGCCGCCATGCTCGACGTGACCCGCCTGCGGGTGCTGGTCGCGGTGGCCCGGCACGGCTCGGTCACCGCCGCCGCTCAGGCCCTGCACTACGCCCAGCCGTCGGTCAGCCACCACCTGTCCCGGCTGGAGGCGGAGACCGGCAGCCGGCTCACCCAGCGGGCCGGCCGGGGCATCCGGCTCACCGACGCCGGCCGGATGCTGGCCGAGCGCGCCGAGGAGATCCTGGGCCGGCTGGACGCCGCGGAGGCGGAGCTGGCGGCGCACACCGGGCTGCGCTCGGGCCGGGTCCGGCTGGCCGCGTTCCCGTCCGCGCTGGGCACCTTCGTGCCGGTCGCGGCGGCCGGTTTCGTGGCCGCGCACCCCGGCGTCGACCTGCGCTTCAGCGAGGCCGAGCCGCCCGAGGCGGTGCGTCTGCTGCGCAGCGGCGAGGTCGAGGTCGCGCTGACGTTCGTCTATCCCGACGAGCCCGCGCCGGACCTGGACGGGCTGCGCCACGAGCTGATCCTGGAGGAGCCGCTGCACCTGGTCACGCCGGCCGGCTGGGACGGTTCGACGCTCGCCGAGCACCGGGACCGACCGTGGATCTCCGGCTGCGAGCGGTGCCGGGGTGAGCTGCTACGGGTCTGCGCGGCGGCCGGCTTTCAGCCGGACATCCGCTTCACCACCGACGACTACGTCGCGGTGCAGGCGCTGGTCGCGGCGGGCCTGGGGGTCACGGTCCTGCCCGGGCTGGCCTTGGCCGCACACCACAATGCGGACGTACGGACATTTCCGCTGCCCACCACCGGCCGGCACGTCTACGCCGCGGTCTACGGTGACACGCCCGACCCGCCCGGGACGTCCGCGCTGCTGCGTCAGCTGCGGACGGTCGCGGGCTCACCGCCGTACCGTCGCGATTGACGCCGGACCGGCAGCGGCCCGGCGGTGAATCGCGTGCCGGTCAGAGAGCGCAGCCGTCGGCTGCCGGAGGCAGTGGCGCCGGGGCGCCGATCGTCGGAAGGCCGAGCGAGACGCCCTTGAGCTTCGGGGTGATCCCGGCCTCGAAGGCGTCGCCGGCCCGGGTGCGCCGGTGCGACAGCGGGTCACCGTCGGCGTTCAGGTGGTGCGGCGCGGCGTAGGTGATGACCGTCTCGACGACGTCGCCCGGGCGCGGGGTGAGTGGGCCGGTGGCGAAGTGGACCAGGCGGCCGTCGCGGGCCCGGCCGCTCATCCGGCCGGTGCTGCCGTCCTTGCGGCCCTCGCCGACCGCGACCAGGACCTCGACCTTCTCGCCGACCAACTTCTTGTTCTCGGCCCAGGTGATCTCCTCGAGGGTGGCGATCAGGCGCTCGTACCGCGCCTGGACGACCTTCTTCGGGATCTGGTCCGGCATGGTCGCGGCCGGGGTGCCGGGGCGGATCGAGTACTGGAACGTGAAGGCGGTGGAGAACCGGGCCTTGCGGACCACCTCGAGGGTCTGCTCGAAATCCTCCTCGGTCTCGCCGGGGAAGCCGACGATGATGTCCGTGGTGATCGCGGCGTCCGGCATCGCGGCCCGGACCTTCTCGATGATGCCCAGGTACTTCTCCTGGCGGTAGCTGCGGCGCATGGCCTTGAGCACCCGGTCCGAACCGGACTGCAGCGGCATGTGCAGCGAGTGCGCGACGTTCGGCGTCTCGGCCATCGCGGCGATCACGTCGTCGGTGAAGTCCTTCGGGTGCGGGCTGGTGAACCGGACCCGCTCCAGGCCCTCCACCTCGCCGCAGGCGCGCAGCAGCTTGCCGAACGCGAGCTTGTCACCGAACTCGACGCCGTAGGAGTTCACGTTCTGCCCGAGCAGGGTCACCTCGAGGACGCCCTCGGCGACCAGCGCGCGCACCTCGGCCAGGACGTCGCCGGGGCGGCGGTCCTTCTCCTTGCCGCGCAACGACGGGACGATGCAGAACGTGCAGGTGTTGTTGCAACCCACCGAGATCGAGACCCAGCCCGCGTACGTCGACTCGCGCTTGGTCGGCAGCGTGGACGGGAACACCTCGAGCGACTCGAGGATCTCGACCTGCGCCTCCTCGTTGTGCCGGGCGCGCTCCAGCATCGCCGGCAGCGAGCCGATGTTGTGGGTGCCGAAGACCACGTCGACCCAGGGCGCCTTCTTGACGATGTCGCCCTTGTCCTTCTGTGCCAGGCAGCCGCCGACCGCGATCTGCATGCCCGGGTTCTTCAGCTTGGTCGGGCGCAGGTGGCCGAGGTTGCCGTAGAGGCGGTTGTCGGCGTTCTCCCGGACCGCGCAGGTGTTGAAGACGACCACGTCGGCCGCGTCCGCCTGGGCGGCGCGCACGTAGCCGGCGTCCTCCATCAGGCCGGAGATCCGCTCGCTGTCGTGCACGTTCATCTGGCAGCCGTAGGTGCGCACGTCGTAGGTGCGCGGGTTGCCCTGCATCTCGGTAGTCATGGCAATTGACCAGGGTACTGCCATCGGCGCGGGAAACCGATCGGGCGGGTGGCCGTGACCTCAGGCGGCGGAGCGGGCCGGATCGCCGCCCGGGCGGAAGCGGGAACGGCCGCAGCCCGGGCCGGTGGCGCAGGCCGGATCGGCGCCGGTGCACGGGCGGGCGTGCCGTCGCTCGGCGCCGTCGTCGGTCTCCGCCTCGTCCACGTGCACGGCTCGCAGCGTGCCGTCCGGCTCGGCCAGCACGTACCTCGTCGGGTTGAGCGTGTCGTCCGGGAGCAGGAGCGCGGCACCCAGCCGGACCGCCACCGCGCTGGCGATGGTCTCCTCGGCGACGTCATCGGGCGCAAGAAATACATCGATCAGTGTCGGAAAGTCGCCACCGACGTGATAGACGTCGCACATCAATGCGCCCGGGCCGACGTCGGGCAGCTCGCCCACCGGCGACTCCAGCGCTCCGGCCAGCGCATTCCGCACCTGATCGGGCTCGATCAGCCCGGCGACGGACCAGTTCCAGAGGCCAGACATACCCACCATGGTGTCGGCACCTTTCCTCCCGCGCTCGCTGCGTTACGGCTCCGTGACCATTCTCGTCACCTTCCGATACACATGTCCCCCTAGGGTGGCTGCCAACGGAGGCCCGACGAATGGATGGACGCCGGGCGGGCGGGCGGGGATGGGATGGGGAACTAGGTGGCAGGCGCGGATCTCATCGTTCTGGAGAACGTCAACAAGTGGTTCGGCCCGTTGCACGTGCTGCAGGATGTCGATCTGTCTGTCGCACGCGGCGAGGTCGTCGTCGTCATCGGACCGTCCGGCTCGGGTAAGTCCACGCTCTGCCGGGCGATCAACCGGCTGGAGCCGATCGACTCCGGGACGATCACCTTCGACGGGACGCCACTGCCGGCCGAGGGCCGTCCACTCGCCAAGCTGCGCAGCGAGGTCGGCATGGTCTTCCAGTCGTTCAACCTGTTCGCCCACAAGACCATCCTGCAGAACGTGATGCTCGGCCCGGTGAAGGTCCGCAAGGAGAAGTCGGCCGCGGCCCGTGAGCGCGCGATGTCGCTGCTCGAGCGCGTCGGCATCGCCAGCCAGGCGGACAAGTTCCCGGCCCAGCTCTCCGGCGGCCAGCAGCAGCGCGTGGCGATCGCCCGGGCGCTCGCGATGCAGCCCAAGGCGCTGCTCTTCGACGAGCCGACCAGCGCGCTCGACCCGGAGATGGTCGGCGAGGTGCTGGACGTGATGACGTCGCTGGCCAAGGAGGGGATGACCATGGTGGTCGTCACCCACGAGATGGGCTTCGCGCGGCACGCGGCGAACCGGGTGGTCTTCATGGCCGACGGCCAGCTGGTCGAGTCGGCGCCCCCGGCGGAGTTCTTCGCGAACCCGAAGAGCGACCGGGCAAAGGACTTCCTTTCCAAGATCTTGACGCACTGAACAACCCGATGACCGGCCCCCAAGCCGATTCCAGTCACCACTGGAGCAGAGGAGAGAGTTGATCATGGGCATGAAGCGGGTAGCGGTGTTCGCCACCGTTGCGGCATTCGCCTTCACGCTGACCGCGTGCGGCAAGGAGGGCACCCCGACCGCCAGCGGCGACGCCAACAACAGCGGCGCAGCACCGGTCTCCGACACCTGTCAGCCCTCCGGCACCACCTTCACCGCGGACAGCGCGGCGGCGGTGGCGGGCAGCACCACCTTCGACAAGATCAAGTCGGCCGGCAAGGTCGTCGTCGGGGTCAAGTTCGACCAGCCGAACCTGGGCTACAAGGACACCTCCGGCAAGCGCTGCGGCTTCGACATCGAGATCGCCCAGTACATCGCGTCCAAGCTGGGCGTCGACCCGGCGAAGATCGAGTACAAGGAGATCCCGTCGGCCAACCGCGAGACGGCGATCAAGGGTGGGGAGATCGACTACTACGTCGGCACCTACTCGATCACCGACAAGCGCAAGGCGGACGTCGCGTTCGCCGGGCCGTACTTCGTCGCCGGCCAGGACCTGCTCGTCCGCAAGGACGAGACGGCGATCACCGGCAAGGACACGCTCAAGGGCAAGAAGGTCTGCTCGGCCACCGGCTCGACCCCGATCCAGCGGGTCAAGGACGAGAAGCTGACCGAGCCGGAGAACATCGTCGAGTTCAAGACGTACTCGGAATGTGTCTCGCAGCTGCTCGACAAGAAGGTCGACGCCGTCACCACCGACGACGCGATCCTCAAGGGCTACGCCGCGCAGAACTCGACCGACCTGAAGGTCGTCGGCAAGCCGTTCAGCACCGAGAAGTACGGCATCGGCCTGCCGCACGACGACAAGGCCCTGCGCGACTACGTCAACAACCAGCTGGAGGCCGCCTTCAAGGACGGCACCTGGCAGAAGATCTACGACGGCACGCTGGGCAAGTCGGGTTCGCCGGCCACCCCGCCGACCCTCGAGCGCTACTGATCCACATCGCTGGAACCGGGGCCGGGCGGATCTTTCCGCCCGGCCCCGGCCGGTGAGTCTTCCGCTGCTTATAGGGACGGGGCATGACGGAGTTCCTGAACGTACTGACAGACCACTGGAGCCTGTTCGGCCAGGGCTTCGGTAACACGGTGAAGCTGTTCCTGATCGCCGCTGTCGGCAGCCTGGCGCTGGGCGTCCTGCTCGGCGCGTTCCGGGTCTCGCCGATCCCGGCGCTGCGCTGGTTCGGCGCGACGTACGTCAACATCGTGCGCAACACACCGCTGACGCTGGTCTTCGCGTTCCTGGTCTTCGCCGCCCCCAAGCTCGACATCAACTTCGAGTACTTCACCGCGGCCGCGGTCGCGCTCACCGTCTACACCGCCGCCTTCATCTGCGAGGTGGTCCGCTCCGGCGTCAACACGGTCGCCCCCGGGCAGGCCGAGGCGGCCCGGGCGCTGGGCCTCTCGTTCGCCCAGGTGCTCACCGGGGTGGTGCTGCCGCAGGCGCTGCGGGCGATGGTGCCGCCGCTGATGAGCGTCATGATCGCGATGTTGAAGAACACCACCGTGGCGGCCGGCTTCTCGGTGGTGGAGGCCGGGGCCATCCCGTCCTACATGGCCGAGTTCGGTGAGCCACAGTTCTACGTGCTGCTCTGGATCACCATCGGCTTCCTGGTCCTGATCACTCCGCTGGTCGTGCTGCAGCGGTTCCTCGAGCGCAAGTTGGCGGTGGCGCGATGAGCTCTTCGGTTCTCTATGACCTGCCCGGCCCGCGGGGCCGTCGGCGCAACCTGGTCATCGGTGTGCTGGCCACGGTCGGCATCGTCGCGCTGATCGCCTGGGTGATCTACCGGTTCAACGCGACCGGCCAGTTCGAGTACCGGCGCTGGGCCCAGTTCGAGTACCAGGCCGTGCAGACGGAGCTGGTCAACGGGCTGCTGGCGACGCTCAAGGCGGCCGGGATCGCCGCGGTGCTGGCGCTGCTCTTCGGCGCGGTCTTCGCGGCCGGGCGGCTCAGCGACCACCGGATCCTGCGGGCGCCGTCGTCCGTGGTGGTCGAGCTGTTCCGGGCCATCCCGCTGCTCATCCTGATCTTCTTCGGGTACTACGTGCCCCTGCAGTACGGCTGGTCGATCAGCAACCTGTGGGCGCTGGTCGTCGGCCTCACCCTGTACAACGGGTCGGTGCTGGCGGAGATCTTCCGGGCCGGCGTGAACGCGGTGCCGCGCGGGCAGTCCGAGGCGGCCTCGGCGATCGGGCTGCGCAAGGGCCAGACGCTGCGGATCATCCTGCTGCCGCAGGCGGTCCGGTCGATGCTGCCGGCCATCGTGAGCCAGCTCGTGGTGCTGCTCAAGGACACCGCGCTCGGGTTCATCATCACGTACCCGGAGCTGCTGACCGTCGGGAAGACGATCGGGGGGCGGCTGGCGTTCGGGTTCCCGTACGTTCCGGCGTACCTGGTGGTGGCAGCGATCTACATCGGGATCTGCGGGTTGCTGTCGATCTTCGCGTGGTGGCTGCAGCGGCGGTTGACGCGGGTGCGGACCAGCGCGGCGAAGCCGTTGCCGTTGACCGACGTCGACCGGCAGATCTGACGGTCGCGCCGCCGGAGTCGCGAGCCCCCTGCGCCTCGCGTCGGCACGGGGCGGGGTGGGGGCGGGCGCGTAGGGTCCGGTTCGGGGGTTTGCTGCGCTTTTGGGGCGCAGCTTTCTCCGTACCAAATCGGATTTAAAGGTTTTATCTTGCTAATTCCGTTACGCGGGACTCGCGGACGACCGTGACGCGGATCTGGCCCGGGTAGGTCAGCTCCTCCTCGATCTGCTTCGCGACGTCGCGCGCCAGGACCGCGGCGCCGATGTCGTCGATGTCGTCCGGGCGGACCATGACGCGGATCTCGCGGCCGGCCTGCATCGCGAAGACCTTCTCGACGCCCACCTTGCCGCCGGCGATCTCCTCGATCCGTTCCAACCGCTTGACGTACGCCTCCAGGCTCTCCCGCCGCGCGCCCGGCCGACCGCCCGAGCAGGCATCCGACGCCTGGGTCAGCACCGCCTCGATGGTCTGCGGCGGCACCTCGTTGTGATGCGCTTCGATGGCGTGCACGATGTCCTCGTGCTCGCCGTACTTACGGGCGAGATCCGCGCCGATCAGCGCGTGGCTGCCCTCGACCTCGTGGGTGAGCGCCTTGCCGATGTCGTGCAGGAACGCCGCGCGCTTCATCGTCGGCACGTCCAGGCCCAGCTCAGCGGCCATGATCCCGGCGATGTGCGCGGTCTCGACCAGGTGCTTGAGCACGTTCTGGCCGTAACTCGTCCGGTACCGCAGCCGGCCCAGCAGCTTGGTCAACTCCGGGTGGATGCTGGTGATCCCGACGTCGACCAGCGCCTCCTCGGCGGCCCGGTCGCACAGCCGCTCCACCTCGTTCTTCGCCGAGTCGAAGACCTCCTCGATCCGGTGCGGGTGGATCCGGCCGTCCAGCACCAGCTTCTCCAGTGTCAGCCGGCCCACCTCCCGGCGCACCGGGTCGAAGCAGGAGAGCAGCACCGCCTCGGGGGTGTCGTCGATGATCAGGTTGACCCCGGTGGTCGACTCGAAGGCCCGGATGTTGCGGCCCTCCCGGCCGATGATCCGGCCCTTCATCTCGTCGCTCGGCAGGTGCAGGACGCTGACCACGCTCTCCGCGGTCTGCTCGCTGGCGATCCGCTGGATCGCGTCGACCACGATGTGCCGGGCCCGGGTGTCCGCGGTGTTCCGCGCGTCGGTCTCGATGTCCCGGATCAGGATCGCGGCCTCGCGCTTGGCCTGGCCCTCGATCGAGTCGATCAGCTCGGTCTTCGCGGTGTCCACGGTCAGGCCGGCGATCCGCTCCAGCTCGCGGCGCTTCGTCTCCTCGGCCGCCTCGACGGCGGACTCCCGGTTCTTCAGGCTGGTCTCGCGCTTGCCCAGCTCGGACTCGAGCGCACCGAGCCGGCGCTCCCGGTCGACCAGACGCTCCACCTCGTCGGAGTGCAGCCGCTCCCGCTCGTCGATCCGGGCGGCGCGGCGCTCGACCTCCGCGGCCTGCTCCTTCACCGTGGCGTTGAGCAGGGCGATCTCGCGCTCGCCGGACCGGCGGGCCGCGGTGCGCAGCTGCTCGACATCCGCCTCGGCCTGGCGGTGGGCGTGCTCGAGGATCGTGTCGGCCTCGCTGTGCGCGTTCTCCAGCACCCGGCGGGCCTCGGCGCGGGCGGCGGCCGCCTCGGCCTTCGCGGCGGCGGCCTCGGCACGCACCGACGCGGCCTTGGCATTCGCGTCGGCGACCTTCGCCTGGGCGTCGCCGACCTCCTGCTCCTGCCGGTCGTGGGCATCCTGCCGTTCGCTACGGAGTTGGCGCAGCGCCCGGGCGCCGAGCGTCAGTCCGGCGATCACCGACACGGCGAGCACGACGACTGCTACCACGAGCACCCAGTACAACGGGGCCATCTCCCTTCGCTGCCGGCGCGGTGTGCACGCGCGCGGGCTCTCTGCGGGATGCCCGACCAAGGCAGATGACCGGCTCACACGCTCCGCCGTAACGACTACCAGCTTCGCCTCTCGGAGGAGCCGGTTGCCGCCTGTTCCGGCTTCCAGACCGGGATTCCGGGGTGACTTTCGCCTCTCCGGTCCGGTTCGTCGGTTCTCTGGGGCCAGGCCGGCTCGGGTGCCCTTCGGCGCCTTCGACCGGCCGTTTCCGGCTTGCCTTCAGTACCCCGGCTCAGGCCGGGGTCTGGGGGCTGACTTCGGGTCCGGGGTACGCGGGCTCTTGCGGGGTCGCCTTCGCGGCCCGCTTTCGCCTGCTTTGCGGATTTTTCGGCTTTGCGGCTTTGGTGGCCCTGCTCGGTCGGCTTGGCGTTTCGCCCTTCGGCGTCCGCTTTGTCGGCCCTGCTCGGCCGGCTCGGCGTTTCGCCTTTCGGCGTCCGCTTTGGCGGGCGCTTTCGGGGCCTGCCTCGTCGGCGTGGTGGCCTGCTGCTCGGCCGGCCTCCCGTCGGTCGGCTTCGCGATGTTCCGCGTTGCCGGCCTTTCTGGAGGCCGATCCGCTTGCCCGGTCCGAAGCCCTGCTCGGGTCGGCGCTCGACGGCTGGTCGCTCAGCCGGCTGTGCCGGAGTCGCCACCTGCCGTTCCGCATCCCGTGCAACCTTGCGGCCCGCTGCGGGGTGGTCGTGTCGTCGGCTCGGTCGGGTGGCTCCCGGGGAGTCACGTCGTCCTGCCGGCGTCACGGCCGGGTCCGTCACCTGGTGATCGTGAACTAGCGATTGCTCTCGCAGCCCTCGATCATCCGGCGATTTCGCTCCGGTGATCGCTCTCCGGACTCTCGATCTTGCGATCGTGAACCCGTCGCGATCCCGGGGATCGTGATCGTCGACTGTCGATCATCGGCTCTCGCGATCGTCGACGGAGTGTGACAACGCCTTCGACGAAATCTCGTCCGTCGGGGCTCTGTCGGACCCCGCCGGCGATGGTGGCGGCTTCCGCATCCGGGTCGGTTGCTGATGGCTCGGATCAGAGTGTGTGGAGTTGTGGGGTCGACCGCTGATATGTCTCACCGCCCACCGCGCGGTCAGCGGCTGGCGACGTCTTCGGCGATCTTCAGCGGGCGGAACCCGCCAAGTGATGCCGTAATGTAATGCGATCTATGTTGTGTGTGTTGCTTGCGATGGTCGAGCAAACCTTGTGTAACGCGAGGCTAGGTCGCAAGTGCCGCTTCGGTCAAGGACTCATGATTCGGCAGCGGATGGGACGTAGGGCACAGACCCACTTACGCCCAGCTCACGATATCGCCCGGATATTTCCGATGTGCCGTAACATCGAGCGCTTCCAAAGCCGGTCTGAGCGCCCTGGCCAGGAGCCACGGGAAGGCTTCCGGCCATTATTCCGCGCGTCGGCAACCGGCCATCCACCCCACCGAGCGTGACGATCACCGGGTCGGTGGACGCCGATCCGGAGGTTCCCGTCGAAAGGGTGGAGTTCCTCACATCCGGACTATATAGGTCCGACGCCTTGAGATCGTCACCAATGCCACCTCGCCGGGCCGGGTGCCGCGGCACGGATCCGGGGCGTGCGGGGGTGGCCGGTCGGCCGGGGACGTCGGCTTGACCGGGTCCGGGGGGATCGGGATCGGTTTCTCTCCGCTCATGGGCACTTGTTACAAAGCGCAACCATGGCCAATCTTCCCTCGTCAGGCTGGGAACGTGCACATAGCGGGCGGGTCCGTCGGGGTTCAGGGTCAGCTGCTTCGGCCGCCGTGCCTCGGGGCCTGGCCGCCGCGCCGCGCCGGGTCCTGCTGCACCGCCGCCCGCGTCCTGCCGCCGCCCCGCACCCTGCCGCGCCCCGCCGCCGCGCCGTGTCCTGCTGCCGCCCCGCCGCGTCCTGCTGCCGCCGCGTCGCGCCGGCCGGTCGAAGGTGGCGCCGCGCATCCACGGGCAGCGTGAGGGCAGGCATCCGTTTGCCCGGACGGCCGCGCTCCGAGCGCGACCCAGCACCGGGACGGCAGAAGCCTGTGCCCGGTGCCGCAGGTGTCAGGCGAGCGGTTCCGCCTGGTCGGCCAGCGCGTCAGCGTCCAGGTTCTCGGCGAACTCGGCGGCTTCCGCGTCCCGGGCGGCCAACGCGTCCTTGACCGCACGGATGGCGACGCCCGCGGGATAGCCCTTACGCGCGAGCATGCCGACCAGACGACGGAAGATCGCCTCGGGTTCGCCCCGCGCGGTCCGGAGCTTGCGGTCGACGAGGGTCCGGGCGATCTCCGCCTCCGACTCGTCGTCGACGGCCTCCAGCGCCTCGCTCGCCACCTCGGCGTCCACCCCGTGCTGCCGCAACTCGTTGGCGAGCGCCCGACGGGCCAGGCCGCGCCCCTGATGCCGGCTCGACACCCAGGCCCGGGCGAACGCCGCGTCGTCGATGATGCCGACCTCGTCGTACCGATCCAGAACCTCGGCTATGACCTCCTCGGAGATCTCCTTGCGCGTCAGCGCCTTGGCCAGCTCGGCCCGGGTCCGCGGACGCGCCGCGAGCTGACGCAGGCAGATCTCCCGCGCGCGCTCGGACTCGGTCTGCTGCGGAGCCGACGGCCGACGCTTCTCGGACTCGTCACCGGCACCGCTGCCGAACCCGGCGCCGGCGCCAAAACCGCCGCCGGAGCCGCCCCGCCGACCGGGTCGGCCTCCGGGCCCACCCCGGGCATCCGCACCCGGGGTCCCGTCATCCGGCCCGTCGGCACCGGCCCGGGGCGGGATGGCATCCCATCCGCGCCCGGACCGGGCACCACGTCGTCCGGCCATCGCTACTTACCGGATCAGAAGTCGACCGGCGGCAGCTCGGGGCCGCCGGTGGCGTCCCCGGTCGTCTGGCCGACGCCGAGCTTCTCCAGGATCTTCTTCTCGATCTCGGCGGCGACGTCCGGGTTCTCCTTGAGGAACTCCCGAGCCTTCTCCTTGCCCTGACCGAGCTGGTCGCCGTCGTACGTGTACCACGCACCGGACTTGCGGATGATGCTCTGCTCGACGCCGACGTCGATCAGCGAGCCCTCGCGCGAGATGCCCTTGCCATACATGATGTCGAACTCGGCCTGCTTGAACGGCGCCGCGACCTTGTTCTTCACGACCTTGACCCGGGTCCGGTTACCGATCACGTCGGTGCCGTCCTTCAGGCTCTCGATACGCCGGACGTCGAGCCGGACCGAGGAGTAGAACTTCAGCGCGCGACCACCGGTGGTGGTCTCCGGCGAGCCGAACATGACGCCGATCTTCTCGCGGAGCTGGTTGATGAAGATCGCGGTGGTGTTGGTGTTGTTGAGCACGCCGGTGATCTTCCGCAGCGCCTGGCTCATCAGCCGGGCCTGCAGACCGACGTGGCTGTCACCCATCTCGCCCTCGATCTCGGCGCGCGGCACCAGGGCCGCGACCGAGTCGATGACGATGATGTCGATCGCGCCGGAGCGGATCAGCATGTCCGTGATCTCCAGCGCCTGCTCACCGGTGTCCGGCTGGGACACCAGCAGGGCGTCGGTGTCGACGCCGAGGGCCCGCGCGTAGTCCGGGTCGAGCGCGTGCTCCGCGTCGATGAACGCCGCGGTGCCGCCGGCCTTCTGCGCGTTGGCCACCGCGTGCAGCGCGACCGTGGTCTTACCGCTGGACTCCGGCCCGTAGATCTCGACGACCCGGCCGCGCGGCAGACCGCCGACACCGAGTGCCACGTCGAGAGCGATGGAGCTCGTCGGGATCACGGCCATCTGCGTCACCGGCCGCTCGCCGAGACGCATCACCGAGCCCTTGCCGAACTGCTTGTCGATCTGTGCCAGCGCCAGTTCGAGCGCCTTTTCCCGGTCCGGTGCTGCCACCATTGCTGTCACCCCTGTATTTGACTTCGCGTTCTTCGCCACGGCCGACACGGTATGCGGTGGGTATGACAAAAATCCTCCGCCCAACCGAGGGCTGTGGATGGCCGAGCCGCTGTGGACAATAGCCGAACACTTGTACGACATCGAGCGACACGCCAGAACAAGCGTACGAAAAATGGCTCAGTGCAGCTGGGACGGCACTCGATCGGGGTAGTTGGTCACCACGGCGCGCCAGATGGTAGCGGTATCGATACCCTGAGCAATGGATTCGTCGATGGTGCGGCCGCCCAGCTCCCCGAAGGCGTGATCGGCCGCGAAGCTGCGGGCGTAAGGCGCCCCGAACGCCTGTTCAAGGCGTCTCCAGAAGTCCGTCAATCGCACGCCCACGAGCGTACCCACGCTGTTCCGAAGTGGCTCGTTCCGTGAAGACGGGCACGCGGGGCCGGAATCGTTTGTGACCTGCCGCACCCGGGGCCGGGGCGGCAGATGAACGCGTTACGGACGCCTGATCGCCGCGCCCGACGTTCAGGCGGCGACGGCTCCGGCCGCGATCTTCAGGTCGTCGACCAGCCCCTGATAGGCGATGTCCCGATTGTCCGCGCGGAGCACCGCCGACGGGTGGATCGTGGCCAGCGCCCGGATATCGGCCACCGGGAAGTCCTCCGGATGCTCGGCCGAGCCCGGCCAGGCCATCAGCTGGCCCCGGGAACGGTTGACCCGGAACGACGGACCCAGCAGCGCCTTGCCCGCGGTCGCCCCGAGGATGACCACGAGCTGCGGCTTCAACAGGGAGAACTCGGCCACCAGCCAGGGCCGGCAGGCGGTGATGTGCGCGGGACCGGGCGTCTGGTGGATGCGCCGCTGCCCCCGCAGCTCGAAACGGAAGTGCTTCACGGAGTTGGTGATGTACAGCTCGGCCGGGTCGATCCCGGCATCGTCCACCGCCTCCCGCAGCAGCCGGCCGGCCGGACCGACGAACGGCAGGCCCCGCTGGTCCTCCACGTCACCGGGCTGCTCGCCGACGAAGACGATCTTCGCGTGTGGCGCGCCCCGGCCGAAGACCGTCTGGGTCGCGTTCTCGTGCAGCTCACAGCCATGGCAGTCGGCGGCGGCCTGCTTGAGCTCGTCGATGCTGTGCGGTCGCGGCGGCACCCACTGCTGCGCGCCGGCCGGAGCTCCGGTCGTTGGCATGTCCCCGTTTCTACCCGGATCGGTCGCCGGCGCGTCGACCGGGTACACCCGTCCGGAGGACACCGGAACGGGTCACCTCATCACGATGCCGCCGACCGGGCGGGCGGCGGCCGCGACCGCACGGGCGAGCGGGGGAAGGTCCGGTTCGTCGAGCGGGCCGATGGTGATCCGGACGCCGGGCGGCGACGAGACCCGGAACCGGGCGCCGGGCGCCACCGCGTAACCCGCGTCGCGCAGGGTGGCGACCGCGTGCGTCTCGTCGGTGACCGGCACCCAGACGTTGATCCCGGCGGCGCCGAACGCCGGAATGCCCTGCTCCCGCAGCAGGTCGAGCAGGGCACGGCGGCGACCGGCATAGGACCGGGCCGCCCCGGCGACCAGCTCGGTGACCCCGGCGTCGCGCCAGAGCTCGAGCAACAGCCGCTGCGACAGGGTGGAGACCCAGCCCATGCCGATCCGCATCCGGCCGGTGACCCGGGCGATCGAGGTCTCGTCGCCGGCCAGCACCGCGATGCGCAGGTCGGGCCCGAAGGGCTTCGAGGCGGAACGGACGAAGGCCCACCATCGGGTCACCGGGCCGATCACGTGCGGCGGCTCGGTGGCCAGCTCGGCGGCGTGATCATCCTCCACCAGCAGGAGGTCGGGGTGCTCGGCGAGCAGGTCCCGCAGCGTGGCGGCACGGGCCGCGCTGACCAGGGCGCCGGTCGGGTTCTGCGCGCGGACGGTGATCATCACGGCACGCGCGCCGGCCCGCAGAGCGGCGGCGAGCGACTCCGGCTCCGGACCCTCCTCGTCGATCGTGACCGGCAGCGGCCGCATGCCCAGGGCGGCGATCAGGTCAAGCAGGTTCGCCCAGCTCGGATCCTCGACGGCGACCGCGTCACCGGGCCGGAGATGGGCGATGAGCAGGCGCTCGATCGAGTCGAGCGTGCCGGCGGTGACCGCGATCGCCGCGTCGGCGACCGGAATGCCCTGATCGAGCAGCCGCGCGCGGGCCGCCTCGACCAGCTCCGGCATGGTCACCGCCGAGGTGTAGCCCTGCGGCGGCCCGACGCGCTCGGCGACCGCCCGGAGCGGCGGGCCGAGCGGCGGCAGCAGACGCAGATCGGGCTCACCGGAAGAAAGATCAAGAACATTTGCCGGTACGGCGAGACGGAGCGCGGCCCGGGTCGGTGTCACGGGTGGACGGGCCCGGATCCGGGTGCCGCGTCGGCCCTCGGTCTCCACCACACCGCGATGCCGCAGCTCCTGGTACGCCTTGGCGACCGTCGCGGGGCTGACGTGCAGAGCGCCGGCCAGGACCCGCACCGGCGGCAACGCGGCGCCGAAGACCCAGTCGCCCCGCACCACACCGGCCTCGATGCTCGACGAAATCTCGGCGGCGGTCTCACCACTGACCTGATATTGTTCTGCCACAGCGATGATTCTGTACTAGTACAAGGAGCCACGCAAGAGGTTCCGCGCCACCGGGGAGGCCCTGATGACCGACGTCTACGCCGCTACCGACCGCACCACCGCGACCCGTACGCGCGGCCGCATGCACTACGAGCGGGAGACGGCGCACGCCATTCTCGACGAGGCGTTCGACTGCTCGGTCGGCTTCGTGGTGGACGGTGCGCCCCGGGTGCTGCCGACCCTGCACGTCCGGGTCGGCGAGACGCTCTACCTGCATGGTTCCACCGGCGGCCGGATGGCGCTGGCGGCCCGGGCCGACGGCATTCCGGTCTGCGTGAGCGTGACCCTGCTCGACGGTCTGGTCTACGGGCGCTCCCAGTTCCACCACAGCGCGAACTACCGCTCGGTCGTCGCGCTCGGCACCGCCCGCCAGGTCACCGACCCGGCGGAGAAGGCCGCGGCCATGCTGGCCCTGGTGGAGAAGACCGGCGCCGGCCGCTCCGCGGACAGCCGCCCGCCGACCGGGCAGGAGATGGCCCAGACCAGCGTGCTGGCCCTGCCGCTGGCCGAGGTGTCGGTGCGGGTCCGGGCCGGCGGAGTGGTCGACGACGAGGCGGATCTCGACCTGCCGCACTGGGCCGGGGTGCTCCCGATCCGCCGGGTCGCCGGCCCGCCGGAGACCGAGCCGGGCGTCCCGGCTCCCCCGCCCGCCTACCTGTCGGGCAATCCGGCGACCGCCTGGCAGACCCCGGTCGTGCTGGCCGGCCGGCACGTCCGGTTGGAGCCGCTGTCCCCGTCGCACGCCCCGGGCCTGTTCAAGGCGCTGGACGACGAGGAGGTCTGGCGGTACATCCCGGTGCCCCGGGCGCGGACCGTGGACGACGTGGCGGCGGACATCGCCGAGGTGATCCGCGGGCAGTGGCGGGGCGACCGGTCCGGGTGGGCCCAGGTCGACCCGGCGACCGGCGAGGTGATGGGGATGACCACCTATCACGACGTCGACCCGGATCGCCGCTCGGTCGGGATCGGGCACACCATGCTGGGCCGCCGGTGGTGGCGCTCCGCGGTCAACACCGAGGCGAAGCTGTTGCTGCTGGAGCGGGCGTTCGACGTGCTCGGCGCGGCCAAGGTGTTCTGGTATACCGACATTCGCAACGAGCGGTCGCAGCGCGCGATCGCCCGGCTCGGCGCGAGCCGGGACGGGGTGATCCGCAGGCAGCGGCTGCGACCCGATGGCAGCTGGCGGGACACCGTAGTCTTCGCGATGACGGCGGACGAGTGGCCGGCCGCAGCCCAGCGCCTGCGTGACCGACTCGCGGCCGGTTGATCGGGGCTGGGGAGGCGTGACTCGTGCTGGGCATCACTGATTTCTGGACGTACGTGCTCGGCGTGGTGGCCATCATCCTGCTGCCCGGGCCGAATTCGATCTTCGTGCTCTCGGTCGGCGCGCGTCGCGGCGTCCGGGCGGGATATACCGCCGCGTCCGGGGTCTTCCTCGGCGACGCGGTGCTGATGGTCCTGTCGGCGACCGGCGTGTCCTCGCTGCTCGGCACGTATCCGCCGCTGTTCCTGGTGTTGAAGTACGCCGGCGCCGCCTACCTGGCCTGGGTGGGAGTGAACATCCTGCGCGGCGCCTGGGGCCGGTGGCGGCATCGGGGCGAGGTGGCGGCCACCGCGGTCGAGGACGAGCCGGCCGAGATGCAGCGCCCGTTCCGGCGGGCACTGGTGATCAGCCTGCTCAACCCGAAGGCGATCCTGTTCTTCGTCTCGTTCTTCATCCAGTTCGTCCAGCCGGGATATCCGCATCCCGCCCTGTCGTTCCTGGTTCTCGGGGCGGTCGTGCAGTTCTTCAGCGCGCTGTACCTGACCGCGCTGATCTTCGGAGGCCGCTTCCTGGCCGGCCAGTTCGAGCGCCGCCGGCGATTGGCGGCCGGGGCGACGACGGCGGTGGGCGCACTGTTCGTCGGCTTCAGCATCAAGCTCGCCACCGCCAGCCTGGGCTGACCACCCCCGGCCCGCCGGCGGCCCGTCGGCGGCCCGTCGGCGGCCCGTCGGCGGCGCGCCCGTGACCCGCGGGGCCACCGCGCCCATGACCGCGTGGGCACCGCGCCCGTGACCCGCGGGGGCACCGCGCCCGTGACCCGCGGGGGCAGCGGGCCACGGCGGTGCCCGCCCCGCAGCCGCGCGGGCTGCGGAAATGGGCCACCCGAGCCGCGGCGGCAGTGGGCGGCCCGAGCGGCGGCAATGTGGCAATGGGCCGCCCGGGCTGCGGTCGGAAGTCGCGCCGGTGCGCGTGATGGCGGAGCCGAAGCCCGGCGCAGCCGTGGGTGGCGGACGGAACCGGGCCCGTGCAACCGCACGTGGAGCGACGGGCCGCGGACCGATGGGCCATGGCGGGGCAGCACGCCCTGCGGCGGGGTGCGCCGCGACGCAGGTGAGCTGTCGCGACCAGGGGCGCTGCGGTCCAGGAGCGGGTGCGCGGAAGGGCGGGCGGCGGCGGGCGTCAGCTGCGGGCTGGGGCGGTGGAGAGTGGGGTGTCGGTGTAGAACGTGCCTCGGATCATCTGGAGTTTGCCGAGGTCGGTGGGCCAGGTGGTCTCCGGGGTGGCCCAGCCGAGGGCGTAGGCACGGCCACCTCCGGTGATCCAGCGGGTGGTGGCGCGGCGGAGTACGCCGGTGGCGGAGCGGTAGCGGTAGTCCCAGTCGGCGGCCTCGGGCAGGAGGGTCACCGGGGTGACCGCGATCAGTGTGTAGTCGCGGATCCGCCGGGTCTGGCGCAAGCGGCGGTCCTCGGCACGGCAGCCCTGTTCCGGGTCGGTGGCCGGGCGGCGGCCTACGTCCAGGCTCAGTACCCGGGCGCTGTGCGGGTCCCGGAAGCAGTAGGTGGTGCCGATCCGCTGGTAGGTCCAGCCGTCCGGGACCGGGAGGTGGAATCCGCTGCCGTCGGTGAAGTATGACCAGCCGGTCTGCAACTCCCAGCCGTTGACGCCTCGGGCCGCGCCGTCCTTCGGGGCGGTCGGGATGCCGCCGGGTGGCCGCGCGTCGCAGGCGACCGGGGAGAATCCGGCGCCCGCCGACGGCGATCGCGGTGGTGCCGAGACGGTCGGCGATGCCCGGGACCGGGGCCCAGCGGTCGGGGACGCCGGGGACTGGGACCCAACGGGCGGCGACGCCCGGTTCTGGGACGCAGACGCCCGGTTCTCGGAAGCAGACGCCCGGTTCTTGGAGGCAACAGCCGACGACCGGGGCAGGGACTTGTTCACGGACGACGACGCGGCCGGCGGCCTCAGGATCTGTGGGGCGGAGTCCTCCCGGGCGATCAGATGGACGCTGAGCAGGCTGCCGCCGACCACTACGGCCGCGAGCAGGCCGGCTACGACCAGTCGGGTGCTGATTCCCCTGGCTCGCCGGGGACCGGGCGTCGGCTGGTTCCCGGTCAACGGCCCGGAGACCGGTGACCGGGGGGCCGGGATCGTGTGGAGCGGCGCCTGGTTGCCGCGACGGGCGGACGGGCTGGTCGCGGGATCCCCCGCGGCGGCCGGCTCCCGGTTCGGGCGGGGCCGTGGCCGGGGCCGCGGCAAGTCGGAGCCGGCCTGACCAGGGTCGCTTTCCGCCCCACGTCCGCTGAAAGAGCCACGACCGCTGAAAGAGCCACGCCCGCCGAAAGTGGCACGCTCGCCGAAAGTGCCACGACCGCCAGAAGAACCACCACCGCCGAAAGCGCCACGACCGCCGGAGAAACCCGAGCCGCTGGACGAACCCGAGCCGCTGGAGGCCTGGTGATCGGACGAGGCGTGACCGCCGTGGTAGCGGTCGCGAGCAGCGGCGCTCCGCGTGAGCACCTCAGAACTGGTGAACGTCCCATCGATATAGCTACCCCGGGCGAAGTCCCTTTCCTCCTCAGCCGGATGCCACCAGTCGTCGGAGTCCTCGGCTCCGGCGGGAACCGCAACCTCACCCGTCTCCCCAGGATCCCCCGCCAGACCAGCCCGAACCGGAAAAGCCGGCACCACAGCCCGATCCAGATCGGTCAGATTCGGGGTGTCAAGATCGCTCTGAACATCCGGCAGATCCGCAGTTGGCTCAGCGGCCGCCCCATCCGAGCCCCCCGGATCACGACGGACCACAGCCGACCCCACAGACGCCCCGTCACTCGCGCCCGCCGGGTCACGACCCGGCGCAACGGGCTCGATCACCGCCCGCAACCTGCGCTCGGCCTCGTCCGCACTCAGCCTTTCCCCCGGCTCGTACCGAAGAAGCTCGTCGATGATCGGCCCGAGCGGCCCAGCCCGCACCGCCCGATCCGGAAGCTCGGTGGCCAGCGCCGCCAACGTCGCCATCGCGCTGTCCCGCGCATACGGCGACCGCCCCTCCACCGTCGCGTACAGCGTCGCCCCGAACGACCACAGATCCGACTCCACCGTGGAGGCGCCGTCCCGGGCCCGCTCCGGCGACACGTACTGCGGCGAGCCCACGATCAGCCCCGGCGTGGTGATCATGCCGTCGTCGACGAACGTGGCCAGGCCAAAATCGGTCAGCAACACCCGGCCGTCGGAGCCGATCAGCACGTTGTGCGGCTTGACGTCGCGGTGCAGCACCCCGGCCCGGTGCGCCGCGGTCAGCGCGTCCAGCACGGCCAGGCCGATCCGCGCCGCCTCGATCGGCGGGTACGGCCCCTTGCTGGTCAGCACCTGGTAGAGCGACCGGGACGCGACGTACTCCATCACGATCCAGGACAGCCCCTCGGCGTGCACCACGTCGTACACCCGGACCACGTGCGGATGGGTCAGCCGGGCCGCGCTGCGCGCCTCACGCAGGGTCCGGCTGTGCAGCCGGTCCTTCTCGGCGTCGGACATCCAGTCGGGTGGGACGATCTCCTTGATCGCGACATCCCGGTCCAGCATCTGATCCCGGGCCAGCCAGACCCGTCCCATCCCGCCTGCGCCGACCGGTTCCAGGAGACGGTACCGGCCTGCGACGAGCATCTGCCTGACCGCCATCGACACCACCCATCACGTCGAGTATCAGGATAATCACGCACAGACCGCCCAAGAAAGACGATCACCCGGGCCCCGCGTGGGCCTCGCGGGCGAGTTTTTGTCGTACCCCCGGGGAAGGATGGACGACGTGCGAGAGGTGCTCGAGAAATTCGGTCCGGCCACGCGGGCGTGGTTCACGGCCGCGTTCGCCGCGCCCACCGCCGCTCAGGCCGGCGCGTGGCAGGCGATCGGGGCCGGGCGGCATGCGCTCGTGGTCGCGCCCACCGGGTCCGGCAAGACGCTTGCCGCCTTCCTCTGGTCGCTCGACCGGCTGTCCCGCGAGCCGGTGCCCGAGCAGGTCCGGCGGCGCTGCCGGGTGCTCTACGTGAGCCCGCTGAAGGCGCTGGCGGTCGACGTCGAGCGCAACCTGCGGGCGCCGCTGACCGGCATCCGGCAGGCGGCGGGCCGGCTCGGCCTGCCCCCGCCGGAGATCACCGTCGGGATGCGGACCGGGGACACCCCCGCCGACGAGCGCCGCGGGTTCGCCCGCACCCCGCCGGACATCCTGATCACCACGCCGGAGTCGCTGTTCCTGCTGCTCACGTCTGCCGCGCGGGATTCGCTGCGGGGCGTCGAGACGGTGATCATCGACGAGGTGCACGCGGTCGCGGCCACCAAGCGCGGCGCCCACCTGGCGCTCTCCCTGGAACGACTGGACGCGCTGCTGGACCGCCCCGCGCAGCGGATCGGGCTGTCCGCCACGGTCCGGCCGATCGAGGAGACCGCGCGGTTCCTCGGCGGCCCGCAGCACGTGGAGATCGTCCGCCCGCCTGCCACCAAGACGATCGAGGTGTCCGTCCAGGTCCCGGTCGAGGACATGACCCGGCTGGACGAGTCGCCCGCCGACGACGATCTGGAGGGCGGCCGCCGCACGCCGTCGATCTGGCCGGCGGTCGAGGAGCGGGTGCTCGACCTGATCGAGGCGCACCGTTCGACGATCGTGTTCACCAACTCGCGCCGCGGGGCGGAGCGGCTCTGTGCCCGGCTCAACGAGCTCTCCGCCGACCGTGCCGAGATCGCCCGCCTCGCCGAGGCCGGCGATTCAACGTCAACCCCAAACCCCGACCTTGGGCGTACGACGGAGTCGCGCCCCGAATCGGACCCCGTCGACGAAGGACCGGGCTCCGGCCGTACGGCAAACGGGTTTGAAATCGGCGGACTGCCGGAAGCGGAAAGCGGAGCCGGACCCGGCAGGATCCCGCCGTTGATCAGGGGAAACGGCGCAGCCGGAATGCCCGCGGCGATCATGGCGCAGTCGGCGGCGGCCCAGGGCGCGCCGCCCGTCGTCGCCCGCGCGCACCACGGCAGCGTCTCCCGCGAGGAGCGCAAACAGATCGAGGAGGCGCTGAAGTCCGGCCGGCTGCCGGCCGTCGTCGCCACCTCGAGCCTGGAGCTCGGCATCGACATGGGCGCGGTCGACCTGGTCGTGCAGATCGAGGCGCCGCCCACCGTGGCCGCCGGGCTGCAGCGGATCGGCCGGGCCGGGCACCAGGTCGGCGCGGTGTCGCGCGGCGTGGTCTTCCCGAAGCATCGCGGTGACCTGCTGTCCTGCGCCGTCGTCGCGGAACGGATGAGCGCGGGCGCGATCGAGGAGTTGCGCTATCCGCGCAATCCGCTCGACGTGCTGGCCCAGCAGATCGTCGCGATGGTGGCGCTCGACGAGTGGCCGGTCGACGAGCTGGCCACGCTGGTCCGGCGGGCCGCGCCGTTCGCCGAGCTGCCCGCGTCAGCGCTGAACGCGGTGCTGGACATGCTGTCCGGGCGCTACCCGTCGACCGCCTTCGCCGAGCTGCGACCCCGCCTGGTCTGGGATCGCGGCACCGACCTGCTGACCGGCCGGCCGGGCGCGCAGCGACTCGCCGTGACCAGCGGCGGCACGATCCCGGACCGGGGCATGTTCGGGGTCTTCCTGGCCGGCTCGGAGAAGGCCTCCCGGGTCGGTGAGCTGGACGAGGAGATGGTCTACGAGTCCCGCGTCGGGGACGTCTTCCTGCTCGGCTCGTCCTCCTGGCGGATCGAGGACATCACGCCTGACCGCGTGCTGGTCTCCCCCGCGCCTGGCGCCCCGGCGCGGATGCCGTTCTGGAAGGGGGACTCGCCGGGCCGGCCGATCGAGCTGGGCCGGGCGATCGGGGCCCGGCTGCGCACGCTGGCCAAGGCCGGTGACGAGAAGGCGACCGCCGCGCTGCGCGAGTCCGGGCTGGACGAGTGGGCCGCCGGCAACCTGGTGAGCTACCTGCGCGAGCAGCGCGAGTCCACCCGGCACCTGCCCGACGACCGGACGATCGTGGTCGAACGTTTCCGCGACGAGCTCGGCGACTGGCGGATGACCGTGCACTGCGTGCTCGGCGCCAAGGTGAACGCGCCGTGGGCGCTGGCGATCGCCCGCCGGCTGAGTGAGCGGTACGGCGTGGACGGCCAGGTGATGCCCTCCGACGACGGCATCGTGATCCGGCTGCCGGACACCGCGGAGGAGCCGCCCGGCGCCGACCTGGTCGCGTTCGAGCCGGACGAGATCGCCCAGATCGTCGAGGAGTCGGTGGGCACGTCCGCGCTGTTCGCGTCCCGGTTCCGGGAGTGTGCGGCCCGGTCGCTGCTGCTCCCCCGCCGGGACCCGCGCCGCCGCCAGCCGCTCTGGCAGCAGCGGCAGCGCTCCGCCCAACTGCTCGACGTGGCCCGCGAGTTCGCCGACTTCCCGGTCACGCTGGAGGCGGCCCGCGAGTGCCTGCAGGACGTCTTCGACGTGCCCGGCCTGAGCGGCCTGATGCGGGAGATCGCCGGGCGCAAGGTCCGCCTGGTCGAGACGGAGACCCCGCGGCCGTCCCCGTTCGCCCGGTCGCTGCTCTTCGGCTACGTCGGCGCCTTTCTGTACGAAGGGGACGCGCCGCTGGCCGAGCGGCGGGCCGCCGCCCTGGCGCTGGACGCGACGCTCCTCGGCGAGCTGCTCGGCCGGGTCGACCTGCGCGAGCTGCTCGACCCCGCGGTGGTCCTCGAGACCGAGGCCCAGCTGCAGTGGCTGACCACGCAGCGCACCCCGCGCGACGCCGAGGACGCCGCCGAGCTGCTCCGGCTGCTCGGCGATCTCTCCGCCGCCGAGCTGGCCGAGCGCGGGGTGCCGGCGGACTGGGCGGTCCAATTGGAGACGGCCCGCCGGGCGATCCGGGTGCGGGTGGCCGGCCAGGAACGGTGGATCGGCATCGACGACGCGGGGCGGTATCGGGACGCGCTCGGCGTGGCGCTGCCGGTCGGCATCCCCGAGGCGTACCTGGAGCCGGTCGCGGATCCACTCGGTGACCTGGTCGCCCGCTATGCGCGGACACACGGGCCGTTCCTCGCGGCGACCTGCGCGGCCCGGTTCGGGCTGGGCGTCTTCGTGGTGGAGCAGGCGCTCAAGCGGCTCGGCGCGACCGGCCGGGTCACCTCCGGCGAGTTCTCCCCGGACGGCGCCGGCACCGAGTGGTGCGACGCCGAGGTCCTGCGGATGCTGCGCCGGCGGTCGCTGGCCGCGCTCCGGCGGGAGATCGAGCCGGTGCCGCCGAAGGCGCTGGCCGCGTTCCTGCCCCGCTGGCACCAGGTCGGCGGCAACGCCCGCGGGGTGGACGCGCTGGCCGCGACGATCGAGCAGGTGCAGGGGCTGGCGGTGCCGGCCTCGGCGTGGGAGCGGCTGGTGCTGCCGGCCCGGGTCGCCGACTACGCGCCACCGCTGCTCGACGAGCTGTGCGCCGGCGGGGAGGTGCTGTGGGCCGGCTCCGGCTCGATCGCCGGTGGCGACGGATGGGTGACGCTGGCGTACGCGGACAGCGCGCCCCTGCTCCTGCCCCCGCCGGACGAGGAGTTCGCGCTCACCCCGGCCCACCAGGCGGTGCTCGACGCGCTCGGTGACGACCAGGCCCTGTTCTTCCGATCGCTTTCGGACAGAGCGGGCTCGACCGACGACACCGAGCTGGCCGCGGCCGTGTGGGACCTGGTGTGGGCCGGGCACCTGACCAACGACACGTTCGCGCCGTTGCGGGCGCTGCTCAGCGGCAGCGGCGCGCACAAGGCCAAGGCCGCCCCGGCGCGCAGCCGGTACCGGCGTCCCGGCCGGGCCAGCATGCCGTCCCGGACCGGCCCGCTGAACATGGCCGGCCGCTGGTCCCGCCTCCCGGACCGCGACCTGGACCCGACCCGGCGCGCCGCCGCCCTCGCCGACCTGCTGCTGGAACGGCACGGCGTGGTGACCCGGGGCGCGGTGATGTCCGAGGGGGTGACCGGCGGATTCGCCGCGGTCTACCCGGTGCTGAGCGCGCTCGAGGAACGGGGCGCGGCCCGCCGGGGCTACTTCGTCGAGGGGCTCGGCGCGGCACAGTTCGCGGTGCCCGGCGCGGTGGACCGGCTGCGGGCCCTGGCCGAGCCCGCCGAGCTGGCCAAACGGACCGGGGTGGCGGCGGTCGTGCTGGCCGCCGCCGACCCCGCCAACCCCTACGGCGCGGCCCTCCCCTGGCCGGAACGGATCGTCGACAGCGGCGACGGGGAGCCGGTCGCGAAGGCCGGGCACCGGGCCGGGCGCAAGGCCGGGGCGCTGGTCGTGCTGGTCGGCGGCGAGCTGGTGATCTACGTGGAGCGGGGCGGGCGGACCCTGCTGTCGTTCGCGGACGATCCGGAGTCGCTGGCCGCGGCCGGGCAGGCGCTCGCCGGCTCGGTGCGGTCGGGGGCGCTGGGCGCGATGTCGGTGGAGCGGGCGGACGGCGAGTCGGTGCATTCGTCGCCGCTTCGGGATGCGCTGCAGGCGGCGGGGTTCCGGGCTACGCCGCGTGGGCTGCGGCTTCGTGGTTAGGGGGTTGTCCACACCAGCGGGTTGTCCACAGGGAGTGAGCGTGATCTTGAGGAATCGGGTCACAATTACGGCAGAGGCGGTGGCCCCCCTGGGAGGGCGGGTCCTTGTCCTGGCACACATACGGCCGGGGGATCTTGGCGCACACACGGCCGGGGCGCATCTACCTCGGTCCGCCAAGGCCGGGGCGGGCGCATGTCACGGCCCCCGACGCGCACCGCGGCCTGCTCGGCCTGCTCGGCCTGCTCGGCCTGCTCGCGCGAAGGGCCACACCCAGCGGCCACCCCGACGGATGGCCGCTGTACGAAACCCGGGGCCGACACCCGGCCGGCACCCGCTGAACGAACCCGGCGATCGGGCCACCGAGCGAGACCCGACCGGCGGGCCTGGCAGCCACTGCCAGGCCAACCGGCCTGGCAGCCGCTGAGCAGACCAGCTAGCTCGGCAGCCGCTGAGCAAACCGGCAGGCCCGGCAGCCGCTTGGCGAGACCAGCGCACTGGCCGCTTAGCCAGACCGACGAGCCAGACCGACGAGCCGGCCGACGAGCCGGCCGGCGAGCCAGACCGACGAGCCGGCCGGCAAGCCGGCCGCTGGGCGGAACCAACAGCCGGCCGCAGAGCGCCGCAAACCAGATCACAGGTGGGGCAGGACCTCCGAAGACACCAGCTCCACGTGGTCAATATCGGACAGATCAAGAACCTGGGTAAAGAGCCGAGAAGCCCCCGCCCCCGCATACCGCTGGATCGTCTCGATCACCTCGGCCGGGGTGCCGACCACCCCACCGTTCTCCCGCATCTCCTCGACCTCCCGCCCGATCGCCGCGGCCCGCCGACGGACCTCGGCGTCGTCGCGCCCCACGCAGAGGACCGCGGCCGCGCTGAACGCCGGCGGCTCGGCCCGGCCGATCGCCGCGGAGGCCGCGCGGACCCGCTCGAACTGGGCCGGAAGGTCTTCGATCTTGGAGAACGGGGCGTTGAACTCGGCCGCGAACCGGGCCGCCAGGTCCGGGGTGCGCTTCTTGCCGTGGCCACCGACGATCACCGGCAGCGGCGACTGGGCCGGCTTCGGCAGCGCCGGCGAGTCGCTGACCTGGTAGTGCTTGCCGTCGAAGTCGAAGGTCGACCCGGCCGGCGTCTTCCACAGCCCGGTGATGATCTCGAGCTGCTCCTCGAGCCGGTCGAAACGTTCGCCGACCGCGGGGAACGGAATCCCGTACGCCTGGTGCTCGGCCTCGAACCAGCCGCCGCCGAGCCCGAGCTCGATCCGGCCGCCGCTCATCGCGTCGACCTGGGCGACCGCGATCGCCAGTGGCCCGGGCAGCCGGAACGTCGCGGAGCTGACCAGCGTGCCCAGCCGGATCCGGGAGGTCTGCACGGCCAGCGCGGCCAGGGTGATCCAGGCGTCGGAGGGCCCGGGCAGGCCGTCCCCGTCGCCCATCCGGAGGTAGTGGTCGGAGCGGAAGAATCCGTCGAAGCCGCCGTCCTCGGCGGCTTTTGCCACCCGCAGCAGGTCGTCGTGGCTGGCACCCTGCTGAGGTTCGGTGAAGATCACGAGACGCATGGCACCAACCCTGCCAGATCTTCCAGAGCGGGGTGAAACGAAGGCCGCGGCGTGCCCGCCCGCCATCCGGCGGCGACAGCCAGTAACGTCGCCTGCATGCCCGGTTATGGATGGATCAGCTTCACCACGGACTATGGCACGTTCGACGGTTTCGTCGCGGCCTGCCACGGGTCGATCGCCCGAATCGCGCCGGATGTCCGCGTGATCGACATCACCCATCACGTGCCGCCCGCCGATGTGACCCGGGGCGCGGCCGTGCTGGCCCAGACCGCGCCGTTCCTCCCGGCGTCGGTCCATCTCGCGGTCGTCGACCCGGGCGTCGGCACGGCCCGCCGCGGCGTCGTGCTGACCACGGCGAACGGCCTGCTCGTCGGCCCGGACAACGGCCTGCTGATCTGGGCGGCCGAGGCGCTCGGCGGGATCATCGCGGCGCACGAGCTGACCAACAAGGACTGGACGCTCGGCGACGTGTCCCGGACGTTCCACGGGCGGGACGTGTTCGCCCCGGCCGCGGCCCGGCTCGCCGCGGGTGCGGAGCCGTCCGACGCCGGGCCGGCGGTCGATCCGGCCTCGCTGGTCCGCCTCCCCGACCCGGTGGCCAGCTTCGGCGACGGCTGGATCGAGGCCGAGGTGCTCACCGTCGACCGCTTCGGCAACGTGCAGCTGGCCGCCGACGGCACGATGCTCACCGGCCTCGGCTCCGACCTCACCGTCAACGGCACCGTCCGCGCCCGCCGCGGCGCCACGTTCGCCGACGTCAACGCCGGCGAGCTGCTGGTCTACACCGACTCCGCGGACCGCGTCGCGGTCGCGGTCAACAACGGCCGCGCGGTCGTCGTCCTCTCGGTCGTCCCCGGCGACATCATCCGCATCGCCGAGCGCCGCTGAAACAAACCCCCAAGATCAAATGCCTGCTTGGGTACGACGTGAGCCCCGCCAAGTCGTCCACCCCGAGCCGCCCACCCCGAGCCGCCCACCCCGAGCCGCCCACCCCGAGCCGCCCACCCCGAGCCGCCCACCCGGAGTTTGACCGTCCGGAGTTTGACCGTCCGGAGTTGACCAGCCGGAAGTTGACCAGCAGGAGGTTGACCAGCCGGAGTTGGCCGCCCGGGAATGCGGGTATGTGGTCGGGCGACCGCTCCGAGCCGAACGCGTCAGGATGGTGGGTATGCCGGAAGGGGACACCGTCTGGAACACCGCCCGCGTCATCGAGCGCGCCCTCACCGCCGAGATCCTGACCGGCTCGGACTTCCGGGTCCCACGCCTGGCGACAGCGGACCTGACCGGCTGGACCGTGGCCGAGTCGGCGAGCCGGGGCAAGCATCTGCTGCTCCGGCTGACCCGGGACGGCCAGGACCCACTCACCCTGCACTCGCACCTGCGGATGGACGGCGCCTGGCGGACCTACGCCCCGGGCGAACGCTGGACCGGCCGCCCCGCCCACCTGATCCGGGTGGTGCTGCGCTCCGCGCGGGCCGTGGCGGTCGGCTATCACCTGCACGACCTCGAACTGGTGCCGACCGCCGACGAGGAGCGCCTGGTCGGCCACCTGGGGCCGGATCTGCTCGGCGCCGACTGGGATCCGGCCGAGGCGGTCCGGCGGATCGCCGGGCAGCCCACCGCCACCATCTCCGAGGCGCTGCTCGACCAGCGGAACCTGGCCGGGGTCGGCAACCTGTACCGGGCGGAGACGCTGTTCCTCCGCGGTCTGTGGCCGTGGACCCGGGTGGCCGACGTCGCCGACCTGACCGGCACGGTCGAGCTGGCGCAACGGCTGGTCGCGTCGAACCGGGGCCGCTGGACCCAGACCACGACCGGCTCGCTGCGCCGCGGCGAGACCAGCTATGTGTACGGCCGCCGGGCCCAGCCCTGCCGCCGATGCGGCTCAGCGATTCAAAAAGCCGAACGCTCGCCGCTGCTGAACAACCCGAGTCAAAGCGAGCCGGCCGCGGGCACGGACCGAAGCGAGCCGGCCGCAGGCACGGACCGAAGCGAGCCGGCCGCAGGCACGGACCGAAGTGAGCAGGCCGCGCGCACCGGACGAACTGAGCTGACCGCGAGCGCCGGAAGGCGTGGCCCGGCAACCGCCGGCAGAAGAGGCGGAACCGTCGCCGGAGCGACGGTAGCGGGACGGATCGGGGAGAAAGCGGAGCTGGAGGACCGCATCACTTACTGGTGCCCGCGCTGCCAGCCGAAGCCTGCCGAGGCGGGGTAGCGGTGAAGCGAGCCGTCCGATCCCGCAGCTCGGCCAGCCCGTCGGCGATCCCGCGCAGGCGTTCGGCGGCGTCGACCAGCCCGAAGTAGGCCGGGTGCCGAGCATCCGCGACCGGGTGCCCGTCCTCCGCCACATAGCTCGCCGCGGCCGCGACCAGCTCCTCGAACGCCTCCACGCCCTCGACGAACTGCTCGGCCAGCGCCGCGTGCGACTGCTCCAGCCCGGCGCGCTGGCCGGGCTGCCCGAGGGGGATGGCCCGTTCGACGCTCGCCACCCGCTGACCGAGGTCACGCAGCCACTGCTCGGCGGTCGCCGCCTCCAGCGCGGCCGTCTCGCCGGCACCGTCGAGCCGGCCGGCCAGGCCGAGCATGGTGGCCGAGGCGCGGTCCAGCCGGTCCCACGCGTCGGCGATCACCGAGCCGCGCAGCGCATACCGGTTCTTCTGGCGGCGGACCTCGTGCAGGACCGTGCGGCCGACCTGGGACCGCTCCAGCGCCGCGGCGAACCGCGGGCCGGGCAGGCTCGCCGTGGGAGCGGGCTGAGCCGCCAGCTCGCGATAGTCACGCCACCGCCAGCGGGCCAGAACCACCGAGGCGCCCGCCCCGGCGGCCCAGGCCGCGTCCGCGATGCCGATCCCCGAGTAGGGAACCAGGACGGCCGCGGCCGCGGTCAGGCCGCCGCCCAGGACGCTCCAGCGGCGCGCCGAACCACGCAGCCGCTTGAGCCGGCGGAAGTACTTGCCCCGCTCGTCCACGTCACGTCCTTCCGCCGCCGCCCAAGAAACCGAACCGCCGCCGCCGCTCAAAAAACCGAACCGCCGCCGCCGTTCGAGAAACCGAATCGGAGATCAGCCCGCCGCCGAGGTGTCCCCGCGCTTCTGGTTCATGCTGGCGCGGATCTCGTCGAGCCGCGCCACCCCGGCCGCGTCCCCGGCCGTCGTGGTGCTGTCCTGCTGCTGGCCGACCGCGGGCTGCGCCGCGGCGCCGCCCAGCTTCTCCCCCGCCATGCTGGCGCGGATCTGCTCCAGACGGGACGAGCCGGCCAGGTCCAGGCTGGACTTCTGCACCTCGAGCATGCGGCCCTCGACCGAGTTGGAGGCCAGCTCGGCGCGCCCCATCGCGTTCGCGTACCGCTGCTCGATCTTGTCGCGCACCTGGTCCAGCGACGGGGTGTTGCCCGGCGCGGCGAGCTGCGACATCGACTCGAGCGACCGGGCCACGGTCTCCTGCATCTTGGCCTGCTCGAGCTGGCTGAGCAGACGGGACCGCTCGGCGATGCGCTGCTGGAGCACCATCGCGTTGTTCTCGACCGCCTTGCGGGCCTGGCCGGCGGCGCCGAGGGCCTGGTCGTGCAGGGTCTTCAGGTCCTCCATCGACTGCTCGCCGGAGACCAGCTGGGTGGCGAGCGTCTGCGCGGTCTGCTCATACTTCTGAGCCTCGGCCTCGTCGCCGGCGGCGCGGGCCCGGTCGGCCAGCACCAGCGCCTGACGGGCCATGCCCTGCAGCTTCTCGACCTCGGACATCTGCCGGGACAGCTTCATCTCGAGCTGCCGCTGGTTGCCGATGACGGCAGCGGCCTGCTGGACGAGCGCCTGGTGCTGGCGCTGGGCATCCTCGATGGCCTGCTGGATCTGCACCTTCGGGTCGGCGTACTCGTCGATCTTCGCGCCGAAGAGCGCCATCATGTAATGCCAGCCCTTGACGAACGGGTTCGCCATCTCGCGGTATCCCCTCAATGTCGCTCGGTCGGTGGCGTCATGGCGAGACGGGTCTCGTCACCGACGCGAAACCATCGTGTCAGCCCGACGCCAGCGGCGCACGTGACCTACGGGGGATCTCAGGGTCACCCCTAGCGACGAGCCTGCCCACGAGGCTACGCCCCTCAGGGGTGACGTTGCGAGGCGCGAATGGCCCCACCACAACGGCGAGAGTTCCGCAACCACCGCGGCTGACGAACGCGGACGGCGAAAGGCCCGAAAACGACGGAAGAAGCACGGTCGTTTTCGGGCCGGAAGGAAATCAGCGGGCAGGAATGCGGAGCCCACGAGTCAGTGGGCGGGGAAGAACGAGCATGCGAGCGGCAAGCACAGTCGAGAAGGCCCGACTATGCCGCGTAGATCACATCTCGCTTCTTGTTCCGCGTCGCGTGCAGGGTCGCCTTCAGCGGGGACTCCTGGCGGACCGACACCGAGACACTGCCGTCCGTCGCGACCTGGCGCGCGTGCTCGGCGTTCTGGCCGTCGACCGGGACGAGCACACCCTCCATGTTCTCCGCCAGCGACAGCGTGCTGCTGACCTCGCTGAGGAGCTCGGAGAGGCGGGCGCCCAACGCGTCACAGATGGCCGCGAGCAGCTCGCTGGAGGCCTCTTTCTGACCACGTTCGATCTCGGACAGATAGCCCAGACTGACGTTCGCGGCGGTCGACACCTCGCGCAGCGTGCGGTGCTGTCCCTGCCGGCGCGCGCGAAGTGCGTCGCCGATAACCCGGCGTAGCAGGACCATGGCACCTCCTCCTGCGGGCGGGGCCGCCGGCATCCGCCGGAGGCTTCCCGCAACCGTACCTGCCGCGAGCGACGGCGACATCCCGCCCCGCCGAATTCCTCGGCCGGCCCGCTCCCGGTGTACCGCTGCAACCAGCGCGGAAACGCTGGTATTCCCAGCTCAGACCGGGGCCGGAGAGGTACCGAGAACGTCGATGAGCAATTGCAGGACGGCCGTCACACTTTCGATGCGGATGGCGGCCCGATTGCCGACGAGTTTCAATTCGTTCACCCGCGTGCCGTACGGCCCGGCCACCGCGATGTAGACCAGCCCGACCGGCTTGCCGTCCTGTGGATCGGGGCCCGCGACGCCGGTGGTGGCCAGGCCCCAGTCCGCGCCGCAGCGGTCCCGCGCGCCCTCCGCCAGCCGCGCGGCGACGTCGGGGTCGACCGGCCCGCGTTCGTCGAGCAGGTCCTTCGGTACGCCGGCGAGCGTCCCCTTGAGCTCGGTGGCGTAGACCACCAGGCCGCCCCGGAAGACCGCGCTCACCCCGGGAATCTCCACGATCGTCGCGGCGACCAGTCCCCCGGTGAGCGACTCCGCGGTCGCCAGCGTCTCGTGCCGCTCGACCAGGCCACGCACGGCCGTCGCAGCGGCCATCGCCATCTCCATCAGGTCTCCTCGATCGGACTAAACGAGAACCGGACGAGCGAAAACCGGGCTCACGACGCGGTGCGGGCGCCCCGCCGCAGCCGGAGCGCCTCGAGCACGTAGTCCACACCGGTGACCAGGGTGACCACCAGTGCGGCATACATCACCCAGACGCCGACCACGTCGAAGGGCTCCGGGACGGGCCAGAGATACCAGGCGATCGCCAGCGTCTGCAGGCCGGTCTTGAGCTTGCCGCCCCGGGAGGCCGGGATCACGCTGTACCGGATCACCCAGAAGCGCAGGGCGGTGACACCCCACTCGCGAATCAGGATCAGCAGGGTGACCCACCAGGGCAGCACGTCGTACGCCGAGAGCAGGACCAGCGCCGTGCCGGTCAGCGCCTTGTCCGCGATCGGGTCGGCGATCTTGCCGAACGAGGTGACCAGTTCCCACTTGCGGGCGATCCAGCCGTCCACGAAGTCGGTCGCGGCGGCCACGCAGAACGCCAGGCACGCGGCGATCCGCCAGTCGTGGTCGGTCATCCCGGACGCGACCACCAGGGCCAGGAAGACCGGGACGAGGGCGAGCCGGACCACGGTCAGCGCGTTCGCCGCGTTGTAGAGCGACACCACGCGTGGTGCGGCAACCGGGACCGGCTCGTCGGTCACCGGTCGACCTGAGCCGCGGAGATCATCTCGGTCGGCACGGCGATCAGGTCGACCCCCTCGGTGCCGGTGACCGTGGCGCGGACCAGGTCGCCGGGGCGCAGCGCGGCCAGGTCCACCCCCTGCTCGCCGGCGACGAGCGTGGTGGAGCCGTCGACCTCGGGGGCCTGGTGCTCGGCGCGGCCCTCGATCTCGCCGTCGTCGACCGTGTCGACCAGCACCTCGACGATGCTGCCGAGCCGGTCCTCGGCGCGCTGGGCGCAGAGCTCCTCGGCCAGCGCGACGATCTTGTCGTAGCGCCGCTTGATCGTGTCCGGGCGGATCTTGCCGGGCAGGCCGGCCGCCTCGGTGCCGTCCTCGTCGCTGTAGTCGAAGATGCCGATCGCGTCGAGCCGGGCCGCGGTCAGGAAGCGGGCCAGCTCGTCCACGTCCTGCCGGGTCTCGCCGGGGAAGCCGACGATGAAGTTGCTCCGGGCGCCGGCCTCGGGGGCCAGCTTGCGGGCCGAGTCGAGCAGCTCCAGGAAGCGCTCGGTGGAGCCGAACCGGCGCATCCGGCGCAGCACCGGCTCGCTGGAGTGCTGGAAGCTCAGGTCGTAGTAGGCCGCGACGCCGGGCGTGGTGGCGATCGCCTCGACCAGGCCGGGGCGGGTCTCGGCGGGCTGCAGGTAGCTCGCCCGGACCCGGACGATGCCGTCGACCCGGGCCAGCTGCGGGAGCAGTTTCTCCAGCAGGCGGGGATCGCCCAGATCCTTCCCGTACGACGTCGAGTTCTCACTGACCAGCACCAGCTCGCGCACACCGGTCTTGGCCAGCCACTCGGCCTCGGCGAGCAGCTCCTGCGGGTCACGGGAGACGAAGGCGCCGCGGAACGCCGGGATCGCGCAGAACGCGCAGCGCCGGTCGCAGCCGCTGGCCAGCTTGAGCGAGGCGACCGGGCCGGAGTCGAGCCGGCGGCGCAGCACCTTGCGCAGGTGGGCCGGGGTGTGCTCGTCGACCGTGGCGTGCCCGGGGACCACCACCTTGGCGGCCTGCCGCTGCACCGGGGTGATCGGGAGCAGCTCGCGACGGTCCCGCGGGGTGTGGGCGTCGTGCTTCTCCCCCGCCAGCACCCCGCTGAGCCGGGCGGCGATGTCGGTGTAGTCGTCGAAGCCGAGCACCGCGTCGGCCTCGGGCAGGTTCTCGGCGAGATCCTTGCCGTACCGCTCGGCCATGCAGCCGGCGGCGACCACCTTGGCCCCGGTGTCGGCGGCGGCGAGCAGGGTGTCGATCGAGTCCTGCTTTGCCTTCTCCACGAAGCCGCAGGTGTTGACGAGCACGACGTCGGCCTTGGCCGCGTCGGTGCCCACCTCCCAGCCCTCGGCGTCGAGGCGGGCGGCCAGCTCTTCCGAGTCGACCTCGTTACGGGCGCAGCCCAGCGTGAGGAGGGCGACACGGCGAGAAGGAGAAGGAGTTACAGACACCCGCCAAGGTTACCGGGCCGCCGGAGGTACTCCGTCCCCCGGACAGCCAAGCTCTAGTGCCAAGTCACATTGACAATACGATTACCGGGTGACGACTTCGGAAGACCTCGACGATCTCGACGCCCTGACCAGCCTCACCGACGGCGTGCGGCGGCAGGCGTACCGGGTGGTGGCGGACGGATCCGGGCCGGTGGGCCGGGACGAGGTCGCCGAGGCGCTCGGCGTCGGGCGCTCGCTCGCCGCGTTCCACCTGGACAAACTCGTCGCGGCCGGGTTGCTGGAGACCTCCTACGCCCGGCTGTCCGGCAAGACCGGGCCGGGGGCCGGGCGGCCGGCCAAGCTCTACCGGGTCGCCGCGGCGGAGCACGTGGTGGGCGTGCCGCCGCGGGCCTACCGGACCGCGGCCGAGCTGCTCGCCGAGGCCCTGGAGCAGGCCGGCGCGGAGAACGTGCTGAACAAGGTGGCACGCCGGCACGGGCAGCGCGTCGCGAGCCGGGTGGACGTGCTCGATCTGCTGACCGGGCAGGGCTACGCCCCGGTGCCGGACGGGCCGGACCGGATCGAGCTGCGGAACTGCCCGTTCCACCGGCTGGCCGAGCAGTTCCCGCCGGTGATCTGCGGGATGAACCTGGCGATGGTCGACGGCCTGCTGGCCGGGGCCGGTCTCGACGGGATCTGGCAGGGCCGGATGGACGCGGCGCCGGGCCGCTGCTGCGTGATCATCTCTAAAAACCAAACCGATTGACATTAGAGTACGGCCTGACGACACTGACCCCATGAGCGACTTCCACCTGGCCCAGCTGAACACCGCCCGACTCAGTGCCCCACTGGAAGACCCGTCGATGGCCGACTTCGTCGCGGGCATCACCCTGATGAACGCGCTGGCCGACCGATCACCCGGCTTCGTCTGGCGGCTGGCCGACGAGAACGGTGACGGCACCGTCCGCACCGTGGCCGACCCGGCCCGGATCTACACGCTCTCGGTCTGGGAGTCGCCCGACGACCTGCGGGCCTTCGCCTATCAGAGCGAGCACCTCGACTACCTGCGCCGGCGGCGCGAGTGGTTCCACCCGAACGGGCACCAGGCCGCCTTCGTCCTGTGGTGGATCCCGGCCGGCAAGATCCCGACGCTGCGGCAGGGCATCGCCCGGCTCGGCCAGCTCCGCGCGAACGGCTCGTCCGCCGACGCCTTCACCCTCCGCGACCCGTTCCCGGCCCCGGCTTTGATCTGAGGTTCTGACCGCAACCACCCGCGGACGTCGCCCTGGAGGGCCTCGCGTTCTTGGGCGCCCCGCGCCCTGCGAGGCCCGGAAGGGTCCCCGCGGGAGCGACGATCAGTTATCGGCCGCAGCCGAGGCAATAAAGATCTTGAAGTTGATCTTTTAATCGACCCTGAGGGCGGCGAGCGTCTCCTCGAGCTCGTCCGGCTTGATCAGGACGTCGCGCGCCTTGCTGCCCTCGGACGGGCCGACGATGCCGCGGGTCTCCATCAGGTCCATCAGGCGGCCGGCCTTGGCGAAGCCCACCCGCAGCTTGCGCTGCAGCATCGACGTCGAGCCGAACTGGCTGGTCACCACCAGCTCGATGGCCTGCAGCAGCAGCGCCAGGTCGTCGCCGATCTCCTCGTCGACGTCCTTCTTCTTGCTGACCGGCGCCTCGACGACGTCCTCGCGGAACTCCGGCTCGCGCTGGTCCTTGCAGAACTTGACGACCGCGGCGATCTCTTTCTCGTCCACCCACGCGCCCTGGATCCGCGTCGGTTTCGACGCGCCCATCGGCAGGAAGAGGCCGTCGCCGCGGCCGAGCAGCTTCTCCGCGCCCGGCTGGTCCAGGATGACCCGGGAGTCGGCCAGCGACGACGTCGCGAAGGCCAGGCGGGACGGCACGTTCGCCTTGATCAGGCCGGTCACCACGTCGACCGACGGGCGCTGGGTCGCGAGCACCAGGTGGATGCCGGCGGCGCGGGCCAGCTGGGTGATCCGGACGACCGAGTCCTCCACGTCGCGCGGCGCGACCATCATCAGGTCGGCGAGCTCGTCGATGATCACCAGGAGGTACGGGTACGGCTTCATCACCCGCTCGCTGCCCGGCGGCGCGACGATCTCGCCGCTGCGGACCTTGCGGTTGAAGTCGTCGAGGTGGCGCACCCCGTTGGCGGCCAGGTCGTCGTAGCGCATGTCCATCTCGCGGACCACCCACTCCAGGGCGTCCGCGGCCTTCTTCGGGTTCGTGATGATCGGGGTGACGAGGTGCGGAATGCCCTCGTACGCCGTCATCTCCACCCGTTTCGGGTCGACCAGCAGCAGCCGCACCTGCTCCGGCGTGGCCCGCGACAGCAGGCTCACCAGCAGCGAGTTGAGGCAGCTGGACTTGCCCGCGCCGGTCGCGCCGGCGATCAGAATGTGCGGCATCTTGGCCAGGTTGGCCACCACGAAGCCGCCCTCGATGTCCTTGCCGAGCGCCACCACCATCGGGTGATGGTCCCGGGTGGCGACCGGGGACCGCAGCACGTCGCCGAGCGCCACGTTCTCCGGGTCGGTGTTCGGGATCTCGACGCCGACCGCGGACTTGCCCGGGATCGGCGAGAGGATCCGCACGTCCGGGGA
This sequence comes from Actinoplanes sp. L3-i22, assembly GCF_019704555.1. Lineage (NCBI taxonomy): Bacteria > Bacillati > Actinomycetota > Actinomycetes > Micromonosporales > Micromonosporaceae > Actinoplanes > Actinoplanes sp. L3-i22. The sequence goes on from NZ_AP024745.1 coordinate 10,660,879, forward strand.
CTTCACCGCGTACGCGATGTTCCGCGACAGCTGGGTGATCCGCTCGACCTTGGTGCCCGGGCCGATCTCCACCTCGTACCGCGTGACCGTCGGGCCGCGGGTGAAGCCGGTGACCAGCGCGTCCACGTTGAACTGCTCGAACACGCCGGAGAGCGCCGCGGTGATCTCGTCGTTGGCGCGACTGCGGGCCTTCGCCGGGGCGCCGTTGGCGAGGAGTGAGAACGGCGCCGGCTTGTAGTCGCCGCTCTCCACTACCGAGATCTCCAGCTGCTCGGCCTGGACCGGGACCGGCGAGTGGCTGGGCGGCGGCTTCTTCCGGGTGGCCGGCACCTTCGGCAGGGCGACCGTGTCGTGCAGGATCAGGTCCTCTTCGGGCGGCTCCGGCTCGAGCAGCTCGTCCAGCGGGGCCAGCGTGGACTGCCGGCGACGGGCCGGGCGGCGCCGGGCCGGCTTCGGCTCGGCGTCGGCCTCGTCGGTCTCCTCGTCGTCGTCCTCGTCCTCGTCCGGCCCGAGGATCGGCCGGGTGGCCGCGCGCCGGCCGAGAACCATGTCGCCCAGCAGCAGGAACCGCTCGGGGATCTTGTTGATCGGCGTCGCGGTGATCACCAGCAGGCCGAAGACGAAGAGCAGGACCAGCAGCGGGACGGCCACCCACGCGCTGACCGCGCGCTCCAGCAGCGAGCCGACGCCGTAGCCCAGCAGGCCGCCGCTGCCGGTCAGCGCGATGTCGTCACGGGGCTCGTCGGAGAGGTAGAGCAGGCTCGCGGTGGCGATGATCACCGCCGACCAGCCGACCGGGTTGCGGCCTCGGTGCTCCGGGTCGATCGGCTCGCGCATCAGCCGGATCGCGCCGTAGAAGAACAGCAGCGGCAGGAAGATCCCCAGGCCGCCGAAGAACAGGTGGACCGCGTCGGCCAGCCGCTGCCCCACCGGGCCGGCGCTGTGCGCCCAGACGGCGACCGCGGTCAGGATCGAGAAGCCGAGCAGGAGCATGCCGGCGCCGTCCCGGCGGTGCTCCGGGCCGATGTTGCGGGCGTTGCGGCCGGCGCCCCGGGCGACCCAGCCGACGCTGTGCGCCAGGCTCATCCAGACCGCGGTGACGCCCCGGGCGACGCCGGGGCCGATCGCGGGCGGCGCCTTCTTCGCGACCGGGCGCTTGCGCGCCGCCGCGGTGGTCTTCTTCGCCGGTCGTGCGGCCGGTTGCCGGGCACGCGTGTTAGCGGCACCGCGCGCGGTCGACGACGCGGCGCGGCCCCGGCTCGCCGGAGGAGTACGGCCCGCCATGGGTGCAACCGTAGCCGCACCCGCCCAACCCATCGAGACGGCACACCGTGACCACTTCTCGCTTTTCGGCGATTAGCATCACGAGGTGGAGACACTCGACAACCAGATGATCAAAGACGCCATGGACGCGCGCGGGTTCGCGTACTTCGTCGATGCGGACGGCGACATCGCGGGCAACTTCCAGGGCAACCTGATCTACTTCTTCCGGCTCGGCCAGAACAAGGAGATGCTGCAGATCAGAGCCATGATGCAGCACGTCTTCTCGGTCGAGGACGTGCCGCGGCTCTACGAGTTCTGCAACACCTGGAACCGGGACCAGCTCTGGCCGAAGGCGTACGTGCAGGTCACCGACGACGGCACGGTGGTCGTGGTGGGCGAGGTCTCGGCCGACTTCGAGCGCGGCCTGACCCCCGAGCAGCTCGACCAGGTGCTGATCTGCGGGATCGCGACCGGCTGCCGGCTCGGTGAGGCGCTGGGCGAGCTCAAGAACTGAGAAGAGGCCGGGACCCCAGTGCGGGTCCCGGCCTCTTTCCCATGAGGAACTACTGGACGTTGAAGCCCAGCGTGTAGTCACCGCTGCCGGAGGAGTCGATCACGACGTAGCGGAAGGTGCCGGAACGCTGGTTGACGCTCAGCGTCTTGTCGCCCTCGCCGGTGGCCTTGGCGACCGTCTTGAAGCCGCTCTTGGTCTGCCGCTGCAGGAACAGGTCGAAGTCCGCGCCGTCCGGAACGTCCAGGCAGGCCACGTGCTTGCCGGCCCGGGCCCGGAACGCGCCGTTGTCCGGCTGGGCCTGACCGTTGCCGGCCTTGGTGAGCGAGCCGGAGCGCTGCACCGGAAGCTCCGGGCAGGCCGCCGCGTCGCCGGCCGCCGGCGGCGCCTCGGCCGACTCGGACGGAGCCGCGGTAGCCGCGTCGGTCGGCGCCGCCGAGGCCCCACCCTCCTCAGCCGCACCGGTGGTCACCAGCGTGAGGTTGTTCTCCGCGAGGATCTCGTTGACCGGCTGGAAGAACGTCTCGCCGCCGACCGTGCAGTCGCCGGAGCCGCCCGAGGTCACGCCCTGGGCCTGGTCGCCGGAGAGCCACGGGCCACCGGAGTCGCCACCCTCGGCGCAGACGTCGGTCCGGGTCAGCCCGGTGACCGCGCCCTCCGGGTACCGGACGGTCTGGTTCTTGGCCAGGATCGTGCCGCAGAACGTGCCGGTGGTCGAGCCGGACCGGCAGACCGCCGCGCCGACCGGCGCCTCGGTGTTGCCGGCCACCGGGAGCTCGTTGCCCTTGAAGTCGTTGACCACCGGACGCGGGGTCCAGTCGCCGTTCACCTCGACGAAGCCCATGTCGGCGTCACCGGGGAAGACGCTCGCCTTCACCACGCCCTGAGCCGCGTTGTTGAAGCCGGTGGTGGTGGTGCCGGGCGTGCCGCAGTGGCCGGCGGTGACGAAACCGCCCTCCACCGAGAAGCCGATCGAGCAGCGGGCCGTGCCGCCGTCGAGCGAGATGAAGTACGGGTCGGCGCCGCGCACGTCGAAGAGCGGCTTCGGCGTCCGGTTGCTGATCTTCACGGTGACCGCGCTGGCCGGCACGCCGGCCGCCTTCGCGAACGCCGCCGGATCGGTCCTGGCGTCCGGCTGCGCGACGATGACCAGCTTGTTGGTGGGGGCGTCGACGTACCAGCCGGTCAGGCCGCTGGCCGACTTCACCTTCGCGTCCAGCTTGGTCTTGGCCGCGTCGAGGTCCGCCTCACTGCGCTTGACCAGCACCGGGACGGCGCCGGCGGCCTTCACCGCGGCTGCCGCGTCGGCATCGGTCACAGCGATCTTGAGGGTGGTGCCGTCCGCGGCGATCCAGGCGCCGCCGAAGCTGTCGCCGGTGGTCGCGGCCAGGGTCGCCGAGACGCCACCGGCCCACTTCGCGCGCTTCAGCCGGGTGGTCGCCTGGTCCGCGTCGAGGCCCAGGTCACGCTTCATCGCCGCGAGCAGGTCCGGGGAGACAGCCCCGCTCCCGGTCGCCTTCGTGCCGCTGTCACTGTCCGGCGTGGTGCCGGCCAGCGACGGCAGAGTGAAGGCGACCGCCGCCGCGGTCGCCGCCACTACCGCCGCAGCTACGGCGATCGATCTGCGCTGCATCTGGAGAACTCCCTCCGCCACGGGCGCCGTGGGGGCGGCGCCGTGCCAGGGAGTACGCACCTCGTCCGAAGAAGGTTGAAACGGACGAGGTGTTAATCGACTTTCACAGCTTTCACAGCAATTGCTAAGAAACCCGTAAACCTTGCTTTCGGTACGGCGTCAGACCTCGACCACGGTCGGAACGATCATCGGCCGCCGCCGGTACGCGTCGTTCACCCAGCGGCCGACCGTGCGCCGGACCACCTGCTGCAGCTGGTGCGAATCGGTGATGCCGTCCTCGGCGGACCGGTGCAGAGCCGCCGTGAGCAGCGGGATCACCGGGTTGAACGCGTCCGGGTCCTCGGAGAAGCCCTTGGCCGAGATGCTCGGCTCACCGACCACCTTGCCGGTCACCGAATCGATGATCACGGTCGCCGAGATGAACCCGCCGTCGCCCAGGATCCGCCGCTCGGTGAGCAGCGACTCGCTGACGTCGCCGACCGCGAGACCGTCCACGTAGACGTACCGGCTCTTCACCCGGCCGACCACGCGGGCGTGCCCCTCGACCAGGTCGACCACGTCACCGTCCTCACAGAGGACGACGCGGTCCGGCGCGACGCCGGACTCGATGCCGAGCTGGGCGTGCGCCCGCAGGTGCCGCCACTCGCCGTGCACCGGCATCAGGTTGCTCGGCCGGGTCACGTTCAGCAGGAACAGCAGCTCGCCGGCCGGGGCGTGCCCGGAGACGTGCACCTTCGCCGTCTCCTTGTGGATGACCGTGGCGCCGGCCCGGGACAGCTGGTTGATCACCCGGTAGACCGAGGTCTCGTTGCCCGGCACCAGCGAGCTGGCCAGCACGACCGTGTCACCGGACTCGATGGTGATGTGCCGGTGGTCGCCCGTCGACATCCGGCCCAGGGCGCTCATCGGCTCGCCCTGCGACCCGGTGGACATGAAGACGATCTCGTCCGGCGGCAGGTGGGTGGCCTCGTCCAGGCCGACCAGCAGCCCGTCCGGGATGCGCAGCAGGCCCAGGTCCCGGGCGATGCCCATGTTGCGGACCATGGACCGGCCGATCAGGGCGACCTTGCGGTCGTACTCCCAGGCGGCGTCCATCACCTGCTGGACCCGGTGCACGTGCGAGGCGAAGCTGGCCACGATGATCCGGCCACTGGCCTTGCCGAAGATCCGGCTGAGCACCGGGCCGATGTCCCGCTCCGGCGCCACGAACCCGGGCACCTCGGCGTTCGTCGAGTCGGAGAGCAGCAGGTCGACGCCCTCGGCGCCGAGGCGCGCGAAGCCGGCCAGGTCGGTGATCCGCCCGTCCAGCGGCACCTGGTCCATCTTGAAGTCGCCGGTGTGCAGGATCAGCCCGGCCGGGGTGCGCACGGCGACCGCCAGCGCGTCCGGGATCGAGTGGTTGACCGCGAAGAACTCGCACTCGAACGGGCCCAGCCGCTCGATGCCGCCCTCCCGGACGGTCAGCGTGTACGGATCCAGGCGCCGCTCGGCCAGTTTCGCCTCGACCAGGGCGAGCGTGAACTCCGACCCGACCAGCGGGATGTCCGGCTTGTGGGCCAGGAGGTACGGCACCGCGCCGATGTGGTCCTCATGACCGTGGGTCAGCACGATCGCCTGAATGTCCCCCAGACGGTCCAGAATCGGTGCGAAGTCCGGCAGGATCAGATCCACGCCGGGCTGCTCGACGTCGGGGAAGAGCACCCCGCAGTCGATCACCAACAACTTGCCGTCGAACTCCAGGACCGTCATGTTGCGGCCGATGGCGCCGAGTCCGCCGAGCGGGATGACGCGCAGGGCGCCTTCCGGCAGCGGCGGCGGCGGACCCAGCTCCACGTGAGCTTGACTCATACGCCTCTTCCTGTCAGAGCATGATGCCGGCCGCCGCGGCGTCCTGGCGCAATTGCTTCAATTCGTCGTTGCTCGCGTCCACCAGCGGCGACCGGACCGGGCCCGCGGGCAGGCCCTTCGCCTGCAGGCCGGCCTTCACCAGGATCGTCCCCGGAGAGCGGAAGATCCCGGTGAACAGCGGCAGAGCCTGCCGGTGCCGGGCCAGCGCGGTGACCGTGTCGCCGGTCTCGAACGCCTCGATCATTTCCTGGGCGAGCACGCCGGTGAAGTGCGACGACGTGCCGACCAGGCCCACTCCGCCGATGGCGAGCAGCGGCAGGGTGGCCGCGTCGTCACCGGAGTAATACGCCAGATCCGTGCGGCTCAGCACCCACGAGCTCGCGATCAGGTCGCCCTTGGCGTCCTTCACCGCGACGACCCGCTCGTGCTCGGCGATCCGGCACATGGTCTCGGTGGCGATCGCCGTGCCGGCCCGGTGCGGGATGTCGTAGACCATGATCGGCAGCCCGGACGCGTCGGCGACGGCCCGGAAGTGTCGCTCGACCCCGGCCTGCGGGGGCTTGTTGTAATACGGCGTCACGACCAGCAGGCCGTGGGCGCCGGCCTTCTCCGCGGCGTGCGCGAGCTCGATGGTGTGGGCGGTGTTGTTGGTGCCCACGCCGGCCACGATCCGGGCCCGGTCGCCGACCGCCTCGAGCACGGCGCGCAGGAGCGTGTCCTTCTCCGCGTCGGTCGTGGTCGGGGACTCACCGGTGGTGCCGCTGATCACGAGCGCGTCGTTGCGCTGCTCGTCGACGAGGTAGGTGGCCAGGCGGGCCGCTCCCTCGATGTCCAGGGAGCCGTCCGGGGTGAACGGGGTCACCATGGCGGTCAGCAGCCGTCCGAACGGCCGCGGGTCGTGCGTCATACCTGACAACCTATCGGACGACCCGGTCACACGTAGAAAGCGGTGAACGGCGCCCAGGGCAGGTTACGCAGCACGCTCCACACCGCCCACACCGACATGAAGGTGATCATGGCGGCCGGAGTGATCGTGAGTTGCGGAATTCGCCAGTGGAAAAGCTTCCGGCCGGCCCAGGCGACATACATGTACACCAGGAACGGGACGGCGAACACGAAGATCGCGTGGTGCCGGGCGGCGGCGGGCAGATTGCCGTGCAACAGGTACCAGGCGGCCCGGGTGCCGCCGCAACCCGGGCAGACGAAGCCGGTGGTGTATTTCAGCAGGCAGGTCGGCTCGGCGCCGGCCTCCGCCGAGACCGGGTCGGTGACCAGCGTGTAACCCACCGCGCCGCCCATGCAGGCCAGCACCGCGAGCGGGGCCAGCCAGACCGGCGACCGCAGGGCGATCCGGTCGAAGAAGCGGGTGATCCGGTCGGTCTCCGGGGCGGGATGGAACCGGTAGGCCGGCCAGTCCGGCGGCACCGGGGGGCCCTGCAACGGCTGGGCCTCCAGCCACGGCGGGAGGGCGGTGCTCATGGCGCCACGGTACACCTCAGAGCGCTTTCAACGCCGCGGCCAGCGGGCTCGCGAAATCGCCCGCGACCGGGGCGGCGATCGTGTCCAGACCCAGCCAGCCGGCCAGCCGCCGGAGCTCGGCGGCGAGGGCCTGGGCGGTCTCCTCCTGGTCGGCGGCCGGCTCCAGCCAGGCGGCCGGGACCTCGAGCACGCCGGTCTGCCGGTTCGCCTTCAGGTCGACCCGGGCGGCGAAGCGGTCGCCGAGCAGGAACGGAAGGACGTAATACCCGTACAGCCGCTGGGGTTTGGGCACGTAGATCTCGATGCGGTAGGTCATGTCGAACAGGCGCTCGGTCCGGTCCCGCTGCCAGATCAGCGGGTCGAACGGGCTGATCAGGGTGGCCGCGTCGACCCGGCGGGGCAGTTTCGCGTCGGCGTGCAGATAGGCCGCCGGCTTCCAGCCGCGGACCGTGACCGGGCGCAGCGTGCCGGCCTCGACCAGCTCGGCCACCGCGGTGCGGGCGGCCTGGGTGGGCAGCCGGAAATAATCCTTCAGCTCCGCCTCGGCGGCCACGCCCAGCGCCCGGGCGGAGAGCTCGACCAGGGTGCGGAACGCCTCCGCCGGCTCCGGGGTCGGCGCGGCCAGCACGGCCGGCGGCAAGACCCGCTCGGGCAGGTCGTAGCGGCGGGCGAAAGAGGTGGTGCGCTCGGCGGCGGTCACCTGGCCGCTCCAGAACAGCCACTCCAGCGCCTGCTTGACGACCGACCAGTTCCACCCCCAGTTGTCCTTGCGCCGGGGGGCGTCGTGCTCGATCTCGTTCGCCGTGATCGGGCCGCGCTGCCGCACCTCGTCGAGCACCCAGGCGACCAGGTCGGGCTGCTCCGCGACGATCCGGCGCATGCCGCCCCACGCGTACTCACTGGCCCGGGCCATCCGCCAGCGGAACAACGGCTGCAGCTCGGCGCGGATCAGCGAGGCCTCGTGACCCCAGAACTCGAAGAGCTCCCGGGGGCGTTGGTAGGCCGCGCGCTCCAGCAGCGACGCCGGGTAGGGGCCGAGACGGCTGTAGAGCGGCATGAAGTGGGCGCGCTGCAACACGTTCACCGAGTCCATCTGGATCAGGTGCAGGCGGCGCAACACCCGGCGCAGGTGGCGCAGATCGGTGGCGCCGCCCGGCTTCGGATCGGTGAAACCCTGGGCGGCCAGGGTGATCCGGCGGGCGTGCGCGACGGACAGCGTTTCGACAGTGGTCATCGACCAGCAGAGTAGAACAGGGGTATGACAGAGTCGGTGATCCGGGCGCTGACCTCAGCTGATGTCGACGCGGTGGCGGAGGTGCACGTGCGCGGCACGCGGGCCGCCAACGCCGGGATCATGCCGGCGGCGCATCTGGCGGCGCTCGATCCGGCGGTCTTCGCCGCCCGCCGCCGCACCGACCTCGCCCGGTTCACCCTCGCGCTGCCCGGCCCGACCGGCCTCGCCGGGCCCGGCCGGCAGACCGTGGTCGCCGTGCGCGACGACCGGGTCATCGGGTTCGCCGGGTTCGGGCCGGATCGGGAGGATCCCCGGCTCGGCGAGCTCTACGCGATCTATGTCGACCCGGACGCCTGGGGCAGCGACGCCGGCCGGCTGCTGTTCGAGACGGCCCGGCACGGGCTGGCGTCTCCCCCGCGGGGGCCGGCGTTCCCGGCGATGCGGCTCTGGGTGCTGGCCGGCAACGCGCGGGCCCGGCGGTTCTACGAGCGGGCCGGGATGACCACCGACGGGGTGACCGTGACACACCGGGCGGGCGCCGGGATCGAACTGCCGAAACTCCGCTACACGCGTCCTCTGTAGGCTGCCGCCATGGCTCTCGGTTTCGTCCGTCCCGCGCGACCCGGAGACGCCCCGGAGATCGCCCGCATCCAGGTGACCACGTGGCGCTCGGCGTACCGGCGCATGTTCCCGGCGCACGTCCTCGCCCAGCTGGACGAGGCGGTGCTGACCGAGGTCTGGAGCTCGGCGATCACCGCGCCGCCGTCACCCCGGCACCGGGTGCTGATCGCCGTCGAGCAGGGCGAGACCGACCAGGTGGTCGGGTTCGCGGCCGCCGGGCCGGCCGACGAGCACGCCCTCTCGCCGGAGGAGCCGCCGTTGCCGGACACCGTCGCGGCGGTCACCGATCTGCTCGTGGAGCCGCGGTGGGGGCGGCGCGGGCACGGCAGCCGGCTGCTGGCCGCCGCGGTCGACCTGTGGCGGGAGGACGCTTTCGGGTTCGCGGTGGCCTGGGTCTACGACGCGGACAACGTGATGAAGAAGTTCCTGGCCTCGGCGGGCTGGGAGCCGGACGGGGCCGGTCGCGCGCTGGACGTCGAGGACATGCTGGTCCCCCAGATGCGCCTGCATGTCGAGCTCTGACCCCGGCCGAACCCGCAAGCCATACCTCGGCCCGCAAGCCACACCTCGGCCCGCCCGCAAGCCACACCTCGGCCCGCCCGCCCGCCCGGCCGCCGCGGTCGCGGTCCTCGGCTGGTCCTGAGGGCTGCCTCGGACCCTTGAAACGACCCTGAGCACCAGCCGGGCCCGCGCGGCGCGGCTGGGCCTCAGCCCGGCAACCGGGTCGCGGGGCTCTTTGCAACCGCGACCACCCGCGGACGTCGCCCTTGCGGGTCTCGTGTTCTGGGCGCCCCGCGCCCTTGCGAGGCCCGGAAGGGTCCCCGCGGGAGCGACGATCAGTTATCGGCCGCAGCCGAGGCAATAAAGATCTTGAAGTTGATCTTCAGGCGAGCAGGTCGTCGAGGCCGAGAGTGAGGCCGGGGCGGTTGACCGATTCGCGGACGGCGAGCAGGACGCCCGGCATGAACGACGAGCGGTCCAGCGAGTCGTGACGGATCGTCAGGGTCTCGCCGGTCGTGCCGAAGAGAACCTCCTGGTGGGCCACCAGGCCCGCCGCGCGGACCGAGTGCACCCGGACGCCGTCGATGTCCGCGCCGCGGGCGCCGCCCAGCTCCTCCGTCGTCGCGTCCGGCATCGGCGGGCAGTTCGCCGCCTTGCGGGCCTCGGCGATCAGCCGGGCGGTGTGCGTCGCGGTGCCGCTGGGCGCGTCCAGCTTGCGCGGGTGGTGCTGCTCGATGATCTCGACCGAGTCGAAGTAGCGCGCGGCGCGGGCGGCGAACTGCATCATCAGGATCGCGCCGATCCCGAAGTTCGGCGCGATCACGACGCCGACGCCGGGCTGCGCCGCGAGCAGGCCGCGGACCTGGTCGAGACGCTCCTCGGTGAAGCCGGACGTGCCGACCACCACGTGGATGCCGCGCTCGATCGCCCAGCGCAGGTTGTCCATCACGACGCCCGGGTTGGTGAAGTCGACCAGGACCCGCGCGTCGGCGGCGGTCTCCAGCGCGTCGCCCGAGTTGATCGTCGCGATCAGGTCGAGGTCGGGGGCGGCGTCGACCGCCTTGCACACCTCGAGGCCCATCCGGCCACGAGCGCCGAGGACACCGACGCGAAGGGGTTCAGCGAGAGTCACCCGTCGAATCTAACCTGGCCGCCCACCAGCGCTCGGCGCGACCCACGACCAGGAACACCACCGCGACGTAGAGCCAGCCGACCAGCACGTCGATCACGTAGTGCTCGCCCGTGTAGACCAGCGTGAACGTCATCGCCAGCGGGTACGCCAGCAGCAGCGGCCACCAGCGCTTGCGCACCATCGGCAGGAAGAACGCGACGGCCATCATCGCCCACGCGGTGTGCAGCGAGGGCATCGCCGCGACCGGGTTGGACTGCTCGACCTGGAGCGCGTTCAGGGTGTTCCCGGCGCCGTGCAGGCCGAGCACGTCCCAGCCGTTCGTGGAGATCCGGGCCACCGGCTCGGTGAGGTAGCCGTGCTCGTAGGCCCACCACGGCGGGGCGGCCGGGTAGAGGAAGTACGTGACCAGCCCGAACACGCACAGCGTGAACCACCGGCGCATGAACCGCGCCCACGGCGCCCGGGCCCGCACCCAGAGGATCACCGCGATGGTCGGCACGGTCAGGAAGTGCGAGACGTAGACGAGCGTGACGATCGCCAGCCACCACGGGGTCTGCCCCGGGTGGTACAGGTGCTGCTGCAGCCAGGTGGTCGGCACCTGACCGCCGGTCAGCCCGCCCCAGAGCGCTTGGTCGGCGTCGATCAGCGGTGTCACGTGCGGGGCGAAGAAGTCGTCGGCCCAGCTGCGGGAGATGTTGTAGACCACCAGCAGCAGCGCGATCGGCAGCCAGTCCCGCAGGAACAGCAGGTGCGAGCGCCACGGCTGATGGTTGCGCCAGGCGATGGTGGCCAGCCACAGCCAGCCGAACGCGATCAGCGGGTCACTGGTCGGCACCCCGATGAACCACACCCCGACGGCGAAGACCACCCCCCAGACCAGCATGCCGATGGTCCGCCGCCGCCGGAGCGGCGTGGTGTCCGGGGGATGGTGCTCCAACGTCGTCACGGAGACCAAGGTTAACCAGGGGGAAACGCGCCCTCGTCGAACGGCCCCACCACGGCCAGGGAGTGTTCCCGGGCGAGTAGCTCGCCGGCCACCTTCGCGACATCTACGAGCGTCACCGCGTCGACCCGTGCGAGCAGCTCGTCGACACCCATCAGGTCACCGTGCAGGAGCTCGGACTTGGCCAGCCGGCTCATCCGGGAACTGGTGTCCTCGAGGCCCAGGACGTACGACCCCTTGACCATGCCCCTACCCCGGACGAGTTCCTCCGGTGTGATTCCGCTCTCGGCCACCCGGGCCAGCTCGGTCCGGATCAGGTCGAGCACCTCGGCCGCCTTGCCCGGCGCGCAGCCGGCGTAGACGCCGAACACGCCGGTGTCGGCGTACTGGCTGCCGTACGAGTAGACCGAGTAGGCCAGGCCCCGCTTCTCCCGGATCTCCTGGAAGAGCCGGCTGGACATGCCCCCGCCGAGGACGTTGTTGAGCACGCCCATGCTGAACCGGCGCTCGTCGTAGCGGCTCAGGCCGACCGAGCCGAGCACGATGTGCGCCTGCTCGGTGTCCCGGTGCACGACCACGGTGTGCGCCTTACGGGTCCGGACCCGCTTGTCGCCCGGACGGGGCGTGGCCGGCTCGGCCGGGCCGGTGTCCAGCGGGGTGCCGGCCAGCGCCTTGCGCACCAGCCGGACCACGGCGGCGTGGTCCAGGTTCCCGGCGGCCGCGACCACGATCTCCGGGGCGGTGTACCGCTTGCGGTAGAAGTTGTTGATCTGGTTCCGGGTCATCGGGGTGACCGACTCCGGGGTGCCCGAGATCAACCGGCCCAGCGGGTGGTCGCCGTAGATCGCCTCGGCGAAGACGTCGTGCACCTCGTCGCCCGGCTCGTCCTCGTGCATGGCGATCTCCTCGAGGATCACGCCACGCTCGGTCTCCACGTCCACCGGCGCGAGGATCGAGTCGGCCACCGCGTCCACCAGCACGTCCACCGCGAGCGGCAGATCGGTGTCGAGCACCCGCGCGTAATAGCAGGTGTATTCCTTCGTGGTGAAGGCGTTGGTCTCGCCACCCACCGCCTCGATCTCCGCGGAGATCTGCATCGCGGTGCGCTTCGGGGTGCCCTTGAAGAGCAGGTGCTCCAGGAAGTGCGAGGCGCCCGACATGGCCGGGGCCTCGTCCCGGGAGCCGATCCCGACCCAGATGCCGAGAGCGGCACTCCGGGTGGTCGGGATCGTCTCGGTGATGATGCGCAGACCACTGGGCAGGACGGTCTTCTTGACGCCGTCCTGCAGGGTCCTGGTAGAAACGCGGGCCGGCCTTCCGGCCGGCCCGCGGTTGTTCGCTGTCACTCAGTCGCGGCGTTCGCCAGCCGAGCGCGCCCGGCGACGGCGAGGCTCGCCACCACCATCGCGGTCACCCCGGGGAGCGCGCTCCTCGCGGGGCGCACCCTCCGCCGCGGCCGGGGCGGCCGCGGGGGCCTCCTCGCCCTCGGGGCGGACCTTGTCCAGGTAGATCTTGCCGCGCGCGTCGATGTCCGCGATCTGGACCTCGACCTTGTCGCCGACGTTGAGGAAGTCCTCGACCTTGTCGACCCGCTTGCCGTCGCCCACCTTGGAGATGTGCAGCAGGCCGTCACGGCCCGGGAGCAGCGAGATGAACGCGCCGAACGCGGCCGTCTTCACGACCGTGCCGAGGAACTTGTCGCCCATCTTCGGCAGGGTCGGGTTGGCGATCGCGTTGATCCGCTCGACCGCGGCATCGGCCGACGGGCCGTTGGTCGCGCCGACGTAGATCGTGCCGTCGTCCTCGATCGAGATGTCGGCGCCGGTCTCGTCCTGGATCGCGTTGATGGTCTGGCCCTTCGGCCCGATCACCATGCCGATCTTGTCGACCGGAATCTTCACCGTGGTGACGCGCGGGGCGTACTCGCTCATCGCGGCCGGGGACTCGATCGCGGCGTTCATCACCGCGAGGATCGTCGCCCGGGCCTCGTGCGCCTGCTGCAGCGCGCCGGCCAGCACGTCCGACGGGATGCCGTCGAGCTTGGTGTCCAGCTGCAGGGCGGTGACGAACTCGCTGGTGCCGGCGACCTTGAAGTCCATGTCACCGAACGCGTCCTCGGCGCCCAGGATGTCGGTCAGCGCGATGTACTGCGTCTTGCCGTCGACCTCGTCCGAGATCAGACCCATCGCGATGCCGGCGACCGGCGCCTTCAGCGGCACACCGGCGGCGAGCAGGGCCAGCGTCGAGGCGCAGACCGAGCCCATGCTCGTCGAACCGTTGGAGCCCAGAGCCTCGGACACCTGACGGATCGCGTACGGGAACTCCTCGCGCGACGGCAGCACCGGCACCAGGGCCCGCTCGGCGAGCGCGCCGTGGCCGATCTCGCGCCGCTTCGGCGAACCGACCCGGCCGGTCTCACCGGTCGAGTACGGCGGGAAGTTGTAGTTGTGCATGTAGCGCTTGGTCTTCTCGGGGGCGAGAGTGTCCAGCGCCTGCTCCATGCGCAGCATGTTCAGCGTGGTGACACCCAGGATCTGGGTCTCGCCCCGCTCGAACAGCGCCGAGCCGTGCACCCGGGGGAGCACGCCGATCTGCGCGGTCAGCGGACGGATGTCCCGCGGGCCGCGGCCGTCGATACGGATCTGCTCGCGCAGCACCCGCTGGCGGACCTCGGACTTGGTGACCGAGCGGAACGCCGCGCTGATCTCCTTCTCCCGGCCCTCGAACCGCTCGTCGAGCAGCTCGTGCGCCTTCGCCTTGACCAGGTCGAGGGCTTCCTCGCGCTCCTGCTTCGCGGCGATCTTCAGAGCCTCGGCGGTCTCGGCGCGCACCGCGTCGCTGACCGCGGAGTACACGTCGTCCTGGTAGTCCAGGAAGACCGGGAAGTCGGCGACCGGCTTGGCGGCGATGTCGGCCAGCTCGCTCTGCGCGCGGCAGAGCTCGCGGATGGCCGGCTTCGCGGCCTCGAGGCCGCTGGCGACGATCTCCTCGGTCGGGGCGACGGCACCGGCGGCGATCAGCTTGACCGCCTGCGGGGTGGCCTCGGCCTCGACCATCATGATCGCGACATCGCCCTCGGCGGTGACCCGACCGGCGACGACCATGTCGAAGGTGGCCCGCTCGAGCTCCTCGATGGTCGGGAACGCGACCCACTGGCCGTCGATGTGCGCGACGCGGGTCGAGCCGACCGGGCCGCTGAACGGCAGGCCGGACAGCTTGGTCGACATCGACGCGGCGTTCATCGCGACCACGTCGTACGGGTGGGCCGGGTCGAGCGCGAGGACGGTCTCGACGACCTGGACCTCGTTGCGCAGGCCCTTGGTGAACGACGGGCGCAGCGGCCGGTCGATCAGGCGGCAGGTGAGGATGGCGTCCTCGCTGGGACGACCCTCACGCCGGAAGAACGAGCCGGGGATGCGGCCCGCGGCGTACATCCGCTCCTCGACGTCGACGGTCAGCGGGAAGAAGTCGAAGTGCTCCTTCGGCGACTTGCTGGCCGTGGTCGCGGAGAGCACGGTCGTGTCGCCCAGCTGGACGATCACGGAGCCGGCGGCCTGCATGGCGAGGCGGCCGGTGGAGAAGATGATCTCGCGGGTGCCGAACGATCCGTTGTCGATGACGGCCGTGCGAGATTCGGTGCCGAGAGCGGTCTGCTCTGTCAAGTGAGGTACTCCTCATTCGTCGAGGACCCGGCGGTCTACAGCGCGTTTCAACTTGGCCGGTCTTCGATCGAAGTACCCAGGTAGAGATGCCTGGGAACCACTACCGGAGACCGGAGCTGCCGGTGTGAGCCGCGCGGGTCCGTGGGGTGGTGGTGCGAAGGGGGCAGCCGAAGCCGCCCCCTTGGGAAAACTATCGGCGCAGGCCGAGGCGCTCGATGAGCGTCCGGTAGCGGGCGATGTCCTTCTTCTGAACGTAGTTCAGCAGGCGGCGGCGCTGACCGACCAGCAGCAGCAGACCACGACGGCTGTGGTGGTCGTGCTTGTGCACCTTGAGGTGCTCGGTCAGATCGGCGATCCGCTTGGTGAGCATCGCAACCTGGACCTCGGGCGAACCGGTGTCGCCTTCCTTGGTCGCGTACTCACCCATGATTTTGTTCTTGGTGTCCTGGTCGAGCGCCATATTCTCCGAACTTCTGTGTTGCCGTTTTCAACGGCTCCGCGACCCGCGGCGTCGGGCAGGCCATGTGAGAAAGCGCGGCGGAGCCGGTGTCGCACAATCCATACGACGCCTAAACCCTACCAGGGGGTCACCGGAGCAACACGCGGGTCTCTTCCACGTCGGCCCGGATCTGCGCCACCAACGGCTCGATCGCGTCGTATTTACGCTGCTCACGAAGGTGCGCCACGAAGTCGAGGCTGACCCGCTCGCCGTAGAGGTCGCCCTCGAAGCCCAGGGCGTACGCCTCCACCCGGCGCTCCCGCCCGTCGAACGTCGGATTGGTGCCGATCGACACGCTGGCCGGCCAGCGCCCGGCGTTCTCCCCGGCCCGGGTGAGCCAGGCCGCGTAGACCCCGTCGGCCGGGACCGCGGCATAGCGGTGCGTCATCAGGTTCGCCGTCGGGAAGCCCAGCTCACGGCCGCGCTGGTCACCCCGGATCACCACGCCGGCGAGCCGGTGCGGCCGGCCGAGCGCGGCGGCCGCGGCGCGCACGTCCCCGGCGTCGACACAGCTGCGGATGTACGTCGAGGAGAACACCACCCCGTCCGCGGAGACCAGCGGGGCCTCCTCCACGGTGAAGCCGAACGTGCGCCCGAGCGTCTCCAGCAGCGTCACGTCCCCGGCCGCCTTGTGCCCGAACCGGAAGTTGTCGCCGACCACCACGTCCGCCGCGTGCAGCGCCTCGACCAGCACGTCGTGCACGAACGCGTCCGGGCTCAGCCGGGAGAACTCACTCGTGAACGGGACCACGCAGAGCGCATCCACGCCGAGCCGGTCGATCAGCTCGGCCTTGCGCACCGACTCGGTCAGCACCGCCGGGTGCGAGCCCGGGCGGACCACCTCGGAGGGGTGCGGGTCGAAGGTCATCACGACCGACTGCAGGCCCATGTCCCGGGCGCGCTTCACCGCGTGCCCGATGATCGCCTGGTGGCCGCGGTGCACGCCGTCGAAGACGCCGATGGTCACGACCGAGCGGCCCCAGCCCCCCGGAACCGATTCCAATCCCCGCCACCGCTGCATCGAAAAGCTCCTCCGCCTCGTTGTCAGCCATAGCGTATCGATCGCGTATTCCTTCTGCGACGCGCCCGGATCGGTACGATTGGGACCGATATGAGCGTCGAGTGGACCCGCCTCGTCCTGCTCGCCGCGGAGATCACCTTCGCGGTGCTCTTCCTGCGCGCGCTGTTCGGTTACCTACGCCGCCGGGATCCGCTGCAGGGCGACCTCACCCTGGTCTTCGGACCGTGCACGCTGGTCTTCGCGATCGACCTGGCGTGGCAGACGATCGGGGACCGGCCGGCCTGGACCGGCGCGCTGACCGCGGTGCCGCTGATGGCCCAGCCCTACCTGACGCTGCGCCTGGCCGCCCGGCTGCGGCACGTGCCACGCGCGCTGATGGCCGCCACCCTGCTGGGCTATCTCACCCTGGCGGTCCCGCTCGCGGTGCTGCCCCGCCCGCTGCCGCCCGGCCTGATCGGCGCCGAGGTGGTCTACTTCCTGACCACCGAGGTGATCGCGGCCGCGCTGCTGTTCGGCAAGGCGCGGACCCGGACCGGCACGAACCGGGCCCGGCTGATGACCGCCGCCGCGGCCACCCTCACGTTCGGCGTGATGATCATGCTGATCGGCGCGGCCACCACCGGGAACCCGGAGGTGCGCGCGGCCAGCCGGGTACTGGCCCTGGCCAGCGGGCTCGGCTATCTGATCGCGTTCGTGCCGCCGCGCTGGCTGCGCCGGCTCGCCTCGGCGTCCGCCGCGCAGTCGATCACCGAGCGGCTGCTGGGCACGCCGGCCGACTCGCCGGAGCAGGTGTGGCAGACGTACGCCGAGATCATGCGGGTGCAGACCGCCGCGGACGCGGTCGCGGTGCTGCTCCCCCGCACCGACGGGGCGCTCGAACAGATCGGGTACGCCGGCCCGTCGCTCGACCTGCCGGCCGAACCGGTGCACGCCGACCCGGCCGCGCTGATCCGGCCCGGCCGCCCGGTCCGGCTCCGGGAGGGCGATCCGGCGCTGCTCCGGCACTTCGGCGACGGGCTGCGCGACGACTTCGTGACCGTGCTGCGGATGCCGGTCCCACCCGACGTCGAGGGCTGGGTGCTGCTGTTCAACCGGCACCGGAACCTGTTCAGCGACGACGACCTGAGCCTGCTGGCCGAGCTCGGCGGGCAGGCCGGGATCCTCGCCGAACGGCAGGCGGTGACGGTCCGCGAGCGCCGGCTGGCCTCCGAGCTGAGCCGCTCGGTGAACGCGCTGACCAAGGCGAACGAGGCGAAGAGCAACTTCCTGGCGAACATGAGCCACGAGTTGCGGACGCCGCTCAACGCGATCATCGGGTTCAGCGACCTGATGCGGCTGGAGGACCCGGAGGGCGACCGCCGCCGGGTGCCGGCCGACTGGGTCGACCACATCCACAGCAGCGGCCGGCACCTGCTCGGCCTGATCAACGACATCCTGGACCTGGCCAAGGTGGAGGCCGGCCGGATGGACCTGCGGCTCGCCCCGGTCCGGGTGGACACCGCGATCGAGGAGCTGCTCACCTCGCTCGCGCCGCTCTTCGCCGACAAGCGGCTGACCGTGCTGGCCGAGCTGGCCGAGATCACCGCGCTCGCCGACCGGCTCCGGCTGCGGCAGATCGTGGAGAACCTGCTCTCCAACGCGATCAAGTTCACCCCGCCGGAGGGCACCGTCACGATCACCATGACCGGGACCGAGACCGACGTCCACGTGACCGTCTCGGACACCGGGGTGGGCATCGCCGACCAGGACGCGGAACGGGTCTTCGAGGAGTTCCAGCAGGTCGGTGACCCGGACCGGCGCCAGGCCGGGACCGGCCTGGGCCTGGCGCTGACGCGCCGGCTGGTGGAGGCGCACCGCGGCGAGATCACCCTGACCTCGGTGCCGGGTCAGGGCAGTTCCTTCACGGTACGGCTACCGGCCGCGCCGGTGGCCCGGTCCAGCGCCGCCGGGGCGGCCGACGCGCCGTACGTCCTGCTGATCGAGGACGACCCGCACTCGGCCGAGCTGATGCAGACCCAGCTGAGCAACGCCGGCTACCGCGTCGAGGTGGCCGGCACCGGGGAGAGCGGCCTCGCCGTCGCCCGCGCCCACAAGCCGGACGCCATCGTGCTCGACGTGGAGCTGCCCGGGATCTCCGGCTGGGAGGTGATCCGCCGGCTCAAGGCCGACGCGGCGCTCTCCTGCGTGCCGGTCTTCTTCGCCAGCATCCTGGACGAGGCCGCGGCCGGGCTGGCCCTCGGCGCGCACGACTACTTCATCAAGCCGGTCGACCAGCCGGCCCTGCTCAGCGCGCTGTCCAACGCGATCGCCGCCCGGCCCGCCCCGCGTGTGCTGGTGGTCGACCACGACGACGCGGTCCGTCAGGCGATCGAGGACGGCCTGCGGGCCGGTGGCGCCGACGTGGTCGCCTGCGCGGACGGCCGGGACGGCCTGGCCCGCAGCCGCGCCGAGAACTTCGACCTGATCGTCTGCGACATGCAGTCCCCCTCGGCGGACGGGTTCAGCCTGCTCGCCGCGATCGAGCAGGACCCGACCGGGCGGCACACGCCGATCCTCGGCCTGAGCTCGGCCGCGCTGGCCGAACGCGCCCCCGGTGACAACGCCCCGCTCATCGCGACCGCTCTGGCCGGCGGGGTGGTCGCCGAGGCGATGGCCGGCGGCGCCGGCTGGGACAGCCTGGCCCCGCTGCTCGGGCACCATCCGGCCGGGCACCACCCGATCATGCCGCACCACCCGGCCCACCCGGCGGCCCGGCGCACCCCGGGCGGCGCGCACCCACCGGCCACCGCGATCCACCTGCGCAGCGCGGTACCCACCCGATACGACGTCAAGGAGGAACCGTGAGCGATCCGCACCGCATCCTCCTGGTGGAGGACGAGGAACTGAACCGGATGCTGGTCAAGGCGGTGCTGTCCCGGGCCGGCGTGGACACGGTCCGCAACGCGACGCTGACCGACGCCACCACCCTGAGCCAGGCCCGGGAGAGCGTCCGGGACGGCGACTTCGACCTGATCCTGCTCGACCTGAACCTGCCCGACGGCAACGGCCTCACCCTGGCCCGCGAGCTGGCCGCCGCCGAACCGTCGCCGGACCGGCCGAAACCGGTGGTGGTCGCGGTGACCGCGAGCGTGCTGCCGCAGGACCAGAAGGCCGCCCTGGACGCCGGGTGCGACGACTTCCTGGACAAGCCGTACGCCGCCGCCGACCTGGTCGCGACGGTGGCCCGGCACCTGAAAAGCTAGTCGTCCGACGGGCTAGGCGGCGTTCTTCAGGGCGACCTTCTCGGCGTACATCGCCGCGTCCGCGTCGGCGAGCAGGTGGTCGGCGTTCGGCCGGTCCAGCGGCGTCCACGCCGAGACCCCGACGCTGACCCCGAAGGACAGGCTCTCGCCCCGCCAGCTGACCGGCTCCGCGGCCAGTGCCCGCAGCCGGTCGGCGAAGATCCGCGCGCCGTCCCGGTCGGCCAGACCGGTGGCGAGCACCACGAACTCGTCGCCGCCGATCCGGGCCGCGGTGTCCCCCGCGCTGATCGTCGCGGTCAGCCGCCGGGCGAACTCGGTCAGGATGCGGTCGCCGGCCGCGTGCCCGTACCGGTCGTTGATCTGTTTGAAGCCGTTCAGGTCCATGTAGAAGACCACCGGCCCGAACTCGGCCGCCCGGAACAGCTCCAGCTCCAGCTGGGCGTGCAGCGCCGCCCGGTTCGCCAGCCCGGTCAGCTGGTCGTGCTCGGCCTGATGCGCCAGGGCCGCCTTGATCCGCTCCTGCTCGCGGACCACGAACACGAAGCGGACCAGGATGAACGTGGTCAGCAGCGCGATCGAGACGAGCAGCGAGACCCGGCTGACCAGCGTGCCGAACGAGTGCAGGCCGGTCACCGTGGGCAGCACGACCAGCGCGATCCCGAGGAACACCACGCGCGCCGGGTGCAGCCGCTGGGCGGCCAGGTTGTCCGGCTGCGCGGCCCGTCCCGCGTCGCGGTGCACGATGCCCGCCGCGAGCAGGCCGTTCGCCAGCAGGAGCAGGCCGTCGAAGCGATCCGCCTGCCCGGAGCGGGACAGCTCCGGGAACAGCTGCGGCAGCAGCGAGATGCTGATGTCCCCGATCAGCGTCAGGACCAGCGCCGCGACCAGATAGCGGCCCGGTCCGCGGGTGGCGCCGGGCGCGAACACCAGGATCGCGGTGCCGGCGAAGAACGTCACGTCGCCGAACGGGTACGCCGCCCCGACGAACATCTCCAGCGACAGCCCCGCCCCCTCGGCCGCCGGCAAGATCATGAACTGCCAGAACAGCCAGGCCACCACGGTCGTCAGCGCGGCCGCGTCGAGCATGCCGTCGCGCAGCCGGCCGGGCGCCCGCAGCCGGACCAGCTTGACCATCGCGACCACCAGCAGCGGATAGCCGGAGAGCCAGAGCACGTCCGACGGGGAGACGTTGCCGAGCGGGCCGGCCACCCGGCTCAGCACGTCGTAGAGGACGTCACCGGTCAACCAGACCGTCAAAGCCGCCGTGATCAGCCGGTACGCGCCCCGGCTCGGGCCAGAGATCGCCCGCATCCCGGTCCACGCGGCCGCGACCACGGCGGTGAAGCCGATCAGATAGGCGATGTGGGCGGCGTCGGTGCCCGGCCAGAAGACGGACACCGCGCCGGCGGCCGTGGCGAACGCGGGGACCGCGGGGGCCGGGACACGTCTCATGCGCTCCCTATCGGCCCGCCGCGGGCGATCCTCAGGCGGGCGAGAGCACGATTTCGGCGCGGGCCCGCCCGTCCCGCTCGCTGACGATCGCCAGCACGTCGCCGGCCGGGTCGAACACCGCGTACGGCCCGTCGATGCCGACGGTGTCGAGCGGGCCACCGTGCCGCAGGATCCGGGTCTCCTCCTCGGTCGCGATCCGCTGCGGGAACGCGCGCCGGGCCGCCTCGGCCATCGGGAGGGTGACGACGTCGGGGGCGCGCTCCTCGAGTTGCTCCAGGGTGAGCGCGGTGTCGAGGGTCATCGGGCCGACGGCGGTGCGTCGCAGTGCGGTCAAATGGCCGCCGACCGCGAGGGACGCGCCCAGGTCCCGCGCGATGGCCCGGATGTAGGTGCCGGAGGAGCAGTCGACGTCCACGTCGACGTCGATCACGTCCCCGTCCGGCCGCCGGATGTCCCGCACGTCGATCTTGTGCACGGTGACCCGGCGCGCCGGGATCTCCACGGTCTCGCCGTCCCGGACCAGCTTGTAGGCCCGCTGCCCGTTGATCTTGATGGCGCTGACCGCGCTGGGCACCTGATCGATCGCACCGACCTGCACGGCCAGACCCGCCCGGATCGCCTCGTCGGTCACCGCGGCGGTGGACGCGGTCGCGGTCACGTCCCCCTCGGCGTCGTCGGTGATCGTCGACTGACCGAGCCGGATCGTGGCGGCATAGCTCTTCCCGGAGCCGATCACGTAGGTGAGCAGGCGGGTCGCCCGATTCACCCCGATGATCAGCACTCCGGTCGCCATCGGGTCCAGCGTGCCCCCATGGCCGACCCGCCGCGTCTTCGCCAGCCGCCGAATCCGCGCGACGACGTCGTGCGACGTCATCCCCGGGCCTTTGTCCACCACAATCAAGCCATCCACCGGCTCACCCTATGACTCCGGGTGGTTCATCTTCGCCGCGGGCTTGCCCCCTTCAAGATCAAATTCTTTTCTTTCCTCGGCTGCGGCCAATAACTGATCGTCGCTCCCGCGGGGACCCTTCCGGGCCTCGCAAGGGCGCGGGGCGCCCAGAACACGAGACCCGCAAGGGCGACGTCCGTGGGTGGGCGCGCTTACAAAACCCTAAACCCGTGAATGCCGGCCCATCGGGTTATCCACACCAGAGGGTTGTCCACAGGCCGTCTACATGATCAAGGCCGGCTTCGATAGCGTGATTTCGAGGGCGGGGGAACCCCCGGTGGGCGGGCCCCTGCCTGCGACACGACGGGCCCGACCCGCGAGGCCGCGAGCCGCGAGGCCGCGAGCCGCGAGCCGCGAGGCCGCGAGCCGCGAGGCCGCGAGCCGCGAGGCCGCGAGCCGCGAGGCCGCGAGCCGCGAGGCCGCGAGCCGCGAGGCCTGTGCGGCGAGTCGCGGGGTGCGCTGTGCCGGCGGCGAGCCGCGGGGTGCGGGGTGCGCGGGGTGCGCGGTAGGCCCGGGACGTGCGGCGTGTGCACGGTGCGCGGGGTGTACAGCATGCGCGAGCGCTGGGCCCGAGGTGCGATGCCGACGTGCGCGGGGTGCGCAGAACGCGTGACGTGCCAGGGCGCGTGAGGTGCGCAGCGGCGCGAGGCGCCCGGGGCACGTGAGGTGCGGGGCGCGTGAGGTGCCCGGGGCACGTGAGGTGCGGGCGCGTGAGGTGCGGGCGCGTGAGGTGCGGGCGCGTGAGGTGCGGGCGCGTGAGGTGCGCAGCGTCGCGCGGGGCGCCGGGGTGCGCAGCGTGCGTGAGGCGCCGGGGTGCGCAGCGTCGCGTGAGGCGCCGGGTTGGGTCAGCGGGTGGCGCCGATGACGGTCCAGCGTGGGGAGCGCCAGCGGGCCACCGTGGCGACCAGCCGGACCAGGACGAACAGGGCCAGGCCGGCCCAGACCCCGCCGAGGCCGAGGTCCAGCGCGTAGGCCAGCCAGATCATCGGCAGGAAGCCGAGCAGCGCCCCGGCCACCGTCGTGGTCCGCAGGTAGGCGACGTCGCCGGCGCCGATCAGCACCCCGTCCAGGGCGTAGACCACCCCGGCGAACGGGAGCAGCCCGACGAACCACGGCCAGATCACCGCGGTCTGGTCCCGCACCGACGGATCACCGGTGAACCAGCCGGGGATCACCGACGCGCCGGCCGCGACCAGGCCGGCGAAGACGACCGCGGCCACCCCGCCGGCGATGGTGACCCGCCGGGCCACGTCCCGGGCCTGGTCCACGTCGCCGGCGCCGAGGGCCGCCCCGACCAGGGACTGGGCGGCGATCGCCACCGCGTCCAGGACGAGCGCGGCGAAGAACCAGAGCTGCAGCGCGATCTGGTGGGCACCGACCGCGGCCACCCCGAAACGGGACGCGACCGCGGTCGCGGAGAGGAAGCAGATCTGGAACGCGGCGCCCCGGACCAGCAGGTCCCGGCCGAGCACCACCTGCCGGGCGATCACCGACGGCACCGGGCGCAGCTGCCGGGTCTCGCGGATCAGCGCCCACAGGAACAGGCCGCCGCCGACCGACTGCGCGGTCACGTTGGCGATCGCGGACCCGGTCAGGCCCAGCCCGAGCGGGTAGACCAGCACCGGGCAGAGGATCGCCGAGAGCACGTTGGCGCCGAGCACGATGAACAGCGGCCGGCGGGTGTCCTGCACGCCGCGCATCCAGCCGTTCCCGGCGGCGGCGAGCATCAGGCCGGGGACGCCGAGGACGGCGATCCGCAGCCAGCCGGCGGCGGCGTCGGCGGTCGCCGGGGCACCGGCCAGCGCGTGCGCGACCGGACCGGCGAAGATCGTGCCGAGCAGGACCAGCAGCAGGCCCATGCCGAGCGCCAGCCAGGATGCCTGGACGCCCTCGGCGACGGCGGCCGGGCGGTCACCCGCGCCGAACCGGCGGGCGGCGCGGCCGGTCGTCCCGTACGCCATCAGGGTGCCGAACCACACGGCGACCGACATCACCGTGCCCCCGACCGCGACGGCGGCGAGTGGGACCGGCCCGAGATGGCCGACGACGGCGGTGTCCACCAGCACGTACAGCGGCTCGGCGGCGAGCACCACGAGCGCGGGCAGGGCGAGCTTGGCGATCTGACGGGAACCAGCGGACGACTGGGCAGACGGGCTCATGGTGTCCCATGATGCCCGCCCAGTCGTAAGGGTCACAAGAGGGTCTGGGGCCTTACCCTACTGACGCGTGTCCAGCGAGGTCTGCAGCGCGCGGCGGGCCTGCTCACGGGCGTCTTCGGTGGGCTGGGGCTTCGGCTTGGCAGCCATCTGAGGTTCCTTCCACGGTGTGGTGTGGGCGCTCACGCCTGCGGAGCGCCCCGAATCGGTCGAGCGGGCGTCACAGAGGCCGGTCCGGGATCGCCGGACGCATGGCGGGGTGACGCGACCCGAGGCGGTGACCTCGGGCGGCTCGCGGTCTCGCGGAAGGCGGAAGGTGTCAGCCGCGCAAAACCAAATCACCGTTCAGGAACCAAACTAACGTTCAATCAACCCATCGCACGGACGGTTCCCGCGATCCGGGAAGAAAAGAAGGGGGCCGCCCTTTCGGGCGACCCCCTATGAGCTGTTGAAACAGCGTCAATTCAGGTAATCGTCAAGTAGCCGACGCACGGTGTCCACCACGTCGGTCGGCTCCCCAAATCCGGTGAAACCGGCCGCCAGGCGGTGACCTCCGCCACCCTGCGAGATGGCCAGGCGGCTCACGTCGACCGCGCCCTTGCTCCGCAGGGACACCGCCCACTCCCGCTCGGCCACCTGCTTCACCAGCAGCGTGACGTCCGCCTCGGCGACCGAGCGGACCGGGTCGATCAGCGTGTCCAGCACGTACGGCGGCTGCTCGTGCCGGTCCAGGTCGGCCAGCGTGGCGTAGGTCCAGACCAGGCCGCGCCCACCGGCCGCGGCCGGCTCCAGCACCGCCCGGCCGAGCACCTCGCCGGTCAGCTTCATCGCCCCGAACGGGCGGCTGTCGAAGATCCGGCGGGAGATGTCCCCGGGCCGCAGCCCGGTCGCGATCAGCCGGCCGGCCAGCTCGTGCACCGCCACCGTGGTCGAGTTGAACTTGAACGACCCGGTGTCGGTGGCCAGCGCCACGTAGAAGCACTCGGCGATCTCCGCGTCCAGCGGCACCCCGAGCCGGGTGATCAGCTGCTCGGCGAGCACCGAGGTGGCCGCGGCGTGCGGATCCACCAGACGGATCGTGCCGAAGCCGGTGTTCGACGCGTGGTGGTCGAGCACCACGCTGACCGGTGCGGCCGCGACCCGGCCGACGAGGCCGCCCAGGCGCGACTCGGCGGCCACGTCGAAGACCAGGACCAGCGCCGGGTCGAGGTAGGCGTCCGGTTCCGGCACCAGCAGATCAACACCCGGGAGCTCGGTGTACGGCGTCGGCACGCGGAACTCGCCCGGAAACGTCGCCCGGACCCCGGTGAACCCCAGTCGCCGCAGCCCCAGGCCGAACCCGAGCATGCTGCCGAGCGCGTCCCCGTCCGGGCTGACGTGGCAGATCAGCTGGATCTCGGCGTCGCCGCCGAGCGCGCGGACCGCCGCGACGGCGGCGTCCCACTGCTCGGCGGCGGGCTCGGTCGGGGCACTCGTCACCCGAGGTCCTCGCGGGCACCGACCCGCTCGGCCTCGTCCTCGTCCTCCGGCTCCTCGGCCTTGTACGGGTCCGGGTCGCCGGCATATTCCTTGCCGGCCGCGAGCCGGTGGACCTCTTCGTCCCGGTGCCGCGCGGCCGCCAGCAGGTCGTCGATCTCCTTGACGTTGTCCAGCACGTTGTCCGCCTTGAACGCCAGGCTCGGCGAGTGCCGCAGCCCCAGTGCATGGCCTACCCGGGTGCGCAGCATGCCCTTCGCGCTCTCCAGCGCCGCGGCCGTCGAGGCCTGCTCGGTCGCATCGCCCAGCACGGTGTAGAACACGGTCGCCTCACGGAGGTCACCGGTGATCCGGGCGTCCGTGACCGTCACCATGCCGAGGCGGGGATCCTTGATCTCCCGCACCAGCGAGGCCACCAGCTCACGAACACGCTCCGCGTGCCGTCGCGTCTTGGCCGGATCCGACATCTCGCCCACCTCCGACTGTGTAACCCGCGGGTCAAACCTGCCCCGCCCTTAACTGCTGAAGCCTACCTACCCCGGATTTCAGTCGTCGTCGCCGTAAAGGCGGCGCTTGACCGACAACAACTCGATTTCCGGGCGGCCGGCCATCTGGTGCTCGCACGTGTCGATCACCGCGCGGGCCTGAGCCGGGTCGGGGGCGACGACGGCCACCCCGATCTGTGCCCGGCCGTGCAGGTCGTGGAAACCCACCTCGGCCGCGCTCACCTCGAACTTCTTCAGCATCGCGATGATCGGGCGGACATACGAGCGCTTCTGCTTCAGCGATTGGGCGTCACCGGGCAGGAGCAGGTCGAAAACTGCGGTCTCGGTATACATCAGCGGGAAAGATTACGCCGCCTTACCGCCCTGGTCAGCCCCTTTTCCGGGCGACGATGACATCGCGCTCGATGCCCTGGTCCACGCGGTGCTCGAAGTAGCCGTGGTCGACCAGCTCCAGACCGGCGGCGAACAGGATGTCCTCGGCCAGCTCGCGCCGGGCGACCTTGGTGTTCCAGGACAGGCCGATCGCGCCGCCCGGGCGCAGCAGCGGCAGCCACTCCGGCATGGCCCGCTCCAGCAGGTCCAGCGGGCGCCGGGAGATGCCGCCGGCGTCGTCGTAGGAGCCGTGCGCCACCCCGTACGGCAGGTCGGCGACCAGCACGTCGGCGATGTTGCCGCGGATCAGCCCGTCCAGCGCGGTGGTGTCGGCGTGCAGCACGGTCAGCTTCTGCACCGCGCCGGCCTTGTGGTCGTCCTTGCTGGCCGCCATGGTCACCTCGAGGCGGCGCGCGGCCTTGCGGCCCTGGCGGCGCATCGGGACCAGGTCGGCGGTGTGCTTGAGCCGCTTGCGCTTGAGCCAGGTCTGCAGGAACAGCTTGTACGCCTCGACGTCCTTGCCGTCGATCTCCACGCCGATCGCGTCGTAGCCGTACATCAGGGCCTGGTTGAGGGTGGTCCCCCGGCCGCACAGCGGGTCGAGCACGGTGAGGTGGCCGTCCAGCATCCGGTCGGCGGAGGCGGAGGCGAGCAGGGTCAGGTTCAGCACCAGCTTGGTGAACTGCTCGTTGGTCTTGCCGGCGTACTTCGGGATGGTGATCAGGTCGCTGTCGTAGCAGGCCAGCGGGTTGAGCGCGAGCGGGCGCAGCAGATCCCCCTCGACCAGCTCGAAGAGCGCGTACGCCGAGGAGAGGTTGGAGACGAACGCGATGTCCCGGGGGGTCAGCTCGGCGGTGAACGTCACGTACTCCACCCCGCCGATCTCGGCGACCTCGATCTCCGTCAGCTCACTGGAGAGCACGGTGGCGAACGAGGCCAGCTCCGCCCGGGAGATGCGGGACGCCTGGTCGGCGTAGACGCGATTGGCGGACGGGGCGAGCAGCATGGCGTAGCGGGACATCCGTCCATCCTCCCAGCAGGCGCCCGGCCCCTGGAAAAGGGGCGGCCCCCGACGGAAATCCGCCGGGGGCCGCCGAAAGCCGGGGATCAGGCCCGCGGCTTCTCGCGCATCTCGTAGGTCTCGATCACGTCGCCGATCTGCGGCGTGCCGAAGCCCTGGAGCGTCAGACCACACTCGAAGCCCTCGCGGACCTCGGTCGCGTCGTCCTTGAACCGCTTGAGCGAGCTGATCGTGACGTTCTCCGCCACCACGGTGCCCTCGCGCAGGATTCGCGCCTTGGCGTTGCGGCGGAGGAGACCCGACCGGACCAGACAGCCGGCGATCAGACCGATCTTGGACGAGCGGAAGACCTCGCGGATCTCCGCCGTGCCCAGCTCGACCTCTTCGTACTCCGGCTTGAGCAGGCCCTTGAGCGCCGCCTCGATCTCCTCGATGGCCTGGTAGATCACGCTGTAGTAGCGGATCTCCACGCCGGCGCGGTCGGCCATCTCCTTGACCTTGTTGGAGGCCCGGACATTGAAGCCGATGATCGTCGCGGTCTGCTCGGACGAGGCCGACGCCAGGTTGACGTCGCTCTCGGTGATCGCACCGACACCGCGGTGGATGACCTTGAGCTGAATCTCGTCCGGGATCTCGATCTTGAACAGCGCGTCTTCGAGCGCCTCGACCGAACCCGAGCTGTCGCCCTTGATGACCAGCGTGAGCGAGGTCTTCTCGCCCTCCTTCAGCTGGGCCATGAGCGTCTCGAGCGTGGCCTTCGCACCCGAGTTGGCGAACGAGGCCGCACGACGGCGAGCCTGCCGCTGCTCGGCGATCTGGCGCACCGTGCGGTCGTCCTCGGCCGCCAGGAACGTGTCGCCGGCGCTGGGCACCGACGTCAGACCCAGGACCAGGACCGGACGTGCCGGACCCGCCTCGGCGACCTGCTGACCGTTCTCGTCGAGCATGGCCCGGACGCGACCGTGCGCGCCACCCGCCACGATCGAGTCGCCGGCCCGGAGCGTGCCCTTCTGCACCAGGACGGTCGCGACAGCACCGCGGCCCTTGTCCAGGTGCGCCTCGACCGCGACACCCTGAGCGGGGCCGTCGATCGGGGCGGTCAGCTCCAGCGACGCGTCCGCCGTCAGCAGGATCGCCTCGAGCAGCTCGTCGATGCCGATGCCGGGCTTGGCCGCGACGTTGACGAACATCGTGTCGCCGCCGTACTCCTCGGCGAGCAGGCCGTAGTCGGTCAGCTGCTGCCGGACCTTGTCCGGGTTGGCGTCCGGCTTGTCGACCTTGTTCACCGCGACCACGATCGGCACCTCGGCGGCCTTGGCGTGGTTCAACGCCTCGACCGTCTGCGGCATCACGCCGTCGTCCGCCGCCACCACGAGGATGACGATGTCGGTCACCTGGGCACCACGAGCACGCATGGCGGTGAACGCCTCGTGACCCGGGGTGTCGATGAAGGTGATCGCGCGGTCTTCGCCCTGGTGCGGGACGACGACCTGGTAGGCGCCGATGTGCTGGGTGATGCCACCCGCCTCGCCGGCGACCACGTTGGTCTTGCGGATCGCGTCGAGCAGCTTCGTCTTACCGTGGTCGACGTGACCCATCACCGTGACGACCGGGGGACGGGTGACCAGACGGTCCTCCGCCACCTCGGCGTCGAGGTTGATGTTGAACTGCGCGAGCAGCTCACGGTCCTCGTCCTCGGGGCTGACGATCTTGACGTCGAAGCCGAGGTGCTCACCGAGCAGCAGCAGCGTGTCGTCGGAGACCGACTGCGTCGCCGTGACCATCTCACCCAGGTTGAACATCTCCTGGACGAGCGAGCCCGGGTTCGCGTTGATCTTGTCGGCGAAGTCGGACAGCGAGGCGCCACGCGACAGCCGGATCTCCTGACCCTGACCGCGCGGAGCACCCGAGCTCATCTGCGGAGCCGACAGGTTGTCGAACTCTTGACGACGCTGCTTCTTCGACTTCCGGCCACGGGTCGGCCGACCGCCGGGACGCCCGAAGGCACCCGCCGCGCCACCACCGCGACCACGGCCACCGGCGCCACCGGGACGACCCGGAGCACCGCCGACGGGACCGCCGCCACCAGCACCGGGGCCACCGCCACCGGGCCGGAAACCGCCACCGCCGCCGCCACCGGGACGGAAGCCGCCACCGGCACCGCCACCGCCGCCGGGACGGAAGCCGCCACCAGCGCCGCCACCGCCGCCGCCACCGGGACGGAAGCCGCCACCGGCACCGCCGCCGGGACCGCCACGGCCCGCGCCGGGACCACCGGGACGACCAGCGCCGCCACCCGGACCGCCACGACCCCCACCGGGACCGGCGGGACGCTGCGACGGCATCGAGGCCGGGCTGGGCCGCGGCGGCATGGACGCCGGGCTCGGCCGCGGCGGCATGCCGGGCTGGTTGGGACGCGGCATCGAAGCCGGCGAAGGACGCTGGCCACCGGCGTTGCCGGAGACACCGAACGGGTTGTTACCCGGACCACGCGCCGGCGGGCGCGGAGCGCCACCGGCCGGACCCGGACGGGGACCGCCCTGACCCGGACCACCCTGGTTGCCACCGGGACGGGCCGCCGGGGAACCCGGACGCGGCGGGATTCCGCCGGGACCGGGACGGGGACCGGAGCCACGCTGGCCACCGTCGGTCGGAGCCTGCTGCTGGTGCTGCGGGCTCGGGCGACGCTCGGCATCCCGGGTACGGGCGGCCGACGCGGCCTGGGCCGCCTTGACAGCGGCCTCCTGCTCGGCCTTCAGCGCCGAGGCGCGCGCCTCAGCGGCCGCCACCTCGATGTCGTGCGCGCTGGCCGGCTTGGCGATCGGGCCGGGCCGCGGGCCCGGACGACCGGGCACCGGAGCGTTCGGCCGGGCGGCGGGGCCGCCGGCCGACGGAGCCGGCGAAGTCGGAGCAGCCGACGGGCCGGGGCCGGGCGTGGGCCCGGGACGGCGCGGAGGCTGCGGACGGACCGACGGCGGGCCGGGACGCGGCGAGCCGGACGGAGTAGGGGCACCGCTTGACGGGGCGGAGCCGGCGGCGGACGGAGCGGACGGAGCCGCCGGAACGCTGCCGCCTGCCTCGAGGGCGCCACGGAGCCGTCGAGCCACCGGGGCCTCGACGGTGCTGGATGCGGACTTGACGAACTCGCCCATGTCTTTCAATGTGGCGAGCACGGTCTTGCTGTCGACCCCGAGCTCTTTGGCGAGCTCGTGAACGCGGGCCTTGCCTGGCACTGCACTCCTCATCTCGAGGTCGTGCGAGCAGTGCCCGCACCGACCTCACTCGTGCACTAGAAGCCTGGTCATTTCAGGGACTTCATCGAGTGCTCATCTGGGTCGTCCTACCTTGCTGGGTCGTGACGGGGCGAAGACGCCACATCATCGGTGGTTCCGCACGGCACGGAGACCGTACGGATGTGCTCGGCAAGCAGTCCGGCGTCAGCAACACCGGTGAGACGCAGCGCGCGCCCGAAGGCGCGGCGTCGCTCCGCCTGCTCGAAGCAGGCCGGTTCGGGGTGCAGGTGAGCCCCCCGGCCCGGCAGTCGGCGGTTTGGATCGGGCGAAAGCCGGAGGTCTCCCCCGGATCCGACCGCGACGAACCGCAGCAATGAAGCGGCCGGCGCGCGTTTGCGGCAGCCGACGCAGGTTCGCGTCGGGCCGACCGAAGGCAAGTCTACCCCTCGATCGCGGCGACCGCGTATCCGGTCAGTTCCCCGCCTCGGCCGCATCACGGTCCGCGACTTGAACGGGTTCGTTGTCCGGACGGATGTCGATCCGCCAGCCGGTGAGCCGGGCCGCCAGCCGGGCGTTCTGACCCTCCCGGCCGATGGCCAGCGACAGCTGGAAATCGGGCACCGTGACCCTGGCCGTCCGGCTCGCCGCGTCCACCACCTCGACGCGCAGCGCCTTGGCCGGGGACAGCGCGTTCCCGACGAACTGGGCCGGGTCGTCCGACCAGTCGATGATGTCGATCTTCTCACCGTGCAGCTCGCTCATCACCGCGCGGACCCGCTGGCCCATCGGGCCGATGCAGGCGCCCTTGGCGTTCACGCCCTGCACGGTGGACTTGACCGCGATCTTCGTACGGTGACCGGACTCACGTGCGATGGCCGCGATCTCCACGGTCCCGTCGGCGATCTCCGGCACCTCGAGCGCGAACAGCTTCTTCACCAGCGCCGGGTGCGAGCGGGACAGGGTGATCTGCGGGCCGCGGAAGCCCTTGGCCACGTGCACCACGATGCAGCGCAGCCGGGAGCCGTGCTCGTAGGACTCGCCGGGGACCTGCTCGGACTGGGGCAGGATCGCCTCCAGCTTGCCCAGGTCGACGATCACGATGCCCTTCTCGGCACGCGCGGCGTCGGCCTGCACCACGCCGGTGATCAGGTCACCGTCGCGCCCCGCGTACTCCCCGAAGTGCTGCTCGTCGGTGGCTTCCCGGAGCCGCTGCAGGATGACCTGTTTGGCGGTCATCGCGGCGATCCGGCCGAAGTCGTGCGGGGTGTCGTCCCACTCCCGGACGACCGTGCCGTCCGAGTCCAGCTCCTGTGCCAGCACCGAGGCGACGCCCGACTTGCGGTCGATCTCCACCCGGGCGTGACCTTCCGCACCGTCGGTGTGCCGATAAGCCGTCAGCAACGCGGTCTCGATGGCCGAGATAATCGTCTCGAACGGGATCTCCCGCTCGCGCTCCAGGGCGCGCAGCGCCGCGAGGTCGATGTTCACTCCTCGCCCTCCCCTTCGTCATCGTCGCCGGCTTCGTCGTCACCGGCTTCGTCGTCGTCGCCGAAATCGGCGTCGTCCATACGTTTGAATTCGATCTGGACCTTGCCCGAGCCGAGGTCGGCCCAGGCCACGCGGCGCTCGGCGCCGTCCACGTCCAGCGTGACGCCGTCGTCGTCGGTGGCCAGCACCCGGCCGGTCACCCCGCCGACCGCGACCAGGCGGCCGATGTTGCGGCGCCAGTGGCGCGGCTGGGTCAGCGGCCGGTCGACCCCTGGGGAGCCGACCTCCAGCTGATACTCCCCCGCCAGGACCTCGCCGCCCTGCTCGTCGGCGTTATCCAGGGCCTCGGAGATCTCCCGGGAGACGACTGCCACGTCGTCCAGCCCGATCCCGTTGTCGGCGTCGATCATCACCCGGACCACGAACCGGCGGCCGGCCCGGGTCAGGGTCAGGTCCTCCAGGTCGTAGCCGGCCTTGGTGACCACCGGCTCGACCACCTCGCGCAACCGGGCGCGGGCGGCGGTCAGGTCGACCCGCGGGACAATGGGGGTGCTCCGGGGGTCCGGCTGGTTCCGCCGGCCGTTCGGGCGACCACCGGGCCGGGCCCCGGCGCGACCACGCTGCGTCATCGGGCTCGACCTCTCCCTCGTTTTTTACGCTGCAACGACTATATGCCGCCGGGCAGTCCGTGGCCCCGCGGCTGACGCAGAGCGTAACGTGCCGACCTGCCGGGCGGAGCGCCACCGCACCGAAACCACCCCGTCCGCAGGTCAGCGGCCCGGCACTTCATCCGGGAAGGGGATGGTGTTGACTGGCGCGGTGCGGATGAGCGATTCGGGACACACCCGCCGCCGGGTGCTGGGCGCGGGCGGCGCGCTGGCCGGCCTGGTCACCCTGAGCGGTTGCGGCCTGTTCGGCGACGATCCCGAGCCGCCCAAGGAGCCGGACGCGCTGGCCCCGCTGCTGGCCGAGGCGCTGGCCCTGGCCTCGGCGTACGACCGGGTGATCCTCGCCGACCAGACGCTGAGCGCCCGGCTCACCCCGCTGAGCCAGGCGCACCGGGCGCACGCCGCCGAGCTCGCGAAAGTGATCGGCACGACACTGCCCAGCGCGGGCGCCCCGTCCGCCCCGGCCGGTGCGGACACCGTGGCCGGGCTGCGCAAGGCCGAGCTGGCCGGGCAGAAGACCGCGGTCGCCGCCTGCAAGATCGCGCCGGCCGCGCGGGCCGCCCTGGTCGGATCGATCGCCGCCGCTCGGGCCACCCACGCCGAGGCGCTGCGCTAGATCGTCGTCCTGCGCTAGTTTCTCGAACGTGAAAGAGCAACTGGCCGGGGCGCTCGCCGCCGAGGAGGCGGCCATCTGGGCGTACGGCGTGATCGGCGTCCACCTCCGCGAGGGCGCCGAGCAGGACCAGGCCCGAGCCGCCGAGGACCTGCACCGGACCCGCCGCGACGACCTGGTGGAGCAGCTCGCCACGCTGCGGGCGAGCACCGCGCCCACCCCGGCCGGCTACGAGCTGCCGTTCCCGGTGACCGACCGGGCGTCCGCGCTGAAGCTGGCGATCCAGATCGAGGACGGGGTGGCCCAGGCCTGGCGGGTGGTGCTCCCGGTCACCGAGAGCGCACAGCGGGTGGACGCTCTGTCGGCTTTGACCGACTCCGCAGTTCGTGCGACGAAGTGGCGCAAGCTCGCCCAGGTCACGCCATTGACCCTGATCTTTCCCGGACGGCCGACCGCCTGAGGTCCCAGAATGGGGCGGTGATCGACGAGATCGACACCACCTCATCCCGCGGTGCGCTCGCCGTCCGGCTCGGCGACGCCGTCCAACGCAGGTGGCCGGCCGAGGTGCAGGCCGTCGGGGTGCGCGGCTCGCTCGCGCACGGCGACGACGCGGACAGCAGCGACGTCAACCTGGTGGTGATCACCTTCCGCCCGCGGACCGGGCCACGGCCGGCGCTGCGGCAGGTCCAGGGAGTCCCGGTCGAGCTGGCGGTGCTGGCCGCCGAGGAGGCGCTGGGCCAGGCCCGGCAGCTGACCCCGCAGTGGCCGCTGCTCGCCGACCGGTACCTGACGACGTTCCCGCTGCACGATCCGAAGGACTGCTTCAAGGAGCAGCGCGAGGCGCATCAGAGCCTGCTCGGCGAGGCCCGGCCGGCCGAGTTCAGCCGGCTGGCGCGGCACAACTGGGCGCTGGCGGACGGGGCCCGGCAGCGGGCGATCCAGCTGGCCCGGTGGCACGACACGGACGCCGCGCTGGTGATGATCGCCCGGGCCCGGGTGCACGCCGCGCTGGTCATCGGCTTCCTCACCCGCACCTGGTTCCGCAACGCGGCGGACGCGGTCCGGCGCACCGGGGTCGCCGCCGCGGACATGGAGCAGCTCGGCACGATCCTGCGGGAGCAGGCCGACGAGCTGGCCGCCCGCGGTCGCCCGGTGGACGGCACGATCGGCGCTCTGCTCGACTGACTGCCGGGACCGCCCGCCACGCCCGGATGCCCGCCGGGCGGCCCGGAGTGGCCGCGGCCTCGCGCTCGGAGCCACGGGGGTGGGCCGGGGCGGTCGGGGCGGCCTACGTCCGTACCGTCGAATCTCGGTTTTCCGGGTTTTACGGCAGGGTCAGGATCTCGTAACCGTCGTCGGTGACCACCAGGGTGTGCTCGAACTGGGCGGTCCAGCGGCGGTCCTTGGTGACGACCGTCCAGTTGTCCGGCCAGACTTCGTACTCGTGCGTGCCCAGGGTGATCATCGGCTCGATGGTGAAGGTCATCCCCGGCTCCATGACGGTGTCCAGGCGCGGGTTGTCGTAGTGCGGCACGTAGAGGCCGGAGTGGAACGTCTCGCCGATGCCGTGGCCGGTGAAGTCGCGGACCACGCCGTAGCCGAAACGCCGCGCGTAGGCCTCGATGACCCGCCCGATCGCGTTGATCGGCCGCCCCGGGGCGACCGCGCGGATGCCCCGCATCATCGCCTCGTGGGTGCGCTCGACCAGCAGCCGGGCCTCCTCGCTGACGTCGCCGACCAGGAACGTCGCGTCGGTGTCGCCGTGCACGCCGTTCAGGAACGCGGTGACGTCGACGTTGACGATGTCGCCGTCCTCGAGCACCGTGGAATCCGGGATGCCGTGGCAGATCACCTCGTTCAGCGAGGTGCAGCAGGACTTCGGGAAGCCCTTGTAGCCCAGGGTGGACGGATAGGCCCCGTGGTCCAGGATGAACTCGTGCACCACCCGGTCGATCTCGTCGGTGGTCACGCCCGGCTTGCAGTGCTCGCCGGCCAGCTGGGTGGCCTGCGCGGCGATCCGCCCGGCGACGCGCATCTTCTCGATGATCTCCGGCGTCTGCACGTGCGAGCCGCGCCACTCCTTCGGGCGTTTCTTCCCGACGTACTCAGGGCGGACGATGCCTGCCGGGACCGGTCGCCAGGGGGTCTGCTTACCCGGCACGAGAGGGGCACGTACGGTCATGAGCACAGCCTATCCGCCGCGCGTGGCGTCGCCCGGACCCGTCCTTGCCGCCCCCTGACCCGCTGTGAAATCGTGTATTGGTGGATCAAGAGGGTCAGTACCCGACTTTCTCGGCGACCGGCGCGGTCTCCGGCGACCGGATCACCGTCACGGTCACCGGCGAGGTGGACATGTCCACGGCCCCCGCCCTCTTCCAGGCCGCCACCCCGGAGCGGATCACCGGCGCGACGATCGATCTGCGCGCGGTCACGTTCTTCGACTCGGCCGCGATCCACACGCTGATCCGGCTGGCCGAGCGGTATCCCGGGACGCTCGAGGTGTTCCCGTCCGACCGGGTCCGGCGGGTGCTCGACATCTCCGGCCTGGGCGGCCAGCCCTGGCTCAGGTAAGCGGCCTGCGCAGGGTGACCGCGGTGCCCTCCGGGGAGCGGTGCACCGACAGCTCGGTCAGCGCGCCGATCAGCGCCAGCCCACGACCGCGGAAACCGGCGTCCCCGGCCGGCCGCCACCGCCCGGTGTCCCGGACGGTCACCACGATCGCGTCGTGGTGCGTCGACGCCTCCACCGTGATCCACGGCTCGGCCGGCTCGATCGGGTGCTCGATCGCGTTCGCCGCCGCCTCGGAGACCGCCACGGTCAGGTCGAACACGTCCGCCTCCGGCACCCCGTGCGCGGCCAGGAAATCCTCCAGCCGCTGGCGCAGCACGCTGAGCCGGGTCGGATCGGCCGGCAGCCGCATGACGAACTCCCGCGGCTCGGTCACTTCCAGCGCGATCATCGCGATGTCGTCCCGTCGTACCTGGCGGCCGGCCTTCGCCAGCAGCATGTCCAGCAGGTCCTCGACGTGCTCGGTGGGCTCGGCCACGTCCGCGGTCAGCTCGGCCAGCCCGGTGTCGATGCCCTGGCGCCGATCCTCGACCAGCCCGTCGGTGTAGAGCAGCAGCCGGTCACCCGGGGCGAGCTGGACCTCCCTGGTCGGATAGGGCACGTCGCCGAGCGCGCCGATCGGCGGCCCGAGCGCGGTCCGGTAGAAGAACGTGCCCGGTTCCCCGGGGGTCACCCGGATCGGTGACGGGTGCCCGGCCGAGGAGTAGCGCATCACCCGGGTGTGCGGATCGAAGCGCAGGCAGAAGACCGTGGCGAACTGCCGCCGGCCCATCGTGTCGACCAACCGGTTGAGCCGGCTCAGGGCCGGACCACAATCAAAACCTTCGAGGACGTACGCCCGGAGCGCGTTCCGCAGCTGGCCCATGGTGGCCGCCGCGGCCACGCCCTTGCCCACCACGTCGCCGATGACCAGGTACAACCGGCCGCCGGGGGCGGCGATCACGTCGTACCAGTCGCCACCGACCCGGGCCTCGCTGCTGCCGGCCACGTACCGGCTGGCCACCACCGCGCCGGCGACCCGCGGCAGGGACTGCGGGAGCAGGCTGTGCTGCAGGGTCCGGGCGATCCGGTGCTCGATCTCGTACCGGCGCGCGCCGGCCAGCCGCAGCCCGATCAGCCGGGCCAGCGGGGTGAGCGCGACCGGCTCGACCGGCCCGCCCGCGCCGGACCAGACCCGCAGCTCGCCGAGCGCCGTCCCGGCGGTGTCCGGCAGCGGCAGCACCAGATCCGGCTCGGCCGCCGCCGCGGCGCCGCCGTCCCGCTCGGCCCGCGCGTCCGGCGCGGTCAGCACCACCCGGCCGGCCGCCGTCATCGCCTGCACGTGCCGGGCCGCCACGTCCAGCACCTCGGCGGTGCCGGTCACCACGTTCAAGGCGACCGCGGCGTCCATCAGGATCCGGCCGGTGGTCTCGGCGAGGATGCACAGGACGCCGCCGATCGAGCCGTCCCCGGCCCGGATCGGGTCACACGAAACGGTGAAGTACGCCTCGCCGACCCGCCGGTCGGTGGCGACCAGCCCGTCGTCGGTCGCGAACACCCGCCGGACCAGGTCGTCGAACTGCCCGGTCACGGCCGGGCAGGCGTCATTGTGGAACGGGACGCGGGCCGGCCCCCAGAAGATCATGATCGGCGTCCGCGAGGCCAGCATCGTGATCACCGCGCCGGTCAGCTCCGGCGGCCAGGTCGACGGGTCCCCGGCCGGTGCGGCCGACCAGTCCCGATCGGCCATCCGCCGGCCCATCTCGCCGCCACGCTCGAAAGCGATGCGCAGCCGGGCCGGCAGGGCGCCCATGTGAAGCCTCCCGTGGGGGTCGGGTGACCGGGAATGATCCGGCCCGTGGCACGTTAACACCGGGCCGGCGCTTCTACAGAACCGCGCCGACCCGCCGGCCGATCGAGGCGGCCTGGGTCAGGGCCGCGAAGACCCGCAGATCCGCCATCCGCTCCGGATGCCACTGCACGCCCAGCGCGAAGGTCCGCCCCGGGTGCTCGAGGATCTCCACCACCCGGTCGTCCGGGCACCAGCCGGTCGCCACGCACTCGCCCGGGTCCGCCACCGCCTGGTGGTGGAACGAGTTCACCGTGGTGTGCCGGCCGAACAGCTCGTACGCGCGGGTGCCCTCGGCGATCACCACGTCGTGCCGGCCGTAGTCACCGGCGCTCGCCGCCAGCGGGTCGGTGCCGGCGTGCGCCCGGTGCCGGTCGTGCTTGATCAGGTCGGGCAGGTGCTGGTGCAGCGAGCCGCCGGTGGCCACCGCCATCACCTGGTGCCCCCGGCACACCCCGAGCACCGGCAGGTCCATCTCCAGCGCGGCGCGCATCAGCATCAGCTCCGAGGCGTCGCGCACCGCGTCCACCTCGGTCTCCGGGTGCGGCTCGGCGCCGTAGCCCGCCGGGTCGACGTCGCCGCCGCCGGTGAACACGATGCCGTCCAGCGATTCGAGCACGTCGGTGCCGGGGTCGTCGGGGGTGATCAGCACCGCCCGGCCGCCGCTCTCGTGCACCGCCTTGACGTAGGTCATCGGCAGCATCCCGGCCATCATCTCGTTGCGGCCGAAGTGCACGTACTGGGCGTACGAGGTGAGGCCGATCAGCGGTCTGCGCATGAGGGTGCGTGTCTCCTTCAGCTTCGTGCGGCCGCCGCCACCAGAGCGCCGAAGAGACGTCGGTCCCGGCTCACCTCGGGGTGCCACTGCACGCCGAGCAGGAATCGCCGGGCCGGGTCCTCGACCGCTTCGGGCAGGCCGTCCTCGGCCCGGCCGGTGACGGTCAGCTTGCCCGGATCGGCGACGCCCTGATGGTGGAAGCAGTTGATGGTCAGGTCGTCACCCATCAGCCCGGCGATCCGGCTGCCGGGGGTGAAGACGGCTTCGTGCTCGTGATAGACCCCGGGGGCGACCCGGTGCCGCTCGTGGCCCAGCACGTCCGGCAGATGCTGGTGCAGGGTGCCGCCGTGCGCGGCCACCAGCAACTGCATGCCGCGGCAGACGCCGAGAATCGGCAGATCCCGCTCCAGCGCGGCGTCCAGCAGGGCGCGCTCGCCGGCGTCCCGCTCCGGATGGGTCACCGTGTGCGGGCCCGGCCGCTCGCCGTACAGCTCCGGGGCGAGGTCCGGCCCGCCGGCGAGCAGCAGGCCGTCCAGCACCCGCAGCACGTCGGCGTCCAGGTCGTCCGGGGGCAGCAGCACCGCCCGGCCACCGGCCAGGGTGACCGCGGCGGTGTAGTCGTGCGGAACCAGCGTGGTGGGAAGATCGCGCCAGACGCCCCAGGAGGCGGTCGACACGTACGTCGTTATCCCGATGATCGGACGCATCGCACCACCGTAGTCACCACTCCACAGGTTTCCCCCGGACAGGCGCGCGGCGCCGACGATCCGGCGCCGCGCGACGGGCCCTTCTGTCCTACCCCAGACGGGGATCTGAGCCCGCCTGAGCAGGGATTCGACCCCTGTTCAAGGATGCCGTGCCCGGCCCGGGGACCGCCTAAACGTTTACAGCGGCGTTACATACGCACCGGTGATACCGCCGTCGACGACGAACTGCGACGCGGTCATGAACGACGCGTCGTCGCTGGCCAGGAACGCCACCGCGGCGGCGATCTCGTCCGGCTCGGCGAACCGGCCCATCGGCACGTGCACCAGGCGGCGGGCGGCCCGCTCCGGGTCCTTCGCGAACAGCTCCAGCAGCAGCGGGGTGGCCACCGGGCCGGGGCAGAGCGCGTTGATCCGGATGCCCTCGCGGGCGAACTGGACGCCCAGCTCCCGGGTCATCGCCAGCACGCCGCCCTTGCTGGCGGTGTAGGCGATCTGCGACGTCGCCGCCCCGAGCAGGGCCACGAACGACGCGGTGTTGATGATCGAGCCCTTGCCCTGCCGCTGCATGTGCGGGATCGCGTACTTGCAGCAGAAGAAGACGCTGGTGGTGTTGACCCGGAGCACCCGCTCCCAGGCGTCGATCCCGGTGACCAGGATCGAGTCGTCGTCGGGCGGGGAGATGCCGGCGTTGTTGAACGCGATGTCGACTTTTCCGTGCCGCGCGACGACGCCGTCGAAGAGGGCCTTGACCTGCTCCTCGTCGCTGACGTCGCAGGCCACGAACTCGCCGCCGACCTCGTCGGCGATGGCTTTGCCCGCTTCGGCGGAGATATCGACACAAACGACGAAAGCCCCCTCGGCGGCGAACCGCCGGGCGGTGGCCAGACCGATACCGCTGCCGGCGCCGGTGATCACGGCGACCCGGTCCTGTAGACGCTCCACTATCAATCTCCCGTAGCCAGGAACACGTTTTTCACATCGGTGAACGACAGCAGCGCGTCCGGACCCAGTTCGCGGCCGAGGCCGGACTGCTTCATCCCGCCGAACGGGGTCCAGTACCGCACCGACGAATTGCTGTTGACGCTCAGGGCGCCGGTCTCCACCCCGCGGGCCGCCCGCAGCGCGCGGCCGAGGTCCCGGGTCCAGATCGAGCCGGAGAGGCCGTACTCGGTGTCGTTGGCCAGGCGGATCGCCTCGGCCTCGTCGCGGAACGGGAGGACGGAGACGACCGGGCCGAAGAT
This sequence comes from Actinoplanes sp. L3-i22, assembly GCF_019704555.1. Lineage (NCBI taxonomy): Bacteria > Bacillati > Actinomycetota > Actinomycetes > Micromonosporales > Micromonosporaceae > Actinoplanes > Actinoplanes sp. L3-i22. The sequence continues at coordinate 10,701,524 of NZ_AP024745.1, forward strand.
CTCCTCGCGCCAGTGCCGATCGCCGGCACTCGACGCGAGCAGCACGGTCGGCGGGAACCACCAGCCTTCGCCGGCCGGCTTGTCCCCGCGGAACGCCACGTCGGAGCCGTCGACATAGGACGCCACCGTGTCGCGCTGGCCGGCGGAGATCAGCGGACCCATTTCGGACAAATCACTGGAAGGGTCCAATACCCGAAATTTCTTGACGGCTGACTCGAACAGGCCGAGGAACTTGTCGTAGACCGACGCCTCGACCAGCAACCGCGACCGGGCACAGCAGTCCTGCCCCGCGTTGTCGAAGACGGCCCCCGGCGCCGCGGCCGCGGCCTTCTCCAGATCCGCGTCCGCGAAGATCACGTTGGCGCTCTTGCCGCCCAGCTCCAGCGTCACCCGCTTCACCTGATCGGCACAGCCCGCCATGATCGACTTGCCCACCTCGGTGGAGCCGGTGAAGCAGACCTTGCGGACCGCCGGATGGGTGACGAACCGCTGCCCGACCACCCGACCCTTGCCGGGCAGCACCTGGAAGACGCCCTCCGGCAGGCCGGCCTCGAGGGCCAGCTCGGCGAGCCGGATCGCGGTCAGCGGAGTGAGCTCGGCCGGCTTGAGGACGACCGTGTTGCCGGCCGCCAGCGCCGGGGCGAACCCCCAGCCGGCGATCGGCATCGGGAAGTTCCACGGCACGATGATCCCGACCACGCCGAGCGGCTCGTGGAACGTGATGTCCACGCCGCCGGCCACCGGGATCTGCCGGCCGGAGAGCCGCTCCGGGGCGCCGGCGTAGTAGTTCAGCACGTCCCGGACGTTGCCGGCCTCCCAGCGCGCGTTGCCGATGGTGTGGCCGGCGTTCCGTACCTCCAATTGGGCCAGCTCTTCGAGGTGTTCCTCGACGACCGCCGCGAAGCGGCGGAGCAACCGCGCCCGGTCGCCGGGCGCGACCGCCCGCCATCCCTCGAAAGCCTTGCTCGCACGCTCGATCGCCGCGTCGGTCTCGGTCAGATCCAGCGACGGTACGGTCGTGAAGACCGCCCCCGTCGCCGGATTGATCACGTCAGTAGTCCCCACGCCAAGATCCTCACACTCAGAGACGCTCAAATCCACGGCGTAGTTCCCAGTCGGTCACCGCGGCGTCGAAAGCGGCCAGCTCCACCCGACCCATGTTCGCGTAGTGGGCGACCACATCCGCCCCGAACGCCTCGGTCGCCCGCTCCGACGACTCCCAGAGGCCGGTCGCCTCGCGCAACGTCGCGGGCACCCGCCCCGCGTCGGGGTCCAGGTAAGCATTCCCGACAAACTCGTCTTCGAGCGACAATTCGGATTCGATGCCGTGGACCGCGCCCGCGACCAGGGCGGCGATCGCCAGGTACGGGTTCACGTCCCCGCCCGGCACCCGGTTCTCCACCCGCATGCCCTCGCCGTGCCCGGCGATCCGCAGCGCGCAGGTCCGGTTGTCCACCCCCCAGCGCAGCGCGGTCGGCGCGAACGAGCCCGGCTGGTACCGCTTGTACGAGTTGATGTTCGGCGCGAACAGCAGGCTGAACTCCCGCATCGTGGCGAGCAGCCCGGCCAGCACCCGCTGCCCGGTCACGCTGAGGTGGGCCGGCCCGTCGCCGAGCATGGCCGACTTGTTCTCCGCGTCGCGCAGCGAGAAGTGGATGTGACAGGAGTTGCCCTCGCGCTCGTTGGGCTTGGCCATGAAGGTCAGCGCCATGCCCTCCTGCGCGGCGATCTCCTTCGCCCCGTTCTTGTAGACGACGTGGTTGTCCGCGGCGGCGAGCGCGTCGGCGTAGCGGAACGCGATCTCGTGCTGGCCGTAGTTGCACTCGCCCTTGGCGCTCTCCGGGAGCAGGCCCGCGCCGTACATCTCGTTGCGGATTCTGCGCAGCAGCGGCTCCACGCGAGCCGTGCCCAGCAACGAGTAGTCCACATTGTACTGGTTTGCCGGAATCAACCCCCGGTAGTTCGACGAAAAGGCTTCCTCATACGTGTCCTTGTAGAGGATGAACTCCAACTCCGTACCGGCGAACGCGGTCAGCCCGTGCGCGGCCAGCCGCTCCAGCTGACGCTGCAGGATCTGCCGCGGAGACGCCGTGACCGGCGCCCCCGCGGTGTCGAACAGGTCGGCGAGCACCAGCGCGGTGCCCGGCTGCCACGGCACCTTGCGCAGCGAGCCGAAGTCCGGCCGCATCACGAAGTCGCCGTAACCGGTGGACCAGGAGGACATCGCGTAGCCGTCGACGGTGTTCATGTCGACGTCCACCGCCAGCAGGTAGTTGCAGCCCTCACTGCCGCCGCCGACCACCTCGTTCATGAAGTACTGCCCGTGCAGGCGTTTGCCCTGCAACCGGCCCTGCATGTCGGTCAGCGCCAGCAGCACGGTGTCGATCGAGCCGTTGCCGACCGCTACGTCCAGGTCCTCGAGATCCATGGAACAGTCCTATCAGTCGTTGGTGGTCGGCATGGTCTGCTCGCCGTGCGCGGCCGCCTCCAGCAGGTTCGACCGGGGGCCGGTGAACCACTTGCGGGCGCTCGCGAACCACCAGATCGTCGCGCCGCCGACCACGATCGCCACCGCGACGATGGTGTAGTTGAAGTTCTTCGCGGTGATCGGGCCGGCCGTCGGGAGCACGAACAGCACGCAGATGATGACTACCCAGACGATCGAGATCCACCCGATCGGCGCGCTCCACTTCCCGAGGTTCCACGGGCCGACCTGGAAGTCCGCCTTGCGGCGCCGGAGGAAAACCGGTCCGACGTACGCGATGTACAGGCCGATCACCGCGATGGAGGTGGCCGCGGCGTACGCGGTCGTGTTCCAGAGCGACGGCAGCACCAGGATCGTCGAGATCGTCACGCACAGCCAGATCGAGTTGGTCGGCGTGCCGGTGCGCGCGTTGACCTGCTTCCACAGCCGGGAGCCGGGCAGCGCGCCGTCCCGGGCGAACGCGTACGACATCCGGGAGTTCGCGGTCACCGACGCCATCCCGCAGAACCACTGCGCGACCATGCAGATGAACAGCAGGAACGTACCGGTGTTGTGGCCCACCGCGTCGATGAAGATCTGCGCCGGCGGCAACCCGAGCGAGGTGGTCGCCTCGGCGTCGTAGTCCTGGATCGACCAGGTGATCGCGAACAGCAGCACGAAGCCGGCGATCACCGAGACGACCACGGAGAGCACGATGCCCCGGGGCGCCGCGTTGGCCGCGTCGTGCGTCTCCTCGGCCACGTGCGCGGACGCGTCGTAGCCGGTGTACGTGTACTGCGCCATCAACAGTCCGATCAGGACGGCGTAGACGCTCGCCCCGGCGAACCCGAACCCGGTCGTGTTGCGGACCTCGAAGAACACCTCGGAGATCGGCTTGTGCTGGTCCGGGATGACGGCCAGCACGACCACGATCACCGCGACCCCGACCAGGTGCCACCAGGCGCTGACGTCGGAGAGCAGCCGCACCAGGTTCACGCCGAACGTGTTCAGCAGCCCGTGCACGATGATGATGACCAGGAAGATCAGGAAGGTCCGCCCGGGCGTCACCTCCATGTCGAAGGTCAGGCTCAGGAACGCCGCGGTGGTGATCGCCGCCCCGAAGTCGATCGCCGCGGTGACCGCGACCTCGCCGAGGAAGTTGAACCAGCCGATGAACCAGGCCCAGGCCGCCTTGTTCTGCTTGGCCAGCGCCGCGGCCCACCAGTAGAGCGCACCGGCCGTCGGATAGGCCGAGCAGACCTCGGCCATCGCCAGCGCCACCAGGGTGACCATGATGCCGACGAAGAGCCAGCCGAGCGTGATCGCGGCCGGGCCACCGGCGTTCATCGCGATCACGTAGGACGTGATCGCACCGGCCAGAATCGAGATGATCGAGAAGGAGACGGCAAAGTTGGAGAAGCCGGACAACCGGCGGTGAAGTTCCTGCTTGTATCCGAGCTGAGCGAGACGTTCCTCGTCAGTGCTGGTGACGGCGGCTGGTTCAGTGCTCATGCGCGAGCTCCCTATGCCGAAGGTGTGACCTGAGCCACGGGTTTCGGTGATGATCGCTCCGCTGTGTTACGGCCGTCAATGATCAGAGTTAATTGCGTTGCCGGTTGTCGCGGCCGGTGCGAGCCTTGACCACATCAGGGCGGTCGCTCGGCAGGTTTCCGCCCGGGTTGTCGACAACCCACCCGCGGTGATGCGGGGCGCGGTCACCTCTCTCTTCCCGCACGCGGCGGCACGGCCGCGAGCGCCCGCCCCGCATCACTGCCCTTTAAACCCCTTTTGCGGTACGTCCTGGCCCAGCCCCCAACCGCAACCGAAAGCCCCTGGTCCACAGACGCCAGGTCGTCCCGGTGCCGGGCCGCCCGGCGCCGTCGTCACCCGTCCACAACGGAGCGACTCATCAGGAGCGGCGCAGGGCCGTCATGAAGTTCGTCCGGACCTGGGTTCGCAGCAGCGACCCGGAGTAGACGCGGGCGCCCACCCCGAGCAGCCCCACCGCCGTGACCGCCAGCAGCACCAGGGCCACCACCGGCTCCCAGATCGCCGCGCCGCCGTCGAACAGGCGGATCGGCATCGCGATCGGCGAGGAGAACGGGATGTAGGAGAGCACCTTCATCGCCACCCCGTCGTGCGGGACGCTGAGGACCGCGAAGAACGGGATCAGGACCAGCATCTGCACCGGCACCGTGGTGCTGGTCAGCTCCTCCTGGCGGGAGGCGAGCGCGCCCACCCCGGCCCAGAGCGCGGCCAGCATGACGAAGCCGATCACGAAGAACGGCACGAACCAGCCGATCGCCGGGAGCGCGGCGGAGATCAGGCCGGGGGCCGTGTCGGTGGCGCTCATCCCCACGATCGCGACCAGGGCGAGCAGCGCCACCTGGCCGAACGCGAGCAGGGTCAGCGCGAACACCTTGCCGGCCAGCAGCGCGCGCACCGGGATGCTGGCGACCAGGATCTCCACGATCCGGGTCTGCTTCTCCTCGACGACGCTCTGCGCGATCTGCATCCCGAACGTGAACGAGGTGAAGAAGAACAGCATCGCGAACGCCAGCGGCACGATCACCTTCAGGAACGGGTCGACGTCGCTCGGCTCCAGCAGCCGGACCTGCGGCTCGACGCTGAGCGCCTGCACCACGTCGCCGGGGCTCTCGTCGTCGCCGACCACGACCGGGCCGGGCAGCACCGCGGCGTCCACCTCGCCGTCCCGGACGAGCTGCTCGGCGGTGGCCGTGTCAGCGACCGTCCGTACCTCGAAGCCGTGTTCCTGAAGGACGGCGACGGAGGCGCCGTCGGTGACCGCGACCTTGGCCGGCCCGCTGTTGAGCAGCGCCGGCAGCACCAGCGACGCGAGCACGATGACCAGGAAGATCCCGGTGCTGAGCAGGAACGCCTTGTCGCGCAGCTTGGTCCGGATCTCCCGGGCGGCGACGAGCTGGGCAGCCTCGAACGTGGTCACTGGATCACCTCTCGGAAGATCTCGGCGAGCGAGGGACGGACCGGGCCGAACGCGTGCACCGGGCCGCGGTCGAGGGCGGAGCGCAGGACCGACTGGTCGGTGACGGCCGGGTCGAGGTCGAAGGTCGCGTGCCGGCCGTCCAGGTCGATCAGGGTCACGCCGGCCTGGTCGCGCAGCCAGCCGGCGTCGCCGCCGACCTCGATCCGGTAGCGCGGCAGCGCGTACTGATCGCGCAGCCCGGCCCGGTCCCCGGCGGCCCGGACGGTGCCGTCCGCGATGATCACCAGGTCGTCGCAGAGGCGCTCGACCACGTCGAGCTGGTGGCTGGAGAAGAGCACCGCGGCCCCGGCGGCGGCCCGCTCGCGCAGCACGGCGACCACGTTGTCGACGGCCAACGGGTCCAGCCCGGAGAACGGCTCGTCGAGAACCAGCAGCTCCGGGTCGTGGACCAGGGCGGCGGCGATCTGGGCGCGCTGCTGGTTGCCCAGCGACAGCTTCTGCACGTGGTCGTTCGCCCGCTCGGCCAGCTCCAGCCGCTCCAGCAGGGCGAGCGTCCTGCGGCGCGCCTCGGCGGCGCTCAGCCCGTGCAGCCGGCCCAGGTAGACGACCTGGTCGAGGACGCTCATCTTCGGGTAGAGGCCGCGCTCCTCGGGCATGTACCCGAAGCGCTGCCGGATCTCCCGGTCGAGCGGTGCACCCTGCCAGGTCACGGTGCCCGCGTCGGCGGCGAGCACGCCCAGGATGATGCGCATGGTGGTGGTCTTGCCGGCGCCGTTGGCGCCGACGAACCCGGTCAGCCGCCCGGTCGTCACGGTGAACGACACGTCCTTGAGGACCTGCCGGTCGCCGAACGTCCGGTCGACCGCGTCGACGCTGAGTTCGCTGCTCATGCCATTGACGCTAGGCTTTCCGGCGGTCGGTGGCGTCCGGCTGGGGGAGGACCACCCGGGTCATTCCCGCGAAGGACGAACCACCCCCATTTCGTACGCGAGGACCACCGCCTGGGTCCGGTCCCGCGCCCCGAGTTTCATCAGCACCCGGCTGACGTGCGTCTTCACCGTCGTCTCCCCGAGGTGCAGCGCGGTCGCGATCTCCGCGTTCGTCGACCCGCCGGCCAGCTCGACCAGCACCTCGTGCTCGCGCGGGGTCAGCTCGTCCAGCCGCTTCCCCGGTTCCGGGACCCGCTGCCGGGGCGCGCTGAACTCGGCGATCACCCGCCGGGTCACCGCCGGGGCGAGTAACGCGTCGCCGGCCGCGAGCACCCGGACCGCCTCGGTCAGGGCCTCCGGCGTGCCGTTCTTCAGCAGGAACCCGCTGGCTCCGGCCTGCAGCGCCGCGAACAGGTAGTCGTCCCGGTCGAAGGTGGTCAGGATCAACACCGACGGACCACCCTCGGCCGCGATCCGGCGGGTCGCTTCCAGGCCGTCCATCACCGGCATCTCGACATCCATCAGTACGACGTCGGGCCGCAGCCGGAGCGCGAGCTCCACCGCGTCGGCCCCGTCGGCCGCCTCGCCGACCACCGTGATGTCGTCCTCCAACTCGAGGATGACCCGGAATCCGGAGCGGACCAGCCGATGGTCATCCGCGACGAGGACCCGGATGCTCATGTATTGCTCCCGACCGTCGCGTAGGGCAGCCGGGCGCGGACCCGGAACCCGCCACCGCCGCGGCGCCCGTGTTCCAGCGTGCCGTCGTGCACCGCCACCCGCTCCCGCATCCCGATCAGCCCCATTCCGCCGCCACCCGCGCCGGTGCCGCCGTGCCCGTCGTCGGCCACGTCCAGCTCCAGCTCGCCGGCCAGGTACCGGACCCGGATGTCGATCGTGGCGGCCTGCGCGTGCTTGAGGGTATTGGTCACCGATTCCTGGACGATCCGGTAGGCGGCCCGGGACAGGGAGTCGGGCAGGGGCGCCGGATCGCCGTACGTCCCGAAGTGCACCTCGAGCCCGGCGTCGCGGGCCCGTTCGGCGATCTCCTCGATCCGGTCGATGCCGGCGCCCGGCGCCGCCTCGGTCTCCGCGCTGGTGGAGCGCAGCGCGCCGAGCATCCGGCGCAGCTCGTCGACCGCGGTCCGCGCGCCGTCCTCGATCGCGGTCAGCGCGGTGACCGCCTTGACCGGGTCCTTCTCCAGGGCCCGGCGGCAGGCCGAGGCCTGGATGCCCATCACCGAGACGTGGTGCGCGACCACGTCGTGCAGTTCCCGGGCGATCCGGACGCGCTCGTGCAGGACCGCCCGCCCGGCGGCCGCCTCCTGGGCCGCGCGCAACTCCTCGGCCTGCTCCTCGAGCCGGTGCCGGCGGTACACCGCGCGCCAGGCCGCGTCGCCCATCAGGTAGACGAAGCCGAAGAAGACGATGTTCTGCAGGTAGGACGTGAAGATCATCGACGGGAGCGCCGGCAGCTCACCGGAGGCGCCGGACATCTCGGAGACCGCGATCACGTCCTGGTAGAGCGCGAACGACAGGGTCAGCCAGGCGAACATGGCCCCGATGATCACCAGCCGGACGGTCCGCGCGCGGTGCCGGTCGGTCCCCCACGCGCCGAGCGTGTAGATCGCCGCGAACAGGGCGTAGGTGGTGATCATCTGCTCCTGGGAGAGCCGGTACTGACCGCCGATGAACGCCACCGAGATGAAGACCGCGACCAGGTCCGGCGCGCGGCGGCGCCAGGCCAGCGGCAGCGTGGTCACCACCGCCCAGCAGATCTGCTCGGCGACCGGCGGGGCGTGCTCGGTGTGGAAGCTGCCGTAGCTGCGCTGCAGGTAGAGGCTGAAGACCGCGACGGCGGCGACCACCGACCCGGTCCACAGGTCGTTCCGGCGCTGCCGGGCGGTCGGTCCCGGCCGTCGCCACTCTTCGACGTTCCACGATCGCATGCTGAGACGATTACATGTCCGGCCGCGTCCGCGCATCCTCGGCCCGGCCGCGGGTCTGCACCGGGATGCTGGCGTCCTCGCCGGGGCCCAGCTTGCCGCCCAGCTCCAGGATCCGCCGATGGGCGGCGGCCAGCCGGTCCTCCAGGGTCACGATCCGGACCGCGGCGGCGAGCAGAAAACCGTCGTCGAGCAGGATCCGGACCCGGCCGGCGAGCTGCAGTTGGTGGCGGGAGTACCGGCGGTGGCCGCCGGCCGAGCGCTCCGGCTCGATCAGTCCGGTGCCGTCGAGAGTACGAAGAAAGGCCTGGGTCACGCCGAGCACCTCGGCGGCCCGGCCCGTCGTGTACGCCGCAAGGTCGGCGTCGTCCGCGATCCCCGGCATGGTCCCCTTTATGCGCACAACTCGGATCAGGTCACGACAAAGTCCAGGACCCCGGCGGGTAACCGGGGCCCTGGATTTTCAATTCTTGTGCCGGCGCTTTCGTCCGGCGCATGTGGTCGACCGGCTGCGTGCCGCTAGCAGTCGACCGGAGTGATGAGCATCGGCTGCGATCACCTCATGTCGGGTCGGGGACATCGTGATTACGCGTTGCTGCGGTATCTCGGTCCTCCTTCTCCAACTCAGCGTCTGTGCCAGTTGCTAGGCCGGCTGAAGCCGACCTGGAAAACATATGCCCATCCGCGCCAAATTTCTAGAGTCGCCGCTGTAGATTTTTTCGCCGGCCCCTCGGTTGACCTGCGATAACGCAAGACCCCGTCAATGTCTGCAAGCCCCTTCACGCGCTCCGGCACGACCGCGCCGAGCGCTTCCGGACGGTTCCCCGAAGCGATTTCGTGGTGGGCCGGGGCGGTCACTCGACCAGGGCTTGCGTGCCCAGGACGATGGCCAGGGCGAGGCGCTCGGCGTCCGCGGTGTTCGGCTCGGCGCTGTAGAGGGTGATCCGCAGGTCGTCGACGGCGACGAGCAGCGTGTCGCAGTCCAGCGTCAGGCGGCCGACCGCGGGATGGTCGACGACCTTGCGCTTGGACGGGTCGGGCAGCGGGGGTGGCGCCTCCGCCTCCCACAGCTCGGGGAACCGGGGCGCGGCGGCGAGGTCGGTGATCAGCCGCTGGAGCGACCGGTCCGCCGGGTAGCGCGAGGCGGTCAGGCGCAGGTCGGCGACCAGCCGGGCCTCGTGCTCGGCCTGCTCCCGCGGGGTGTGCACGACCCGGCTCGGACGGCGGGTGAGGTTGCGCCAGACGGCGTTGCGCTCCAGGCCACGCCACGTCGTCGTGTCGCCCATCAGCGCGTCGTAGGGCGCGTTGGCGAGGACCAGCGTCCAGCTGGCGTCGTAGACGACGACCGGATTGTTGGCCAGCCGGTCCAGCAGGCGCTGCACGCTCGCGGTAACCCGGGACGGGACGACGCCGGGGCCGGGGGCGGCGTGCCCGGCCAGCTGGTGGAGCAGGTCGCGCTCGGTGTCGGCCAGCCGCAGTGCCCGGGCCAGCGACTCCACCACCTGGGCCGACGGGGCGGTGGCCCGGCCCTGCTCGAGCCGGGTCAGATAGTCCGCCGAGATGCCGGCCAGGGCGGCCAGCTCCTCCCGCCGCAGGCCGGTGGCCCGCCGCCGGCGGCCGACCGGGACGCCGATGTCCTCCGGCACGACGCGATCGCGCCAGCGGCGCACCATCCGGCCGAACTCCCACTGCTCCACGCCGTCGAGTCTGCTCGACCGCCGGGACGTTGTCCTGGCCCTGTCAGTCCTACGAAAACCAGGCGGCTGGCTGACCACCCGCCGGGCCCCGAGGCTGGGTGCCATGACAAGCGTTCTGATCACCGGCCCGACCAAGGGTCTGGGCCGCATCGCCACCCTCGCCATGGCCGCCCGCGCCGACCGCCCCGACCTGCTGCTGGTCGGCCGCAACCTGGCCGCGGTCGCCGCCGAGGCCCGGGCCCTCGGCGCCACCGTGCACGAGATCGAGACCGACCTGAGCCGGCTCGCCGACGTGCGGGAGGCCGCCGCGAGCGCGCGGAAGCTGGTCGAGAGCGGGGCGGTGCGGCCGCTGCACGCGATCGTCGGCAACGCCGGCGCGATGTCCAGCGACACCCGGCAGGCGTCCGCCGACGGGTACGAGCTGACCTTCGCGGTGAACTACCTGGCCCACGCCCAGCTGATCGGCGATCTGGCCGCGACGCTCGCCGAGCCCGGCCGGATCGTGCTGCTCGGGTCGAACACCTATCACCAGAACTTCTGGCGGGGGCTGCTGCGGGTGCCGCCGGCGCAGTGGCGTGACCCGCTGGAGATCGCCCGGCCCGCCGACGCGGACGCGACGCCGGGTCTGGCGGCCAACGGCACCGCCTACTCCAACGCCAAGCTGGCGATCCTGTACTACGCCCATGAGCTGCAGCGCCGGGTCCGGCCCGGGATCGGGGTCACGGTGTTCGAGCCCGGCTGGATGCCCGGCACCAGCCTGGGCCGGGGCGCGCCGGCGGCGGCCCAGTCGGTCGCGCGTGGTCTCGGCCGGATCCCCGGGGTCTCCACGCCGGAGAAGTCCGGGCCGCTGCTGGCCTCGGTCGCGCTCGACGAGAAGTGGGCGCACCTGCGCGACGGCGCGTTCGTCCTGAAGGACCACGTGATCGAGGCGAAGCCGGTCGCCCACGATCGGCAGCGCGAGGCCCGCCTGTGGGCCGCGACCGGGGAACTCCTGGCGCGCGGCTGAGCGGGCTGCCGTCGTACCGTCGAAATCGTCTTTGAATGGGTTTTTCAGGCCACCCGGCGGACGATCGCGAGCATCGACTCCTCGACGTCCTCGATCGGCCGGTCGGGCTGGAAGACCAGCCAGTCCACCGCGACCACCAGGCCCACGCCGAACAGCGCCGCCGACGCGACCCGGACGTCCAGGTCGGCCGGGAGGTCACCGGAGTCCACCCCGGCCTGGACCGTCTCCGCGATCACCCCGATCGACTGCTCGCGGAGCAGGACCAGGGTCTGCTGCCACTCCCGGTTGGTCCGCCACATCTCGGAGACCAGCAGCTGGGCGAAGGCCTGGTAGCGCTGGATGTACGCCAGCTGCGCCCGGACCAGCGCCCGCACCGCCTCGCGCGGCGGCAGCCCCGCCACCGCGGCCCGGAACTCGTCGGTGAGCAGCCCGACCCCGTGCCGCAGCAGCTCCTCGAACAGGTCGGTCTTGGACTTGAAGTTGTAGTAGACCGTGCCCTTGGCCACGTTCGCCCGCAGGGCGATGTCGTCCACCGTGGTCTCGTTGTAGCCCTGCTCGGCGATCAGCTGCACGGCTGCCTCGTACAGCTTCTGCCGGGTGTCCGCCCGGCGCCGGCTCCGCCCGTCCATCGCCACGGACCCCAGGTTAGAGGACCAGCTCGGGATGCAGGTCGGTGGTGCGCATGCGGCGCTGCCGGCCGGCGATCACGACGGTGAGCAGGAACGCGACCAGACCGAATCCGCCCAGGACCAGCGCGCCGTGCACGATCGGCCCGGACTCCCCGCCGTCGATCGCGTGGCGCATCGCCTCCACCACGTACGTCATCGGCAGCAGCGGGTGGAGCGCCTGGAAGAACCCCGGCGTGGTCTGCACCGGATAGGTGCCCCCGGACGAGGTGAGCTGGAACATCAGCAGGACCAGCGCGATGATCCGGCCGGGTGCGCCGAGCGCGGCCCCGATCAGCTGCATGATCGCCGCGAAGACGCTGGCCGTGCCGAGCAGCAGGGCGAGGCTGGTCCACGGGTGGATCGGGGACAGGCCGAGACCGAAACGGACCACGACGAACAGCAGGGTCGCCTGGATCAGGCCCATCAGCACGCCGGGCAGCAGGCCGGCCAGGGCGACCCGGGGCGCGGGCGCGCCGGAGGCCAGGTAGCGCCGGTTCAACGGGCGCAGCAGCATGTAGTTGATCATCGCGCCCACCCAGAGGGCCAGGGCCAGGAAGTACGGGGCGAAGCCGACGCCGTACGTGCCGGCCGGGTTGCGCACCACGCGGTCGAGCGAGACCGGGTCGGCCAGGATCCCGGACCGGTCGGACGCGTCGTCGTACGCCGGGATCTCCTTCGCCCCGTCGGCCAGCTTGTCGGCCAGCTGACCGGCGCCGTCCTGGAGATCGGTGAGGGCGTCCGCGATCCGGTGCCCGCCGTCGGACAGCTTGGCCAGCCCGGTGTCCAGCTGCTGCGCGCCGCTGGCCAGCCGGTACACCCCGTTCTTCAGCTCGTTCGCGCCGTCCGCGGCCTGCGCGGTGCCGGTCTGCAGCCGCTTCGCGCCGGTGGCCAGCTGGTCCAGGCCGCCGGCCAGCTTGTCCACCTGGGTCCGGGCGTTCGCCACGTCGTCGGCCAGGTGCGGCGCGGCGGCGGCCACCGCGCGGGCGTCCTTGGCGACCGTGCGCAGCTCGGCGCGCAGCCCGTCCAGGTCGGCGGCGTCGACCCGCTGCTGGATCCGCTCGGCGTCCGCGACCAGGCGCGCGGCCAGGCGTTTCGCCTCCGGCAGCCCGTCGCTGTCGGGCAGGTCGTTCAGCTGCTTCTGCAGGTTCTTCGCGTCCTGGACGGCCTTGTCGGCGGCGTCGTCGATCGCGCCGACGTTCTTGGCCAGCTGGTCGGCGCCGTTCGCGACCAGGGTCGCGGCGTTCTGGATCGTCTCCGCGTTGTCCCGCAGCACCGGCTCGACCTTGTCGGCCGCGGCGTCGACCGCGGTGGCCAGCTTGCGGCCGCCGTCCGCGGCCTGCGAGGTGCCGGTGGCGAGCTGGGCCGCGCCGGTCTCCAGCTGCGCGAGGCCGTCGGCGAGCTGGTCGGCGCCGCGCCCGGCGGCACCCAGCTTGCCGGCGATCTGCCCGGCCCCGCGGTGCGCGGTGTCGATGCCGGCGGCCTCCTCGGCGGCGCCCTGGTGGATGCTTCCGGCGCCGTCGGCGATCTTGCCGGCGCCGTCGGCGGCCTTCTCGGTCTCGGCTTTCAGATCGGTGAATCCGATCAGCATCTGGTCGTAGTACTTCGCCGAGGCACTCGCACTCGCCGCCGCCCGGACCTCGTCGAAGGCGGTGCGGGCGAAAACCCCGGAAAGGTAGTTGGTGGAATCGTCGGAGACGGCGCTCAACCGGGCGTTCGCCGGGTCGGCGGAGGCATTCGGGGCGTCCGCCAGATGGCCGGAGAAACTCGCCGGGATCCGCAGTTCGATCTGGTACTTGCCGTCCTTGAGGCCGGCGTCGGCGGTCTTCGCGTCGACCACGTGCCAGTCGAAGATCTGCCGTTCGATGAGCTTGTCGGCCAGGTCGTGACCGGCGTTCACGGTGTCGCCGTTCTGGTCCCGGGCCGGCTGGTCCTCGATCACCAGGGCGGCCGGGATGTGGTTGAGGTGGCCGTAAGGGTCCCAGAAGGCGTACAGATAGAGCGCGCCGTACAGCAACGGGACGACCGCGAGAACCGCCAGGGCGGCGGCCGTCAAACGGCTCCGGAAGAAGCGGCGGAGTTCGAGCCCGGCCAATGAAACAGTCGACAACCCGGTCATTTCACTTGCTCCTCTTCGGCCGGGATCTCGTCCACGGCCGGCTCTTCGTCCACAGGCTCGGGCTCGGGTTGCGTTTCTTCCGTAGGCTCCGGCTCTTCCACAGGCGCTGGGTTTTCCACAGGCGCTGGGTTTTCCACAGGCGTCTCCTGGACCGTGGCGCGGCCCGGCTCGCCCGACTGCGGGTCGCTCAGCAGGACCGTGCGGGACACCCGCGCCGGATCCACCTCACGGGCCGTGACCAGCACCGCGACCCCCTCGGCGGCGATCTCCCCGAGCAGCGTCCACAGCCGCTCCCGCTCCCCCGCGTCCAGCCCGCTGTCCACCCCGTCGAGCGCGATCACCGCGGGCCGGGCCAGAAGAGCCAGGATCAAACCCAGGAGCTGCCTTTGGTACGGCGTGAGATCCCGTCCCCGGAGCTCCGGGTCGAGCCCGTGCAGCTCCACCGAGGCGGCTTCCTTCCGGGACCGTCCGAGCAGCGCCAGACGCTCGCGCACGTGCTCGCTCACGGTGAACACCGGCTCGAACTCATTGACCCCGGCCACATGGCCGAGTGCCGCCGTACCGAAAAGGGAAACCTTGCCCTGGGACAACCGCAACCGGCGCGCCAGAGCCAGCAGCGTGCTGGTCCGGCCGCTGCCGGGCGGGCCGGCGACGGCGATCGTCTCGCCGGCCTCGACCGTCAGGTCGAGGTCGCGCAGGAGCCAGCGCCGGTGGTGCCGCACCCCGGCACCGGTAGCGATGAGCACCGCCATGATGGCTCCTTGTTTAGACTGACTGGTCAGTTCAAAAACATACCCGCATCGAAGTCGCCGAGAATCCACAGGTGGTGGACATCACGCCGGTGCGGACGGCAGGATCGGGGTCATGTCAATGCGCTGGGGCATGACCGTGCCGCTCGGCGGCGTACCGCTCGCCGATCACGCCGCCGCCTTCTCGGCGCTGGCCGACGCCGGCTTCACCGACGTGTGGAGCTCGGAGGTGAACGGCGCGGACGCGTTCACGCCGCTCACCCTGGCCGCCGCCTGGGAACCGCGCCTGCGGCTGGGCACGGCGATCGCCCCGGTCTTCACCCGCGGGCCGGGCCTGATGGCGATGACCGCGGCCGCGCTCGCCGAGACCGCGCCCGGGCGATTCCAGTTCGGCATCGGCGCGTCCTCACCGGTCGTGGTCGGTGACTGGAACGCCGCCGACTTCACCCGGCCGTTCGCCCGCAGCCGCGACCTGCTCCGCTTCCTGCGCGCCGCGCTCGCCGGCGAGCTGGTCGACCAGGAGTTCCCGACGTTCACCGTGAAACGGTTCCGGCTGGAGCGCCCGCCGGCCGTCCCGCCGCAGCTGATGCTCGCCGCGCTGCGCCCGCAGATGCTGCACCTGGCCGCCGCCGAGGCGGACGGGGTGATCCTGAACTGGCTCTCCGCCGCCGACGTGCCCACCGCGCTGGCCGAGACCAAGGAGGCCGGGCCGGACTTCGCGGTCGCCGCCCGGATCTTCGTCGTCCCGACCTCCGACGCGAACTACGCGCGCATGCTGGGGCGGCGGCTCATCACGTCGTACCTGACCGTGCCGGCGTATGCCGCGTTCCACCGCTGGCTGGGCCGCGAGGAGATCCTGGCGCCGATGTGGCGGGCGTGGGAGTCGGGCGACCGCAAGGGCGCGCTGGCCGCCATCCCGGACTCGCTCGTCGACGAGCTGATCGTGCACGGCACGCCGGACGAGATCCGGGTCCGGGTCCGGGCGTATGCGGAGGCGGGCATCACCATTCCGGTGATGGCTCTGCTTCCGACGCCGGAGTTGGAGCGGGGTGGATTCGCCGCGCTGACCACGCTGATCAACGCCCTGAGCCGCCCCGGTTCCTAGCCGCCCCGGTTCCTAGCCGCCCCAGCTCCCAGCCACCCCAGCTCCTAGCCACCCCAGCTCCTAGCCACCCCAGCTCCCAGCCACCCCAGCTCCCAGCCACCCCAGCTCCTAGCCTCGCCGGACTCCTGGCCGTCCTGGGCTCAGCCATCCCAGGCCCGCCCATCCCAGGCCTGCCCACCCCAGGCCGGCCATCCTGCGCTCGGCCGGGTCCGGGGTCCTAGCCTTCGCCGTCCTAGGCTCCCGTTTGAAGGGTCCTAGGATCCCGCCTGAGGTCCTAGGCTCCGCTGTCCTAGGTTTCGTCCGGGGTCGCGTGACCATCGGTCGAACTTCCGCCCGTGGGGACGGTTCGGTGGCCGCCGAAACGTTCCGGTCGAAGAATGGGCGCATGACTGATGCGGCAGGGCTGGCGGCGTTCGCGGCGCTCCTGGCCGACCGGACCCGGGCGTCGATGTGCCTGGCCCTGCTCGACGGTCGCGCCTGGACCGCCGGAGAGCTCGCCACCCACGCCGGGGTCGCCCGCTCCACGGCCACCGAGCACCTGGACCGCCTGATCGCCGGCGGCCTGCTCACCGAGGCCCGGCAGGGGCGCCACCGATACGTCCGGCTCGCCGACCCCGGAGTCGCCGGCCTGCTCGAGGACATCACCGCGCGCCTGGAACCCGCCCTGCCCCCGGCCCGCGGACTACGGGCCACCACGGCCGACGCGGCCCTGCGTCGCGGGCGCACCTGCTACGACCATCTCGCCGGCCGCCTCGGCGTCGCGGTCACCGACGCGCTGACCGGCGCCGGGCTACTCGACCAGAACGGCGGCTTCGCGGTCACCAGCGACGGCGTGACCTGGCTGACCGACCGGCTCGGAGTCGCGCCGGAACAGCTGAGGGCCGGCCGCCGCCCCCTGGCCCGCGCCTGCCTGGACTGGACCGAACGCCGCCCGCACCTGGGCGGGCTCGCCGGCGCACGGGTCTGCGAGACGTTCCTCGACCGCGGCTGGGTGACCCGGATCGGCTCCGGCCGCGCGGTCCGCGTCACGACACCGGGCCGCACCGCCCTGTCCGACCTGCTCGGCGTAACCAATCTCGACTGATCACCCCCGCCCCGTCCCCGCCCCACCCAACCCCAACAAAATCAGCCGCCCCCAGCCCAGCCACCCCCGGCCCAGCTCCGCCGCACCCAGCGGCCCAGCCCAGCGCGGCCCAGCCCAGCCCAGCCCAGCGCGGCCCAGCCCAGCCCAGCCCGGCCCGGCACAGCCCGGCCCGGCACAGCCCGGCCCGGCCCGGCACAGCCGCACACAGAGCCACACCCAGCACGCCCGGTCGACCCCGCTTTCGCCTCCACGGGCCGCCTCCACAGCGCTCATCATCGCGCGAAAGCCCAACCCCCCGCTCAAGGCCTGTGGATAACTCCCTGGTGTGGACAACTCACCGGGCTCACCCCGTACAAAGGAGAATGGAGCGCACCCACAAGGGATGCGCTCCATTCCCGCGGACCTCGACCACCGCCTGGCTGATGGCCGAAAGGCCGGTTCACTCGCTGTCGGCGAGGATGGCGTAGAGCTTGCGCTTCGTCTCGTTCAGCACCTCGAGCGCCCGCTGCCGCTGCTCCGGCGTGCCGGAGAAGCCGACCTGCTTGAGGGCGCTGAAGATGCCGACCGCCGCGTCGCGGAAGTCCTGCACCTGGTTGAGGGTGTCGTCGCCGAACTGGGCCCAGGGCGGGTTCTGCGCGGCGGTCTCGGCCTCGGGGCGACCGTCCTCGGTGAGGCGGTAGCTCTTGCGGCCGCCCTCGGCGGTGACCTCGATCAGGCCCTCGTCCTCCAGCAGCTGGAGGGTGGGGTAGATCGAGCCGGGGCTCGGGCGCCAGATGCCGTTGGTGCGGGCGTCCAGCTCCTGAATCATCTCGTAGCCGTGCATCGGGCGCTCCAGGAGCAGCGCCAGGACGGCCGGGCGCACGTTGGGCCGGCCCCGGCCACCGCGCCGGCCACCGCCGCGCTGGCCGTGCTCACCGGGGCCGAACGGGCCGCCGGGGCCGAAGCCGCCGTGCCCGCCCGGGCCACCGGGCCCGAAGGGGAAGCCGGGCGGGAACCCGAACCCGCGCATCCGATGTCCGTGATGTCCTTCGTGGGGGAACCTCATGATCTTCTCCGTTCTGTCGTCGATAGTTAGACGATATATCGGCAACGTGTCGGAAGCAAGGGTTTCCGAACTGATGGGGTTGCCATGCGTGTCGAACGGCCGCGATCTGGCAATGTGGTAGCTGTGTTGACGGTGCCCATTCGCCAGCTCGGAGAGCCGGAGCGTGCTGCGGTCGAGCGGATCCTGGACGCCGACCCGTTCGCGGGTGCCCAGATCGCCGAGCGGGTCGCCGCCCACGGGCTGAACTGGTGGCGGTCCGACGGGCGGATCTACGGCTACGAGCCGGCCCGCCGCATCGAGTCGATCATCTGGTCCGGCGCGCATCTGGTCCCGGTCGGCGCCAATCCGCCGGCCATCGCGGCCTTCGCCGACCTGCTCAGCCACGAGCCACGGGTCTGCTCGTCGATCATCGGGCGGGCCGAGGCGGTCCTCGATCTGTGGGATCGGCTCAGCGTGCACTGGGGGCGCGCGCGAGACGTGCGGCCCAACCAGCCGTTGCTGGTCACCGACCGGTCGCCGCTGGTCGCGTCCGATCCCGAGGTGCGCCTGGTCCGGCCGAACGAGGTGGAGCAGCTGTTCCCGGCCGCGGTGGCGATGTACACCGAGGAGGTCGGCGTCTCGCCGCTGCAGGACGACGGCGGCCGGGGCTATCGACGCCGCGTCACCGAGCTGGTCAAGGGCAAGCGGGCGTATGCGCGGTTCATCGGCGATCAGGTGATCTTCAAGGCCGAGCTGGCGATCATCACCCGGCGCACGACGCAGGTCCAGGGCGTCTGGGTCCACCCGGAGTTCCGCGGGCGCGGGATCGCGACGGCGGCGATGGCCGCGGTGGTCGACGACGCGCTGCGCCGGGTCGCGCCGACGGTCAGCCTCTACGTCAACGACTACAACACCTCGGCGCGCCGGGTCTACCAGCGCTGCGGCTTCGTCTCCGCCGGCGCCTTCGCCACCGTCCTCTTCTAAAAGAGACTTGCCCGGGTCCGCATCCCAGACCCGGGCAAATTCAACATCAAATTCCGATTTGGTACGACCTGAGCACCGCCGCCGCACCCAAAACCCGCAAAACCCACGAAACGCCGCCGGTGCGGAAGCGTTTCGTGCGCGGAGCGAAGCGGAGCAATCCGGCTCAGTGCACGGTGACGACCGGTCCCGGGAGCAGCTCGCGGAGCTCGTCCGGCAGGTCGGCGCCCATCTGGTCGGCGAGCCGCAGCGCCTCCTCGACCAGCGTCTCCACGATGATCGACTCCGGCACGGTCTTGATCACCTTGCCCTTGACGAAGATCTGGCCCTTGCCGTTGCCGGAGGCCACCCCGAGGTCCGCCTCCCGGGCCTCGCCGGGCCCGTTCACGACGCAGCCCATGACGGCCACCCGCAGCGGCACCGGGAACCCGTCGAGCGCCGCGGTGACCTGCTCGGCGAGCGTGTACACGTCCACCTGGGCGCGCCCGCAGGACGGGCAGGAGACGATCTCCAGGCCACGCTCGCGCAGGCCCAGCGACTCCAGGATCTGGTTGCCGACCTTGATCTCCTCGACCGGCGGGGCGGAGAGCGAGACCCGGATGGTGTCGCCGATGCCCTCGGCCAGCAGCGCGCCGAACGCGACCGCCGACTTGATCGTGCCCTGGAACGACGGGCCGGCCTCGGTCACACCCAGGTGCAGCGGGTAGTCGCACTGCTCGGCGAGCTGCCGGTACGCCCGGATCATGACGACCGGGTCGTTGTGCTTGACCGAGATCTTGATGTCCCGGAAGCCGTGCTCCTCGAACAACGAGCACTCCCAGAGCGCCGACTCGACCAGCGCCTCGGCGGTGGCCTTGCCGTACTTCTCCAGCAGCCGCTTGTCCAGCGAGCCCGCGTTGACACCGATCCGGATCGGGACACCGGCGGCGCCGGCCGCCTTCGCGATCTCCTTGACCTTGTCGTCGAACTGCCGGATGTTGCCCGGGTTGACCCGGACCGCGGCGCAGCCGGCGTCGATCGCGGCGAACACGTACTTCGGCTGGAAGTGGATGTCGGCGATCACCGGGATCTGTGACTTCTTGGCGATCGCGGGCAGCGCCTCGACGTCGTCCTGCGACGGCACGGCGACCCGGACGATCTGGCAGCCGGACGCGGTCAGCTCGGCGATCTGCTGCAGCGTCGCGTTGACGTCGGAGGTGAGGGTCGTGGTCATCGACTGAACGCTGACCGGGGCACCACCACCGACGAGGACACCACCGACGTTGATCTGCCGGCTCTTACGGCGCGGGGCCAGCGGCGGCGGGGGTACGGCCGGCATTCCGAGACTGATCGCAGTCATTTCACTCACTTGAAGATCGTAATCGGGTTGATGATGTCGGCGGTCGCCGTCAGCAGCGTAAACGCGCCACCTATCAGGATGACCGCGTAGGTGAGTGGCATCAGCTTGTAGTAGTCGACACGCCCCGGATCGGGTCGCCGGAGTCGTCGGTAGAGCAGCGAACGGACCCGTTCGTACCACGCGATGGCGATGTGGCCGCCGTCGAGCGGGAGCAGGGGCAGCAGGTTGAACAGGCCGATGAACACGTTCAGCGAGATGAAGATCTGCCAGAAGACCTCCGGCACGCCCTTCTCGATCGCCTCGCCACCGAGCCGGCTCGCGCCGATCACGCTGATCGGGGTGTCCGGGTCACGCTCGTCGCCGGTGATCGAGTTCCACAGGGCGGGGATCTTCTGCGGGATCTTCCCCATCGCCTTGAACGAGTTCTCCACCAGGTACCAGCCGTACTCACCGGAGCCCTTGACCGCGCCGAGCGGACCGTACTGCACCACGTACGGCTGATCGGTGTCCCAGCTGATGCCGGCGACCGAGACCAGCGAGACCGCGCCCTTCGGATCCTCGACCGGCGCCCGTTCGTCGCTGATCAGGTCGACCGACAGGACCTTGGTCTGGCCGTCCCGGATCACCTCGAACTCGGTCGGGCCGGCCTTCGAGGCCCGGATGGCGTCGGTGAGCTGCCCGTAGTTCGCCACCGGGGTGGTGCCGACCCGGGTGATCCGGTCCAGATCCTGCAGGCCGGCGGTCTTGGCGGGCGGCACGATCGCGCCGTTGGTACCCGGCACACAGGTCTCGGTCGCGGTCTTCTGCGCCGCGGCGTCCAGCTTCTTGACCTCGGTCTGCACCGAGAGGCAGTCGCCGACGTGGATCATCGCCGGGTAGGACCGCTGGTCGGCGTTGGACTGCGGGAGGTGAATGTTCGGCAGGCCGACCGAGACGGCCATCACCCACGCGCCGGCCAGGGCCAGCAGGAAGTGGGTGATCGAGCCGGCCGACATCACGATCGTCCGCTTCCAGACCGGGAACCGCCACATCGCGCGCGGCTGGTCCTCCGGCAGCACGTCGTCGTCCTGCGGGGTCATCCCGACGATCTTGCAGAAGCCGCCGAGCGGGATGGCCTTGAGCCCGTACTCCGTCTCGCCGCGCTTGAACGAGAAGATCGTGGGGCCGAAGCCGACGAAATACTGCGTCACCTTCATCCCGAAGCGCTTGCCCGTGATCATGTGACCCAGCTCGTGCAGGCTCACCGAGACGAGGATGGTCAGCGCGAACGCCGCCGCACCCAGCCAGAACAGCATCAGGCTCCTTCAGCCACAGTCGCGATCGTCCGCTGTGCCTGGGCCCGCGCCCAGGCTTCCGCGGCCAGCACGTCATCGACGGTACCCGGCTCCGCGAAATCCGGAGCCGCCGCGAGCACCTGTTCCAGGGTGTCGACGATGCCCAGAAAAGGTAGCCGACCGGCGACGAAAGCGGCCACACACTCTTCGTTGGCGGCGTTGAAGATCGCCGGACGGCACCGCCCGGCGCGGCCCGCCGCCTTGGCCAGCTCGACGGCCGGGAACGCCTCGGCGTCCAGCGGACGGAACTCCCAGGTGTGCGCGAGGGTCCAGTCGACCGCCGGGGCGGCCTCCGGCACCCGGTCCGGCCAGGCCAGGGCCAGCGCGATCGGCAG
Organism: Actinoplanes sp. L3-i22; assembly: GCF_019704555.1. Lineage (NCBI taxonomy): Bacteria > Bacillati > Actinomycetota > Actinomycetes > Micromonosporales > Micromonosporaceae > Actinoplanes > Actinoplanes sp. L3-i22. Next base: position 10,723,266 of record NZ_AP024745.1, read on the forward strand.
CCGCATGTCCGGCGGGCTGGCCTGGGCCAGGGTCGAGCCGTCGGTGAACTCGACCATCGAGTGGATCACCGACTGCGGGTGGACCATCACCTCGAGGTCGTCGTAGGGCACGCCGAACAGCTCGTGCGCCTCGATCACCTCGAGCCCCTTGTTCACCATCGTCGCCGTGTTGATCGTGACGACCGGGCCCATGTCCCAGGTCGGGTGCTTGAGCGCGTCCTCCGGAGTGACGTTCGTCAACTCGCTGCGCCGGCGCCCGCGGAACGCTCCCCCGCTGGCGGTCAGCACCAGGCGGCGCACCTCGTCGGCCCGGCCGCCGCGCAGGCACTGGGCCAGCGCGGAGTGCTCCGAGTCGACCGGGACGATCTGCCCCTCCTTGGCGATCCGCCGGACCAGCGGACCGCCGGCGACCAGGGACTCCTTGTTGGCCAGGGCGAGTGTCCGGCCCTCCTCGAGGGCGGCCAGGGTGGGCTTCAGGCCGAGGCTGCCGACCACGCCGTTGAGCACCACGTCACAGCGGTGCCGGGCGAGCTCGGTCATCGCGTCCGGCCCGGCCACGATCTTCGGAAGCTTGAAGTCGCCGGAGGACCAGCCGCGCTTCTGCGCCTCGGCATAAAAAGCCAACTGCAGATCCTGTACGGCGGAGGCGCGCGCCACGCCGACCACCTCGACCGCCAGCTCCAACGCCTGCGCGGCGAGCAGCTCGACGTTGCCACCGCCGGCGCCGAGCGCGACCACCCGGAACCGGTCCGGGTTGCGGCGCACGATGTCGATGGCCTGGGTGCCGATGGATCCGGTCGAGCCGAGCAGGACGAGGTCTCGCATGCCGCCCATCTTCCCGGACCGCCCGCGCTCAGGCTCCGGCGACCCTGGCCCGGACGAACGCGGTCAGCCCGGCCGCCGTCTCCGGATCGAGCTCGGAGGTCCCCACGGTGACGTAGTCACCCTGCACCGTGCTGCACAGCAGCAGTCCGGGCAGTTCCTCGACGCGGGTCAGGGCGGGCCGGCGGTACCGCCCCTCGAACAGGTATCGGTAACCATGATCGCGTGATCCTGGTGAGCGCGGGGCCCTCGCGGGGTACACCCTGTTCGTGCTGATCAGGGTCCGACGGGCGGTCACGGTGATGCTGCGGCCGCTGCGGGGGCGGGATCTCGCGCTGCACGCCGCGGCGGTGACGTTCTACAGCGGGATCGCGGTGGTGCCGGTGGCGCTGCTGGCCATCTGGCTGACCGGGCTGGCGGCCGGCGCGGACCGGGTACGGCGGCTGACCGGCCGGACCATCGCGGCTCTTCCGGACGAGATCGGCGCACCTCGGGCCCTGGCCGCGCTGATCGACGCCGGCCTGCACCTCACCCCGCTGCTGGCGCTGGCCAGCCTGCTGCCGGCCACCCTCTACGGCGAGGGGCTGCGCCGGGCGTTCGTCTCGATCTACCAGCGTGGCGGCGAGTCGCTGGTCGGCTGGCGCGGGCGGGTGCTCTGGCTGCCGCTGCTGGCCGCCGCCCCGGCGCTGCTGCTCGCGCTCTTCCTGGCGCTGCCCACGACGAGCGCCCTGTGGCTCCGCGGCGGCTGGTGGTCGGTGCTCGGCGTGGTGCTCTCCTTCCTGGCCGCCTGGCTGGTGCTGACGCCGGTGGTGATCTGGGTGTTCCGGTACGTCGCCCCGGGCCGCCCGCCGTGGCTGCCCACGGCCCTGATCGGGTCGTTCACCGCCGCCAACCTGTCCGGCTTCCTGCACGGGTTCGTGCTGTTCTGCTCGCTGCCGCTGAACCTGGGCGCGCCGTTCGGCGGATTCGCCGCGATCGGCGGGACGGTCGCGGTCGGCCTGTGGCTCTACCTGTTCCACACGATCGTTCTTGTCGGATTCGCGGCAACACACGCCATCAAGCCACATTTATCGGGCGAATAGGCTAAGGCACGAGACACGAACGCGAGGTAGCGTCGCTCGGCATGACCCCCATTCCCGACCGCGCCGACGTGGTGATCATCGGAGCCGGTCACAACGGCCTGGTGTCCGCGATCCTGCTGGCCCGCGCCGGGCTCGACGTCGTCGTGCTCGAGGCGGCCGGAGTGCTCGGCGGCGCGACCCGCACCGAGCACCCGTTCCCCAAGGTGCCCGGTCTGGGCCAGTCCACCGGCTCCTACCTTCTCGGCCTGATGCCGCCCGAGCTGCTGAAGACGCTCGACGTCGACATCCCGGTGCTGCGCCGCGACCCGCACTACTTCCTGCCCACGCCCGGCCCGGCCGGCTCGCCGTACCTGCTGTTCGGGCGGGACCGCGAGGCCACCCGCCACCAGCTGGAGACGTTCTTCTCGGCGCGCGACGCGGCGGCCGACGAGGCGCTCGCGGTGGAGATCGGCGCGATCCGGTCCGACCTGGCGCCGGCCTGGCTGGAGGAGCCCGGCTCGGTCGAGCAGATCGCCGATCGGTACATCCGGCCCCAGCTGCAGAGCACCTTCCTCGACCTGGTGCGCGGCTCCGTGGTCGACTACCTGGCCCGGTTCGGCTTCAAGAGCGAACTGCTGACCAGTATGTACGCGGTGACCGACGGCCTCTCCGGGCTGACCGCCGGGCCGGACGACCCGGGCACCGGGCACAACTTCCTGGTCCACAACATGTGCCGGCTGCCCGGCTCGGACGGCACCTGGCTGATCGCCGAGGGCGGCATGGGCACCGTCTCCCGGACCTTCGCCGACGCCGCCCGGGCGGCCGGCGCCCGGCTCTTCACCGACGCCGCGGTGACCTCGGTGACCCTGGACGGGGGCGCGGCCGGCGGGGTCGTGCTCGCCGACGGGCGGTCGATCGGCGCCCGGGTGGTCCTGGGCAGCTGCGACCCCTACCAGCTGATGTCGCTGGTGCCCGAGGGCACGCTGCCCGCCGCGCTCACCGAGCACATGGCGTCGGTGCGTAAGCCGGGCACCACGCTCAAGGTCAACCTGGCGCTGCGGGACCTGCCGACGTTCAGCTGCCTGCCGGCGGGCGCGCCGTCGCCGTTCGGTTCGACGGTCCACCTGCTGCCCGGCGCCGGCGACTCGCCGATGGCCGCGCTGCGGAACATGTGGGCCGAGGTGCAGGCCGGGAAGCTGCCGGCCGAGCCGACCATCGAGTGGTACGTGCACACCACGGTCGACCCGTCGCTGCGGGACGACGCCGGGCACCACTCGTCCGCGCTGTTCGTCCAGTCGGTCCCGTTCGAGCCGGCCGGCTCCTCGTGGGACGCCGAGCTGCCGGGGTACGTGGAGCGTCTGCTGGCGATCTGCGACCGGTACGCCCCGGGCACGTCCGACCTGGTCGCCGACGTGTTCCCGCTCACCCCGCCGGGGATCGAGAAGCACTTCGGGATCACCGGCGGGCACATCCACCACGTGGACAACACGGTCGCCTTCGACCAGCGGATGCCGTATTTCACCGGGGTGGACGGCCTCTACGCCGGCTCCGCGGGGACGCACCCGGCCGGCAGCGTGATCGGCGCCGCCGGGCACAACGCGGCGGTCCGGATCCTGAAGGACCTCGGCCGCTCCTGAGTCCGCCGGCGGAACCGCCTGGCGTCTCCCCGGGCCCGGCCGGCGGCGCCGTGGCGGCCCGGACCGGCCGGATGTCGCGGACTGTGGGGACGGGCGTGGTGACCTGCGGTTGAGGGGCCGCTACGCCCGTACCGTCTAAGGGTTTTCGGTCTTGTGGGCCCTGATCTTGTGGCCGACGCCGGTGAGGCAGCGGCCGCTGGGAAGGTCGAACTTCCAGCCGTGCAGCTGGCAGGTCAGGACGTTGCCGTCGACGATGCCGAAGCGGGACAGGTCGGCCTTGAGGTGCGGGCAGCGGCGCTGCACGGTCCAGTCGCCGAACTGGGTGTCCTCGGCGTCGACCGACTTCTCGTGCTCGTCGTACCAGCCCTCGGCGTACTGCAGGCGCTCCTCGGAGAGGCACTTGAAGAACGCGTAGACGAACTCGTTGTACTGCCCGATCCGTGCGGCGGAGAAGCGGCAGGACAGGAAGAGCGAGTTGACCCAGTCACCCTCGTCGATGAAGATCAGGTGCTCGATCAGGGCGCGGCCGGTCTTGAAGCGGTAGCGCACCTTCTCGTCGGCATACTGCCGGACCTGCTTGCCGGGGAAGTCGACGACGATCGACTCGACGACCTCGCCGTCCGGGCCGAACGAGTCGGTGAGGTCGAAGCGGACCGGGCCGCCGACCCCGTTGGCCAGGTAGATCGACTCCTCGAGGAGCGGCTCGATCCGCTTCTTCATCGCGCCGAGCACGTCGATCTCCGGGTGCCGCCAGGACGCCTTCTCGGCGGCGATGATCGGGGCCTTGCGCTCCCGCATCTCCTCCAGGTGGGCGGTCTTGTTCGCGAAGAACTCGTCGACCGGCATCGGGTGCGTGGTCGTCTCGGTGGTGCCGCCGTCCGAGAGGACCGTCACACTGCCGGGGAGCTGCACGACGGCGTTGGTGCCGCCGACCTTCGCGTACTCCGAGAGGAAGACCGACTGGTCGGGGAAGATGTTCCCCTCGTCACCGTGGATGTCGTTGAACTGCCACAGGCTGTCGTCGAGGAAGCACGGCGGGCCGGCGATCGGGAAGACGAAGTCGGCCTTCAGGTCGTCGATGTAGCGCCAGGTGCGGTCGAACTGCCGGTCCCGCTTCTGCTTGCCGAACGCGGTCTTCGCGTTCTCCGGCAGCTCGTAGACCATCGGGTACCAGATCGCGCCGGAGAACTGCAGCATGTGCGCGTGCACGTGGCCCAACTCGGTGAAGCGGGTCAGGTCGGACGGGCGGGCGTCGTTCTGGTTCAGCAGGCGGATGCCGTCGTGCTCGACCCAGAGCGAGGAGTCGCCGATCGGGCCGTCGGTCGGGCTGATCAGCGCCTGGATCATGATCTTGAGGCCGCCGTCGAGCTCGTGCACCTCGTCCGACCGCGTCCGGAAGAACTTCGTGAAGCCCAGGTCACGCAGCTCGTCCTCGAGCTGACTCGTCGGGTACTCCGGGAGCAGAACGGTGGCCTTCTTGCTGATGAACCGCTTGAGGTGCGCCGCGTCGAAGTGGTCCCGGTGCAGGTGGGAGACGTACAGGTAGTCGACGTCGCCGAGGGTCTCCCAGTCGAGCTGGGAATTGTCCGGAAACGGGAACCACGAGGCAAAATACGCCGGATTCACCCACGGATCGGTCAGGATGCTGCCGGCGGCCGTGTCGATCCGCATGCTCGCATGGCCGGTGCCCGTGATCCGCACTTGTCACTCCTCTGCTTCGGCGCCTGGTGCCGCATCGAAAGTACAGCCGGGTTGGTAGCTTCCGCCCGGCGACCCCGTGACAGACTGTGGACGACGGTCAGATCATCGACGAGGAGGACCGACGTGTCCGCGGAAGAACATGGCGAGGTCTACGCCCCGGACCAGTTGAAGCCGACCAACCGGCGGCGGGCCCAGCGCGGCGCGATCATCTCCGCTGTGGTGCTGCTCATGTTCCTCTGGGGCAACCAGTCCGGGAACACCGAGAAGGTGTGGCTCGTCCTGATCGCGGCCGGTCTGGTCGCCGTCGTGATCGGCGACGCGGTGCTGCGCAAGGCCGGTCTGCGGCCGAACGACTGAAGCTTCTCAACGAGCGCGAAAGAAGGGGAGGGCCGACCGGCCCTCCCCTTCTTCGTCGTCGCTGTGCCTACCGGCGACCGCCGCGCAGGAGGATGTCCTTCACCTCGCGCAGGGCCGCGTCGACCTCGGCCTCGAAATACCCGTTCGGCACCAGGCCGAACTGCAGCATGTCCAGGTCGTTCTCGTTCACCGGCATCGGGCCGCGGCCGGTCATCGCCTGCAGGATGCCCTCGAACAGCCGGTCGACCTGCATCGGGTCGTACCCACTGCCGAAGCGCCGCGGCTGGAACGTCCGGCGCAGCTGGTCCACCCGGTAGAGCTCGCCACCGGGCTCGCCCATCGGCGGGCCCAGGTGCGACTGCTGCTGCTGCGGCGGCTGACCGTAGCCACCGGGCGGGCCACCCATCGGGTCGCCCGGCATCCCGGACGGCGGCGGCTGCATCGGCGGACCCATCGGGCCCTGCGGCATCTGCGGCGGGCCGCCGTAGCCACCACTGCGCGGGTCGCGGTCCGGCATCCGCATCTCGGCGGTCATGTCGGTGCGGCCGTGCCGGCCGGGCTCGAAGCCGCCGAACGTGGTCGGCTCGTCGTAGCCCTGCTGCTGCGGCGGCTGCTGCTCGTAGCCCTGCGGGGCGTTGCGCTGCGGGAGCTGCGGCTGCTGGGGCTGGCCACCGTAGGACGTGGGCTCGTCGTAGCGACCGCCGCCACCGTACTGCTCCTGCGGGGGCATCTGCGGGCGCTGCGGCATCTGCGGCGGCATCTGGAGCCGCTCGGTCTGCGCCATGCCCGGGTTCATCCCCTGACCGCCGAACTGCTGCTGGTTCGGGTTGCCGAACTGCTGCTGCTGGTTCGGGTTGCCGAACTGCGGCGGACCGGGCGGCGGGCCGCCCTGCGGGCCACCCATGCCCATGCCGGCGCCGGCCATCCCGTTGCGCGGCATGCCGCCGGAGAGCGCGGGCGGGCCGCTGGGCTGGCCGATCGGGCCGGACCGGTCGATGGAGCCGCGATCGATGGCACCGGAGCGCTCGGCGGACAGGCCACCGCGCATCGAGTCCCGCATCGGGTCGACCGGGCGGCCGCCACGCTCCTCGAACTCGGCGAGTTGCCGCTCGACCCGGTCGAGGTGCAGGTCCACCTGCCACTCGTCGTAGCCACCGAAACGCACCCGGAAGACGACGTCGTGCACTTCCTGAGCGGCGACCGGCGGGCCGGCCTGCTCACCGGAGAGGGTCGCCTCGACCCGGTCCAGGAAGGCGTCGACCTCGTCGACCTTGTAGCCCCGGCGCAGCGCACGCCGCCGGAAACGCTGTCCCTGACTCGTCACAACGTCTCCCACTCCGCTCGCTGGGACCTGCGCCCAGTCACTGTGCCACCTCCGCGTCGGCTGCGACGCTCCCTGCGCCCGCCTGCGTCAACTCTCCCGCGGCCAGTTGGCCACAGGCACCGTCGATCTCCCGGCCCCGGGTGTCGCGAACCGTGGTCGACACGCCCGCCTCACGCAGCCGCCGGACGAACTCGCGCTCGACCGGTTTCGGACTGGCATCCCACTTACTACCCGGAGTCGGGTTGAGCGGGATGAGATTCACATGGGCAAGCTTGCCGTGCAGTAGGCGGCCTAACAGGTCGGCACGCCAGGGCTGATCGTTTACGTCCCGGATCAGGGCGTATTCGATGGAGACCCGGCGACCGGTCTGCGCCGCGTAATCAAACGCGGCATCGAGCACCTCGGCCACCTTCCAACGCTGGTTGACGGGCACAAGCTCATCGCGCAGATCATCATCGGGGGCATGCAGTGACAACGCAAGAGTCACAGAGAGCTGTTCGGCGATCAACCGGCGCATTGCGGGCACCAAACCCACCGTGGACACCGTGATGTGCCGTTGTGAAAGACCGAGACCCTCCGGAGCGGGGGTCGTCAGGCGCCGAACGGCCTCGATGACCCGCGGATAGTTGGCCAGCGGCTCGCCCATTCCCATGAAGACGACGCGGGACAGCCGGGGCGGGGAACCGGTCACCGCGCCCGAGGCGGCCACCCCGGCGAGATAGACCACCTGGTCGACGATCTCGGCCACCGACAGGTTGCGGGTCAGACCCTGCTGGCCGGTCGCGCAGAACGGACAGGCCATGCCGCAGCCGGCCTGGCTGGAGACACAGGCCGTGACGCGGTCCGGATAACCCATCAGCACGCTCTCGACGAGCGCGCCGTCGTGCAGCCGCCAGAGCGTCTTGCGGGTCGCGCCGTCGTCGCAGGCCTGCTCGCGGATCGGGGTCAGCAGCGTGGGGAGCAGCTCGGAGGTGAGCTTGTCACGCGTGGCCGACGGCAGGTCGGTCATCGCGGCGGCGTCACGCACCAGGCGGCCGAAGTAGTGGGTGGAGAGCTGCTTGGCCCGGAAGGCCGGCTCGCCGAGCGCGGTCACCGCGGCTTGGCGCGCGGCGAGGTCGAGGTCGGCGAGGTGGCGCGGGGGCATGCTGGGACGGCGGCGGGTGAGCACCGCGTCCGGCTGGTCGGGACTGATCGGGATGACCGGAAGAATCGTCATGGCGTATCCAGTCTCCCACGCTCCACCGGCACGTCGCCCATGGCTAGTTCGGCGCGATGATCGCGAAGAGCAGGTAGGCCGTGGGGACCGCGAAGAGGATGGAGTCCAGCCGGTCCATCAGCCCGCCATGGCCGGGCAGCAGGTTGCTCATGTCCTTCACGCCGAGGTCCCGCTTCAGCATCGACTCGGCCAGGTCGCCCATCACCGCGACGATCGAGATCACCGCGCCGAACAGCAGGCCGTAGTAGACCGGGACCTCCATCAGGAAGAACAGCAGCGCGCCGGAGCCGATCGCGGCCGCCGTCATCGAGCCGGCGAAGCCCTCCCAGGACTTCTTCGGGCTGATCTTCGGCGCCATCGGGTGCTTGCCGAGGAACACGCCGGCGGCGTAGCCACCTGTGTCGGAGAGCACCACGGCGACCACCGTGGCCAGCACCCGCCACTTGCCGTCGTCCGGCTGCACCAGCATCGCGGCGAAGCTCAGCAGGAACGGCACGTAGACCGCGATCAACGTGATCGAGGTGAAGTCGCGGCGGACCGCGGCGGCGCCGTCGGCGAGACGCCACAGGGCCGCGGCGCCGATCGTGGCGAGCAGGCCCAGGGTGAGCGCGTCCGGCCCGGCGTACCAGGCCAGGCCGGTCATGCCGATCGTGCCGGCGATCAGCGGGATGACCGGCGGGCGGGCGCCGGTGACGTGCACCGCGCGGGCGGTCTCCCAGACGCCGACCGAGGCGGCCAGCACCAGGACCCCCAGCAGGGCCGGGGGCCAGATCAGCAGGGAGGCCAGGACCACCAGGCCGAGGCTGAGCCCGACCGCGATCGCGGCGGGCAGGTTACGGCCGGCCCGGCTCTTGCCGTCGGGCTTGCGGCCACGGCCGGCCCGGCGCTTTCCGGGACCGCGCTTGGCCTGCTCGTCGTCCGCGTGCCAGGCGGGATTCTGGTACGCCAGGGCGTCGGCGTGCGGTTCGCCCGGGATCTGCCCGGCACGCGGATCGAGGTAGGACATCAGACTTCGAGCAGCTCGGCTTCCTTGTGCTTGACCAGCTCGTCCACCACCGCGACGTACCGGTGGGTGACGTCGTCGAGCTCCTTCTCGGCGCGACGGCCATCATCCTCGCCGGTCTCGCCGTCCTTGACCAGCTTGTCGATCTGCTCCTTGGCCCGGCGGCGCACGTTGCGGATCGCGACCCGGCCCTCCTCGGCCTTGGAACGCGCCACCTTGATCATCTCGCGGCGGCGTTCCTCGGTCATCTGCGGGAGGTGGATGCGCAGCTGGGTGCCCTCGTTGTTCGGGTTGACCCCGAGGTCCGAGTCCCGGATGGCGCGCTCGATCGGGCCGAGCTGGGTGCTGTCGTACGGCTTGACGATGACCATGCGCGGCTCCGGAACGCCGACGGAGGCCATCTGCGTCACCGGCGTAGGAGCGCCGTAGTAGTCGACCATGATCTTGGAGAACATCGCCGGGGTGGCCCGCCCGGTCCGGATGGCGGCGAACTCCTCCTTGGCGTGCTCGACCGCACCGTCCATCTTCTCTTCGGCCTCGAAAAGGGTTTCCTCGATCACCGGCTCTCCTCGCTCTCTTGGGTGGGTACGGAAGGTGGCTGGCTCACGCGGTGATCAGCGTGCCGATCTTCTCGCCGGCGCACGCGCGCACGATGGTGTCGTCGCCGTCCGCGCCGAAGACGAGCATCGGCAGCTTGTTCTCCTCGCAGAGGCTGAACGCGGCCTGGTCGGCCACCCGCAGCCCGCGCTGGAGGATCTCCTGGAAGGTGATGTTGTCCAGCTTGCGCGCGGTCGGGTCGACCCGGGGGTCGGCGGTGTACACCCCGTCGACACCGTTCTTGCTCATCAGCACCATGTCGGCGTGGATCTCCAGCGCGCGCTGGGCGGTGACCGTGTCGGTGGAGAAGTACGGCATGCCGGCGCCGGCGCCGAAGATCACGACGCGGCCCTTCTCCAGGTGCCGGATCGCGCGGAGCGGGATGTACGGCTCGGCGACCTGGGCCATCGTGATGGCCGTCTGGACCCGGGTCTCGATGCCCTCCTTCTCCAGGAAGTCCTGGAGGGCCAGGCAGTTCATCACCGTCCCGAGCATGCCCATGTAGTCGGCGCGGTTCCGGTCCATACCGCGTTTCTGCAGCTCGGCGCCGCGGAAGAAGTTGCCGCCACCGACCACCACGGCAACCTGAATGCCGCGCCGGTTCACCGTGGCGATCTGCTTGGCCAGCGCCTGCACCACATCGGGATCGACGCCGACCGCACCACCACCGAAAACCTCGCCGGACAGCTTGAGCACGACCCGGCGCGGCCTCATGGTCTGCGGGTCCTGATCCTCAACCGTGGCGGACTGCTCGGTCACCATCGTCATGAGACCCGCCTTCCCTTCACTTTCTGCAGGAGACCTTATGCGACCGGGAGGCCGGACGCTCAATCGCGTACCCGACCTCCCGTGCCATTGCTTTGTGGTGCCTTACTCCTGGCCGACCTCGTACCGGACGAACCGGGTGATCTCGATGCCCGCCTCGGTGGCGATCTGCTTGACCGTCTTCTTGTTGTCGACGACCGAAGCCTGCTCCAGCAGGACGAAGTCCTTGAAGAAGGAGTTCACCCGGCCGTCGACGATCTTGGTGATCGCCTGCTCGGGCTTGCCCTCCTCGCGAGCGGTCTGCTCGGCGATCCGGCGCTCGGACTCGACGACCTCGGCCGGGACGTCCTCGCGGGTCAGGTACTTCGGCCGCATCGCGGCGGCCTGCATGCCGATGCCACGGGCATCCGCGTCGGCGGCCTCGTCGTCCTTGCCGGTGTACTCCACCAGCACGCCGACCTGCGGCGGCAGGTCCTGCGCCTTGCGGTGCAGGTAGACCGCGACGGTGCCGTCGAGGATCGTGAAGCGGTTCACCACGATCTTCTCACCGATCTTGGCGGCGTACTCCTGAACGATGTCGGCGACGGTCTTGCCGTCCTCCAGCGTCGCGGCGAGCAGCCCGGCGGCGTCGGCGATCTTGTTGGCCTCGCCGAACTCGACGAAGCGCTGACCCAGCGCGACGAAGTCCGGGGTCTTGGCGACGAAGTCAGTCTCACAGTTCAGCTCGAGCAGAGCCCCACCGGAGTGGCTGACGATGCCGTTGGCGGCGGTCCGGCCGGCGCGCTTGCCGACGTCCTTCGCACCCTTGATGCGCAGGAACTCGACGGCCTTGTCGAAGTCGCCCGCGGACTCCTCGAGCGCCTTCTTGCAGTCCATCATGCCGGCACCGGTGAGTTCGCGGAGCTTCTTCACGTCCGCGGCGGTGTAGTTAGCCATGACTCTTCTCTCGATGTCAGTCGGGAAAACGGCCGCCGCCTTTGACGGCGGCGGCCGGAAGCACGTCGGTTGACTTACTCGGCCGGGACGGCGGCAACCGGCTCGGCGACAGCGGCCGGCTCGGCAGCGACCGGCTCAGCGGCGGCAGCCGGCTCGGCGGCGACGACGGCAGCGGGCTCGTCGGCCTTCTTCTCGGCACCCTCGTAGAGGTCCCGCTCCCACTCGGGCAGCGGCTCGCCGGCGGCGACGGTGCCCGCCTCGGGCTTCGCGTCCGCGTCACCGCGGTTGCGGCCGGAACGCTGGATCAGGCCGTCGGCGACCGCGGTCGCGATGACCCGGGTCAGCAGCTCGGCCGAGCGGATCGCGTCGTCGTTGCCCGGGATCGGGAAGTCGACCTCGTCCGGGTCACAGTTGGTGTCCAGCACCGCGATGACCGGGATGCCCAGCTTGCGGGCCTCGTCGACCGCGATGTGCTCCTTCTTGGTGTCCACGACCCAGATCGCCGACGGCGTCTTGGTCATGTCCCGGAGGCCACCGAGGGTCTTGGTGAGCTTGGTCTTCTCACGGAAGAGCTGGAGGGTCTCCTTCTTGGTGTAACCCGCGGCGGTGCCGGTCAGGTCACCCAGGCCCTCGAGCTCCTTCATCCGCTGAAGGCGCTTGTAAACGGTCTGGAAGTTGGTCAGCATGCCGCCGAGCCAACGGTGGTTCACGTACGGCTGGCCGACCCGCGTCGCCTGCTCGGCGATGGCCTCCTGCGCCTGCTTCTTGGTGCCGACGAAGAGGATGTGACCACCCTCGGCGACGGTGTCCCGCACGAAGGCGTACGCCTTCTCGATGTACTCGAGAGTCTGGCGCAGGTCGATGATGTAGATGCCGTTACGCTCGGTGAAGATGAAGCGCTTCATCTTCGGGTTCCAGCGGCGGGTCTGGTGCCCGAAGTGGACACCGCTCTCCAACAGCTGACGCATGGTCACAACGGCCATGGTGGTGCTCCCTGATCTGCCCTGGTTGTCACGCTCACCGGCGGTGAGCATCCTGGCGCCCGGTCAGCGGCCGCAGTCGGGCCCGAAGATCATCGGGACCAGGGAGGGCCGTTGCCGCCGAACCGGCTCGCCAGGAACAGCGATCGGGACGGTCGGAGGGCGCGCGAGGTCGACCGCGTGGGCGGTCGCCGGGTCCAAGCATACGCCAACCCGATTTTTGGCAAGCCCCGGCCCGTTTGCCGGCCGCTTCGCTCAGGAAACTGCCAGGCCTGCGGCCAAGAGCAAGATCAAACCAATTGGCACGTACGCCGTGGGCGTGCGCAACCACGCACTGCGATCCGTCCGCACGGCGCCGCTCCCGGCCGCCGCGAACAGGCCGAAGCCGGTGAGCGCCAGGCCGAGCGTGAGCAGGACCGCGGGGACGATCCCACCGGCCGTCGGCTTGGCGGCGAACGTGGCGGTCATCAGCAGCCGCAGCACCGGGACGAACAGGACGAGCACCCCGATCGCCACGATCACCGACGAGAGCGGGCGGCGCTTCGCGGTGACCGGCGGGGCCAGGGCGGTCGGCTCGTTCGGGACCGGCGGCGGGGCCGGCGGCAACTCCCGCTGCCGCTGGGGCTGCGGCGGAGGCGGCGGGATCGTCGGGTACTCCGGGCCGCGGATCGGGATGCGGCCGGACTCGTACGGGCCGCGCGGCTCGGGCTCGGCGGGGCGCTGCTCGGGCAGCCGGACACCGCCGGTGTCGTAGGCGTCCTCCCGCAGCGCGTGCGAGCCGGAGGCCTCCGGCTCGTTCGGGTACCGGGGTGGATCGGTGTACCGGCTGCCGGAGTACCAGCTCGGGGCGGACTCGTCCGCGTAACGATGCTCCACGGATTCGCACCGTAGGCGACCGCGGGCGTTCAGGCCACAGCCAGGCACATATCACACCTCATCGGTGACCGTTCGGGAATCCACAGTGACGCTCTGTCCACAGGCCGGGTCGTCGCGGGCGGCCGTTCCTGCCACGGTCCGCGGCATGACGACTCAGCGGCAGGCGATCGGGGCGTACGGCGAACGACTCGCCGCCCGGCATCTGGAGGAACACGGGCTGCGCATCCTGGCCCGCAACTGGCGATGCGCGGACGGCGAGGTCGACCTGATCCTGCGGGACGGGGACGACGTGGTGTTCTGCGAGGTCAAGACACGGCGGACGGGAACCTTCGGGCCACCGGCCGCCGCGGTCGACCCGCGGAAGGTCAAGAAGTTGCGGCAGCTGGCGCTGCGGTGGCTGGCCGAGTCCGGGACGTACGCGCCGCGGATCCGGTTCGACGTGGTGGAGGTGCTGCCGCAGCCGCGGGGGGCCAGCCGGGTGGTGCACATTCGGGCGGCGTTCTGATGAGTTATGCCCGAGTGCTCTGCGTGGGCCTGGTCGGCGTCGGCGGCCGCCTGGTCGAGGTCGAAGCCGACCTCTCCCAAGGCCTGCCCACCGTGGTGCTGACCGGCCTGCCGGACGCCGCCCTGCACCAGGCCCGGGATCGGGTCCGCGCGGCGGTGGTCAACAGCGGCCGCGAGTGGCCCAATCGCCGCATCACGGTGAATCTGCTGCCGGCCGCACTGCCGAAGCACGGCAGCAGCTTCGATCTGGCGATCGCGGCGGCTCTGCTCGCCGGGGCCGGCGATCTCCCCGCCGAGCCGTTGGAGGGCGTCGTCCTCCTCGGCGAGCTGGGCCTGGACGGCGCGGTCCGCCCGGTGCGCGGTGTGCTCCCGATGGTGGCGGCCGCCGCCCGGGCCGGAATCACCCGGGTGATCGTGCCGCTGGCCAACGCCCGCGAAGCGACCGTGGTGCCCGGGGTGACCGTGCGCGCCGTCGACTCGCTGCGCCGCCTGGTCGACTTCGTGAACGGTGCCGACCAGCTGCTCGAACCACCGCCGGAATCGCCGCCGCCGGCCCACACCGGCCCCGATCTGGCCGACGTCGCCGGCCAGTCGTTCGGGCGGTACGCGTTGGAGATCGCCGCCGCGGGCGGCCACCATCTCGCGCTGCTGGGGCCGCCCGGCGCGGGCAAGACGATGCTCGCGGAACGGCTCCCGTCGATCCTGCCCGCCCTGAACGACGAGGCAGCGCTCGAGGTCACCGCGTTGCAGTCGATCGCGGGGGTGCTCCCGCCGGACATCGGCCTGGTGCGGCAGCCGCCCTACCAGGCCCCACACCACAGCTCCAGTCTCGCGGCGCTGATCGGCGGGGGCAGCGGGCTGGCCCGCCCCGGGGCGCTCTCCCTGGCCCATCGGGGCGTTTTGTTCCTGGACGAGGCCCCCGAAATCGCGAGGAGCACGCTGCAGGCGTTGCGGCAGCCGCTGGAGAGCGGGCGGGTCGTGCTGGCCCGGTCCCGCGGCACGACCGAATACCCCGCGCAGGTTCAGTTGGTGATGGCCTCCAACCCCTGCCCGTGCGCCACCGCGGATCAGCGCTGCACCTGCAGTCCCGTCGTGCGACGCCGCTACCTGGGCAGGCTCTCCGGGCCCCTGCTGGACCGGATCGACATGAAGGTCGACCTCCTCCCGATGCGAGCCGCGCAGTTGATCACGACAACGGTGCCGGCCGAGTCCTCCACGGCTGTCGCGGCCCGCGTCCGCCGAGCCCGGGACGCCGCCGCA
Organism: Actinoplanes sp. L3-i22; assembly: GCF_019704555.1. Classification (NCBI taxonomy): domain Bacteria; kingdom Bacillati; phylum Actinomycetota; class Actinomycetes; order Micromonosporales; family Micromonosporaceae; genus Actinoplanes; species Actinoplanes sp. L3-i22. The sequence continues at coordinate 10,738,305 of NZ_AP024745.1, forward strand.
GAACGCTGGAAGGAGTACCGATGGCAGGTCAACGCCGAGGTGCCGGGACCACGCCTGCGGCGGCCACCCTGGCTGCTGCCCGCCAAGGACACCGCGGCGCTGCGGACCGCGCTGGATCGGGGAACGGTCTCGGCACGAGGATTCGATCGGGTGCTGCGGCTGGCGTGGACCATCGCCGACCTCGACGGGCGCGACCGGCCCCGCGGGGAGGATGTGGCGGAAGCACTGCAGTTGCGGACCGGCATCACCGGACCGGCCGCCGCGGTGACCTCGGCCAAGCGGCTGTGGCTCGCTGACGTGCCTTCCTCCGGCACCCCGGACGGCGTCGCGGACTCACTTGCCGCCTTGCCCGGCGCCGATTCGCAGGTGGCGCGATGAGCGAGCCCGGGAGTCACGCCGATCGGATGGCCAGGGCGGCGCTCACCTGGCTGGCGGAGCCGGGGAATCGGGCGGTCTGGACGCTGGTTCAGCGGGTCGGGGCGCCGGCCGCGCTGGAGCGGCTGCTGGCCGGGAACCTGCCGGACAAGTGGCTGCAGGCGGCGATCTCGGCCCGGACCGCCGCCGGGGACGCCCGGCAGATGGCCGAGGAGGCGATGAGCCGGGCCGACGAGGTCGGTGCCCGGCTGGTGGTGCCGTCCGACCCGGAGTGGCCGGCCCGGGTGGACGCGCTGGCCAGGCTGGAGATCGACAGCGGCTCCCGGGTGAACCGGGACACCCGGCCGCCGCTCTGCTTCTGGGTGCGCGGCGAACTACGGCTCGGCGCGGCCCTGGACCGGTCGGTGGCGATCGTCGGGGCGCGGGCGTCGACCGGATACGGGACCTACGTGACCAACGATCTGGCGTACGGACTGGCCGAGAAGGGCTGGACCGTGGTGTCGGGCGGCGCCTGCGGGATCGACGCGGCGGCTCACCGGGCGGCGCTCGCCGCCGACGGCGTGACCGTGTCCGTGCTGGCCTGTGGCGTGGACCGGCCGTACCCCGTACTGAATGCGGAGATGTTCGCCCAGATCGCCGAGCGCGGTCTGCTGATCAGTGAGTGGCCACCGGGCGCCGAGCCGCTGAGGCACCGCTTCCTGATCCGGAACCGGGTGATCGCGGCGGCCACCGCGGGCACGGTCGTGGTCGAGGCCGCGGCGCGCAGTGGCGCCACCCAGACGATGAGCCGGGTGCTGGCCCTGGACCGGCCCGCGATGGTCGTGCCGGGGCCGGTGACCTCGGCGATGTCGGTGGGCTGCCACGAGTTGTTGCGGAAACATCCGTACACGCGGCTGGTCACCTCGGTCGCCGACGTGCTGGAGGAGGTCGGCCGGATCGGCGAGTACCTGGAGCCGCCGCCGCGCGGGCGCGAGCGGGTCCGGGACCGGCTGGACGAGGAGTCGGCGCTGATCATGGAGGCGCTGCCCCGGCGCGGGGCGGTGAGCGCGGAGGAGATCGCGGCCGAGGCGCGGCTGGATCTGCGGACGGTGCTCCGGCGTCTGTCCCTGTTGGAGGCCGCGGGTTTGGTGGTGCGGACCGAGTCCGGAATCACGCTCGCGCGGCGGGGTGGTTAGTCACGTGGACTCCGTCACCCGTTCGGGGGAAATCCTCGAAGTTCTCCGGCGCCCGGAATGTCGCTGTTCCCGCCGCGAAGCGGATCGTCCGCAGTGGACCAGGCCGGCCGCGGTCCCACCCTTCACCACGGTCCCCACCACGGCTTTCACCGCGAATCATTGCGGAAACTTTGTGTCAGGGTCGCGGGGTCACGCGGCGGCCGGGACGCTTGGCGCGCGCCGGCCGTCGCGTACCGAACAGAGGCGATCAGTCCTCGGATTCATCCAGGTCACGACGGTGGACCTTCATCCAGGCCTCGACGTCCTCGGTCAGCCACACCTTGCCCTGAGCCAGATCGGCAGCCGGCTTGGGAAAGTCCGCACGGCTGGTGATCTGGTACGCCCGCTGACGGCTCACACCGCCCAGGCGGATACGGATCTCGTGTGCGCCCATGAGGCGGATCGGCTTCACTCCCACATGATCGACCGTAGGCGCGGGACTATTAGGCGCTCAGCAGGTTGGCGGGAGACAGCTAGTCGTACGTTCACTAGGATCTCCGCCATGACTAGACGTCGCATGACAACTGGACAGGTGCCTTTTTCCCCACGTCATCGTCGCGACTGGCGGACTCTGTGGCGCCGCTGCCGCTGCGGCCTGAAGGCCCCGTGCATCGACCGTTTGGTGCCGGCGCCGGCGAAGCCCTACCCGCCGGGGGACGCTCCGCAGCGCCGGGCCGTGGTCGCCCATTCCGACAATGCGTCTCCGGACCGGCAAAAGCCCCGGCTGTCGGCGCCGCCGCGGGTGGAGGTTCCCCGGCAGCGCCAGGGCCCGGGCGTCCACAACGGGCGGCCGGTGTCCACCGAGCGCGAGACCGACGATCCGCATGACAACCATTCCCCCGGCCGGGACGGCGCCGCCCCCGCCCGGGACGGAGGCGACCCCGGCCAAGGCGGCGGCGACTCCGGCCAAGACGGGGGCAGCGGAGAGGCTGGTCCGCGGCCAGACGGGGGCAATGGAGAGATGGGTGGGCGGCCAAGCGAGGGCGGCGGAGATACAGGTGCGTGGGCGGACGCGGGCGGTGCGGAGGCCGGCGGTGCAGACGCGGGCCGTGCGGACGCGGGCGGTGCGGACGCGGGCCGTGCAGACGCGGGCGGTGCGGAGGCGGGCGCGGGCGGTGCGGAGGCGGGCGCGGGCGGTGCGGAGGCGGGCGCGGGCGGCGGGCAGCGCGCGGTTCGGGGAGGGCCTGGGGAGACAGCGGGCGGGCAGGACGGGCGGCCGGTGGGGCGAGCTTCGGTGCCGCGGCCGCGGACCAGGCACCTGGAGGCGAACGTGGGACGCGCCGGGAACCTGACGCCCGGGCAGCGGCATCGGACGGTCTGCAACGACCCGTTCAAGAACCATTTGCACCGCCGTCGCCACCAGCGCTGAGCAGCACATCAAGGAACTTTGGCGCCGGGGGCCGACCGGCGCGTGAGGCGTAAGCGAAATTACTGAGGGGCACCGCCGGGCATGAGCTCGCGGATCCGGGCCTTCGGAGGGAAGCCACGGACACGGGACGGCCACGACGGGCCCGGCCGGATTCGGGGGCACCGTTGACCACCGCACAAGAAGCCGAACACCTGCACGACCGGCCGGATTGGAACTGCCGCATCTGCGGCGGCGCCTGGCCGTGCTCCGACGCGCGGGCCAAACTCCTGTACGAGTACCGCGCTTTCCCGTCGCTGCTGCGGATCTACATGTCGAATCAGATGTACGAGGCCCTTGAGGACATGGCCGTCGACGAGCCGGTGAACCTGTACGAACGCTTCCTGGCCTGGGCCTGACAAAACCCTCCTGACCAGCCGCCATCCCTCCTGATCAGCCACTGCCCAACCTCGACCGGGAGGCAGCCCTCGCACACGACGCGGGCAGCGCAGGCGAGGTTGGGCACGGCCAGCGCAACGAGCACACGCACAGCCCGAGCGGCCACAGTTGGCGTCGGCGGCCGGGCCACGTTGGGCCGCGGCCTGGACTGGGCAGGGCCGAGCCTGGCGTGCGGCGGAGCCGGACATGCGGCGCGTTAGCTGAACCATCCGGGAGAGCTGTGCCGAGCGAACTGTGCCGGGCGGCCGGAGTCGGAGTCGGCTGACCGGAGTCGGAGTCGGCTGACCGGAGTCGGAGTCGGCTGCCTGGAGCGGGGCTGGCCGGAGCGGCGGGGCTGGCTGGGGTGGAGTCCCGGTGGCTGAGGGTGGGCGAGGGTGGCGAGCGGGCGGCGGTCGCGCCCAGCAGTCGCGTTGGACCGGCCTGGCAAAACCGTCGCCCGCTCTTCCGTCCCGGGGTGGCTGGGCCGCTGCGGGGCGGTGGGTCCATCATAGTTTCATTGGGCTGTAGGTACAACGTGACGGATCATCGTGGTCACGTAAAATACTTGCCATGATCGATCATTCGGCGGACCGGGCGGTCTTTCGACAGCTTGCTGACCTGCTGCGGGATCGTATCCAGTCCGGCGAGTTGGGGCCGGGTGAGCCGCTGCCCAGTGAGCTGCGGCTGGCTCAGGACTATGGGATCAGCCGGACCACGGTGCGCCAGGCGATCGGGCAGCTGCGGACCGAGGGGCTCGTCACGGTCGACCGGCCACGTGGGACATTCGTCCGGGTGCCGGAGCCGGTGCAGGTCATCGCCCTGGCCCGCGGCGAGCGGGCCGGCGCCCGGATGCCGACCGACGCCGAGCGACGGAAATACCGCCTCGGCGAGGGCGTGCCGGTCCTGGTGGTCACCACGCAGGAGGGTGTGGAGACGGTCCACCCCGCCGACCGCGTCCAGCTCACCCGCCCCTGACCAACCAAGCCGCATTCCAGCACCATAGGGACGGGGTACGACAAGAACGCCCGCCCGCGCAATAGACGCGCGCAACGCCAGTGTCGCCCGAGCCAATCGGAGCGCGGATGCGCCCGTCGGGCGGCGGATCGCTCAGATGGTGGCCGCGCGCTGGCAAGAGCCAGACTGTTCGGATGACGGCCGGGCGCCGGGAAAAGCTCGACGACTCGGATGAAGGCAGAGCGCCGGGAAAAGCTCGACGACTCGGATGGCGGCTGAACGCAGCGCCGATATCGGCTGGGCGCGGGGCACACTGAACATCGTGGACGCCTATCGCCGCCGGCCGAGAACGAAGCGTGTGACCGAGCTGCACGAAGCGCTGCCCCCGGCCCTGCGCGACGCCGTGGACCGGTTCGGGCATCACCTCGCGGTCGTCGAGGACCGCTCGGCGCACACCGTCCGGGCCTACCTGGGCGACGTCGTCTCGCTGCTCGCGCACGCCGCCGACCAGGGCTGCACGACAGTGGACGACCTGGACCTCACGGTGCTCCGCGGATGGCTGGCGGCCCGGCTGGGCGAGGGCGCCGCCCGTACGTCGCAGGCCCGTCGTGCCGCAGCGGCCCGGACCTTCACCGCATGGTCGCACCGCATCGGCCTCGCCCCCGCCGACGCCGGCGCCGGTCTGGCCAGCCCGCGCGCCCACCGCGACCTACCCCACGTCCTCCGCGCCGACCAGGCCGCCGCCCTGGTCACCGCCCCCGGCTCCCGCCCGGCCCCAAGAAACGCCCCCGAACCCGGCACCGCCTCAGAAAACGCACCAAAAAGCGCCCTAAAAGATGCCCTGGAAGGCGCCCTGGAAGACGACCAAGCGCCCGACACCACCTACCGGGCCGACGAAAGCGATCACCCGGACCAGGCCGCGGACAACGCGGAAGCGATCCGGGACCGAGCAGTACTGGAACTCCTCTACGCGACCGGAATCCGCGTCAGCGAGCTCTGCAACCTCGACCAGTCCGATATCGATCACACTCGGCAGGTGGTCCGGGTCTTCGGCAAGGGCGGCAAGGAGCGCGCCGTCCCCTACGGCCACCCGGCCCGCGACGCCCTCGCCACCTGGCTCCGCCTCGGCCGCCCGGCACTGGCCACCGCGAACAACGCAGCCCGCCCAGCGTCTGCCACCGCGAACAACGCGAACAACGCAGCCCGCCCGACGCCAGCCACCGCCAACAGCGCAGCCCGCCCAGCATCGGCCGCCGCAAACCGCGTGGCCCGCCCGAACCAGGGAAAGGCGAAGAAAGCCGGAGACCCCCTGTTCCTAGGACTAAAGGGCGCCCGCCTACAACCCACCGTCGTCCGCCGAATAGTCTCCGCCGCCGCCCAGCTCGCCGGCCTCCCCCACACCAAACCCCACGACCTGCGCCACTCCGCCGCCACCCACCTGCTCGACGGCGGCGCCGACCTGCGCGCCGTCCAGGAACTGCTCGGCCACAGCTCCCTGTCGAGCACCCAGATCTACACTCACGTCTCCACCGAGCGGCTGCGTGCCGCTTTCAATCAGGCCCATCCACGGGCCTGAACACCGTACGATCGGAGACCATGAGCGCCGAAGATCCACCGCCGCCCATTCCCGGCGCCCGGCTCCTGTTCTCCCTGGACCCGGCGGTCTCCTACCTCAACCACGGCTCGTTCGGGGCGCTCCCGATCACCGTGCAGCGCGCCCAGCAACGGCTCCGCGACGAGATGGACCTGAATCCGATGCGCTTCTTCGGCGTCGGGCTGCTGGACCGGATCGTCCACACCCGACGGCATCTGGCCGCGTTCCTCGGCGCCGACCCGGACGGCAGCGCGCTGACCACGAACACCACGACCGCGGTCAGCCTGGTGCTGCAGTCGGCCGGCCTGGGCGGCTCGGACGAGGTGCTGCTCACGGATCACACCTACGGCGCGGTCGCGATGGCGGTGCGGCGGGAGTGCCGGCGGACGGGCGCGACCGCGCGCACGGTCGCGGTGCCGCTGGGCGCTTCCGGGCCGGAGATCGTCGCCCGGGTCCGGACCGCGCTGCGCCCCGGCCGCACGAAGCTGCTCATCATCGACCAGCTGACCTCGGCCACCGCCACGCTCCTCCCGGTCCGGCAGATCGTGGCGGAGGCCCGTGCCCAGGGCATCCCGGTCTTCGTCGACGGCGCGCACGTGCCCGGCATGCTGCCGGTGAACGTGTCCGAGATCGGCGCCGACTTCTGGGTCGGCAATCTGCACAAGTGGGCCTGGGCGCCGCGCGGCACGTCGCTGCTGGTGGTCGCCCCGGAGTGGCGGCGGCGGATCGACCCGCTGGTCGTCTCGTGGGAGCACGACCAGGGTTTTCCGCTGTCGGTCGAGTTCCAGGGGACGCTCGACTACACCCCGTGGCTGGCCGCGCCGGCGGGCGTCTTCGCGATGCGCACGCTGGGACTGGACGCGATCCGGGAGCACAACGTGCGGCTCGCGGCGTACGGGCAACGGGTTCTCGGCGAAGCCCTCGGCCTCGCGCCGGCGGACCTGCCGGAGCCCGGCGCGGGGGTGTCGATGCGGATCGTGCCGCTGCCGGCCGGCGTGGCCACCACCATCCCGGAGGCGCACGCGCTGCGTGGGCACATCGCCGACAAGCTGGGCGTGGAGACGCAGGTCAACGCGTGGGGCGGGCGGGGTCTGCTGCGGTTGAGCGCGCAGATCTACAACCGGCCGGAGGAATATCATCACCTGGCCGACCGGCTGCCCGCCCTGCTCAGCGCCTGGCATTGGTAGGAGCCGGACCCGGCCGAGCCCGAGCAGGGTGAGCGGGTCGAGGTAATCCGCCCCGCGCCGGACGCCCCAGTGCAGGCAGGCGGCGACCGGGCAGCCGGGATGCCCGGCGACCAGGGTGCCGAGCGGCTCCCCGGCGCGCACCGGGTCGCCGACCGTGACGGCCGCCGTGACCGGCTCATAGGTGCTGCGCAGGCCGCCCGCGTGGGCGACGCTGACCACCCCGCGCCCGGCCAGTGGGCCGGCGAAGACGACCGTCCCGCCCGCGGCGGCCCGGACGGTGTCGCCGGGCGTGCCGCCGAGGTCGACCCCGCGATGCCCGGGCAGCCACGGCGCCGGTGGCGCCTCGAAGCGCCGGGTCACCTGTGCCGGGGTCAGCGGCCACGACCAGGGGCCGGCGATCGGCATCGCGGCCAGGAGAAGAGCCCAGAAGAGGAACATGCGGGCGAGTCTGGCCAGCCGTCACCCGGCCGGCGACCCGCCCTGTGGACAACCTCGCGGTGTGGAAAACCCGTCAGCCGCCGAAGTTGGCGTCATCCGGCAGCGAGATGTCCGGCTTCTCCAGCTCCTCGACGTTCACGTCCTTGAACGTCATCACCCGCACGTTCTTGACGAACCGGGCCGGACGGTACATGTCCCAGACCCAGGCGTCGTGCATCTCGACCTCGAAATACACCTCGCCGTCGGAGTTACGCACGTGCAGGTCCACCTGGTTGGCCAGGTAGAACCGGCGCTCGGTCTCCACGACGTAGGAGAACTGGCGGACGATGTCGCGGTACTCCCGGTAGAGCTGCAGCTCCATCTCGGTCTCGTACTTCTCGAGATCCTCTGCGCTCATCGTGTCTCGCCCTCCATGGCCTCATCTTCCCCCACCGACGGCGACGGCTGAGGCTGCTCGCCCGACGCCACGCCGACGGTACCCTCAGCCGCGACCGGAAGCAGCAGCGGCTCGGTAACGGAAACATCGAACAGGGACGGCACCGGCGCCGGAACGGGCCGTCTGGCCCGTGGCGGCACGTTGACCCGGCCCGAGGCGGCGGCCACGTTCACATACGAGAACCGGTGCTCGGTGCAGGGACCGTGCCGCAGCAGTGCGGCGCTGTGCTCGTCCGTTATATAACCTTTGTGCACGGCGAAGCCGTAATCCGGGAACTTGTCGTGCAACTCCACCATCAGCCGGTCCCGGGTGACCTTGGCCAGCACGCTCGCCGCCGCGACGCACGCCGCCACCCGGTCGCCCTTCCACACCGCCAGGCCGGGCACGCCCAGCCCGTCCACCGGGAAGCCGTCGGTCAGCACATAATCCGGCCGGACGGTCAGCGAGGCCAGTGCCCGCCGCATCGCCGCCAGGTTGCAGACGTGCAGGCCGCGGGCATCCACCTCGGTGGGCGGGATGATCATCACGGACCAGGCCAGCGCGCGGGCGACGACCTCGTCATACACCCGCTCGCGGGCGGCCGCGGTGAGCAGCTTGGAGTCGGCCAGGCCGGGCACCTCGCCGCGCTTGCCCGCGGGCAGGATCGCCGCGGCCGCGACCAGCGGACCGGCGCACGCGCCGCGGCCGGCCTCGTCGGCGCCGGCCACGTGCTCGAAGCCGCGCCGCTGCAAGGCCTGTTCCAGGGCGTAGAGCCCGGCTTCGCGCCGGACCACCGTGCGGGGCGGAGCAAACATCACAAACCCGCTTCCGGTACGTCGTGAGCCCCGCCCGAGACCCCGTCGACCTGCTGCGACCGGAGCAACGCCGCCAGGTCCACCGGATAGATCAGCTCGTCGCTGGCCTCGATCTCGGCCGCCGACCACCACCGGTGCTCGATGATGGTGAGCTTCTCCTCCTCGTCCATCCCCGCGGTGTCGACCTGCCAGTCGGCCACCCGGAACAGGAAGAAGTCCTGCGTCTGCACGTAGTCGCGACCGTTGTAGGAGAACTCGGCCCGCTCGTGCCGGATCGGGGCGCCCAGCTCGGCCGGGCCGGCGACCCGCAGCCCGGTCTCCTCGAAGAGCTCGCGGGCGGCCGCCTCGACCGTGCTCTCGCCCGGCTCCAGCCCGCCGCCCGGGGTGAACCACCAGCGCATCCCCGGCCGGGCCGGATCGCCGCCGTGCAGCAGCAGGGCGCGCCCGGCCAGATCGACCAGGAGCACCCGGCCGGCACGGCGCGCGATGGCGGGCTGGTTCGACTCGGTCACCGGTCAAGCCTAAGCGCCCGGGATGGATCTTTCGAACCGCCCTCTCAACGGGCCGCGGCGTCCGGGACGTCGTTGTACGTATCGGGCACCGTCAGCCAGGTCGCCCGGCCCGCCGGCCAGAAGATGGTGAACGCCCGCCCGACCACCGAGTCGATGGTGATCGTCGCGTCCTGGATCTTGCCGGCCTCGTCGGCCGCGGTGCTCTGCTCGTAGTGCTCCAGCGAGTCACCGGAGGCCTCGCGGTGGTCGCCCATCACCCAGAGGCGCCCGGCCGGGACGGTGATGTCGAACTTCTCGTCCGCCACCTGGTTCCGGTTGCCGTCCGCGTCGGTGTAGATGTACGGCTCGTCCAGCGAGTGCCCGTTGATCACCAGACGGTTCTGGGTGTCGCAGCAGACCAGGTGGTCACCGGGGGTGCCGATAACCCGCTTGATGAAGTCCTCACCCTCGGTGCCGGACTGCCACTCGGTCGGCGCCTTGAAGACGATGATCTCGCCGCGCTTCGGATCCCGGAAGTCGTAGACGAGCTTGTTGACGAGCACCCGGTCCCACACGTTCAGCGTGTGCTCCATCGAGGGGGACGGGATGTAGAACGTCTGCAACACGAACGCGCGCACCAGGACGGCGACCAGGATGGCCACGCCCAGCAGAATGGGAAGCTCGCGCCAGAAGGATCCCCGGCGCTTTTCGGTCTGCTCGTCAATCACGCTCGGAGCCTACGTCGTCGGCTTATGAATCTCATGCCGGAACGCGCGGACAGGGCGGCGGTCAACAACAACGGGAAAATGCTCCCGGCCACCTGGGGATCCTGTCGCGGCTGCGGTCCCGCGGGCCCGAGCGCGGCGGTCGGATGGTCCTGCGCGTACTGCTTCCAGACGTCCGGGACGTCGTGGCCGGTGAATCTGCTGCTCGGCCAGACGGTCACGAACGCGCGCCCGATCACGTTCTCGATCGGGACCGGACCCTGGCAGCGGGCGTCCTGGGAGACCTGGCGATGGTCGCCCATCACGAACATCTGCCCGGCCGGCACGGTGACCGCGGCGAACTTCCGGCTGGTGCACTGACCGGCGATCGGGGGCTGACTCAGGTCGGAGTTGTAGCCGTCGGCGATGTAAGGCTCGTCGATGCCGACCCCGTTGACCGTGATCCGGCCCTGGTCATCACAGCAGGCGACGATGTCACCCGGAAGGCCGATCACCCGTTTGATGAAGTCCCGCTCACCGGGACGGCTGACCCCGACCAGGTCGCCGATGGTCCGGCCGAGTTTCGCCCCGAACGTGTTGCTGACCGGCTCGGTGACCTCGGGCGCCCAGTTGTCGGTGCCGCGGAACACCACGATCTCGCCGCGCAGCGGGTCGCGCATGTCGTAGACGACCTTGTTGACCAGCACCCGGTCCTTGAGCTCCAGCGTCTTCTGCATCGACCCGGAGGGGATGTAGAACGCCTGGACCAGGAATGTCCGGATGAGCACGGCCAGGCAGAACGCCACCACCAGCAGCAGCGGCAACTCCTGCCAGAGCGGCATCTCCTTGCGCCTGCTGAGCATCGACCGCCGACGAGGGGACGGACGATAGCCTTCCATCGGATCCACGCTTCGCATCTCCTGACGCCTACCGGCCGAACCGCCCCCGGATACAGCACTACCGCCCGGGTTTCCCGACTAGGGGAAGTTACGGGCGGTAGGACTGGAATGGTTCACCATCCGGCACAGCAGCCAGCCTAGGCCCTCGCCGCTGTGCCGAATCTGAGAGGCTCAGACAGTCTGCTTCTCGCGAAGCTCCTTGATCTTGGCCTTCTTGCCCCGCAGCTCACGCAGGTAGTAGAGCTTGGCGCGGCGGACGTCACCACGGGTGACGACCTCGATCTTGTCGATCACCGGGCTGTTGAACGGGTAGGTCCGCTCGACGCCGACACCGAAGCTGATCTTGCGGATCTTGAAGGTCTCGCGCAGGCCACTGCCCTGACGACCGATAACGACGCCCTGGAAGACCTGGACACGGGAACGGTTGCCCTCGACGACCCGGGCGTACACCTTGAGGGTGTCACCGGCGCGGAAGTCGGGGAGGTCGGTGCGCTGCGACTGGGAGTCGAGCTCATCCAGCGTGTTCATCGCTGCATCCTTGTAGAACTAAAGCGCACCGGGTGTTCGGCGCGCGGATGAGTACTTCTGACCCCCCGCGACATCAGGGGGTCCTCGTCGCACCGCACGGCGTGAGGCGAGACGGCAACCTCCCTACTTTGCCACACCGGGTGGCGGGAGCTCCAATCCGGCCTCGGCCAGCGCCTTCCGATCCTTCTTGTCCAGATTCTCGGAAGGGTAGGAGGCGAAGAGGTCCGGCCTCCGGGCCGAGGTGCGCAAGAGGCTTTCGGTACGGCGCCACCGGGCGATCCGCCCGTGATCCCCGGACCGCAGCACGTCCGGCACCTCGCGCTCCCGCCAGGCCGCCGGCTTCGTGTAGACCGGGGCCTCCAGCAGGCCGGCCGCGTGGGACTCCTCGGTCAGCGAGTCCGCGTTGCCGAGCACGCCGGGCAGCAGCCGGGTGATCGCCTCCATGATCACGATGACCGCGACCTCGCCACCGAACAGCACGTAGTCGCCGAGGGAGACCTCGCGCACCGGCATCCGGTCCGCGGCGTCGTCGATCACCCGCTGGTCGATGCCCTCGTACCGGCCGCACGCGAAGACCAGGTGCGGCAGCGCGGCCAGCTCGTACGCGTCGGCCTGGGTGAACGGGCGGCCGACCGGGGACGGGATGACCAGGGTCGCCCCGGGTGCGGCGACCGCGTCCAGCGCCTCGCCCCACGGCTCCGGGCGCATCACCATGCCGGGGCCGCCGCCGTACGGGCTGTCGTCCACCGTCCGGTGCACGTCATGGGTCCAGGTGCGCAGGTCGTGCACGGTGAGATCGAGCGTCCCGGTGCTCCGCGCCTTGCCGATCAGCGAGAGGTCGAGCGGGGCGAAGTAGTCCGGGAAGATCGAGACGATGTCGACCTTCACAGATCCAGCAGTCCTTCGGGAAGGTCGACCACCACACGGCCACCGGCCAGGTCCACGGTCGGGACGATCGCCATCACGAACGGGATGAGCGCGGTCCCGCCTTCCGGCTTGGCCAGGACGATCAGGTCCGACGACGGCGCGTGGTCGATCCGCTGCACGGTGCCGAGCACGGCCCCGTCGAGCGACTCCACGCGCAGCCCGACCAACTGGTGGTCGTGGAACTCCTCCGGGTCCTCCGGGGGTGCCATGTCGGCGCTGTCCAGCTGCAGGTACACGCCGCGCATCGCCTCGGCGACGTTGCGGTCGTGGATGCCCTCGAAGACGGCGATGCCCCGGCCCTGATGCCAGCGGATCGACTCGAGAGTGAGTTGTTTCGGAACTTCGAAGAGAGCCCCGGGGGCGGGCGCGGCCGCCGGGCCGGTGCTCACCCGGCGGTCCCGGGGGACCTCCGTGGTGAACACCTGCCCGGCGGTGAAGCGTGCCTCGGGCTCATCGGTCCGCACGACCACCGAGACCTCGCCCCGGATGCCGTGCGGTTTGCCGATCTGGCCGACGACGAGCAGCATCGATCAGTACGCGTCGACGATGTCGACGCGGATACCGCGCCCACCGATCGACCCGATCACCTGACGCAACGCCTTGGCCGTACGCCCGCCGCGCCCGATGACCGTTCCCAGGTCCTCGGGGTGCACACGGACCTCGAGCCGCTTGCCGCGGCGCGAGTCGACCAGGCGAACCCGGACGTCGTCCGGGTTGTCGACGATGCCCTTGACGAGGTGCTCCAGCGCCGGCCGGAGCGCCCCGTCAGCTCGCGTCGGCGCCGGCACCGGCCGGGTCCTCCGCCGTCTCGGCGACAGCCTCACGGGTCGGCTCGGCGGCCTCGGCGGGCTTCGACTCGGCAGCCGGCTTCTCAGCCGCAGCCTTCTCGGCGGCGGGCTTCTCAGCCTTGGCCTTCTTCGGCGTGGTGGCCGGCTTGGTGGTCTCGGCGAGCCCCAGGGCAGCCTTGGCCTCCGCCTCGTACACCTCGGTCTTGCTCTGCTTGCTCGGCGCGACCAGCAGCGGCGGCGGAGCCGGCAGGTTCTTGAACTTCTGCCAGTCGCCGGTCTTCTCCAGGATGCGCTGCACCGGCTCGGACGGCTGCGCGCCGACGGAGAGCCAGTACTGCACACGCTCGGACTTGACCTCGATCACCGAGGGGTGTTCCTTCGGCTGGTAGATGCCGATGTACTCGATGGCGCGACCGTCACGCTTGGTGCGCGAGTCGGCGACGACGATGCGGTACTGCGGGTTGCGGATCTTGCCCATCCGCAGGAGCCGGATCTTAACGGCCACGGTTTATTCGCTCCTGATGACTGCGTGGGTGAGCCGACCGGACACCACGTGGGGATGCGGGACCGATGCCTCGTGGATTGGCAATGCGAGAGGGGTTAGAGGGCGCCTCACGACATGCCGGATACCAACAAGCCATTCTGCCAGATGGGAGGCCGGGAATCCCAACCGGGTGGCAGCGACCACCCGACCCCCGTCAAAAGCCATTTCTCAGTACGAACGGCCCAGGTACGCGATCAGGTCCGGCTCCTCGTCCGACTCCGGCATGGTGCCGTCCTCGCGGGTCAGGCAGCGGACCGTGACGGCCTTGCCGTTCGCCTGCTTCTCGCCGGCCTCGCCGACCGCCGACCACGGCACCCGGGCCCAGCCGGTCTGCGATGCCTCGATCGCCTCGTCCAGCGTCTTCACGTCGACGGTGCGCTCGACCCGGAACGCCAGCGCGTCGTCGTAGAGCCGCTGCTGGTCGGCCTTGAGCGCGGCGACCACCGCGTTGGCCACCTCGGCCAGGGCGATCGGCGACTTCGAGCCGTCCACCCGGCGGGCCACCACCGCGTTGCCGTTGGCCAGGTCCCGCGGACCGACCTCGACCCGGATCGGGATGCCCTGCAGTTCGGCGTCGACCGCCCGGCGACCGAAGGGGATGTCGCTGCGGTCGTCGAGTTTCACCCGTACACCCGCGGTTTTGAGATCGTCGCGGAGCTGGGTGGCCGCCTCGGTGACGCCCTCGCCTGCCTTGACCACCATGATCTGGACCTGGATCGGCGCCAGCCGCGGCGGCAGCCGCAGGCCGTTGTCGTCGCCGTGCACCATGATCAGGCCGCCCAGCATCCGCGTCGAGGTGCCCCACGACGTGGTCCAGGCGTGCTCGACGGTGCGCTCGGCGGACGAGTAGGTGATGTCGAACGCCTTCGCGAAGTTCTGCCCGAGCTCGTGCGAGGTGCCCATCTGCAGCGCCTTGCCGTCGCCCATCATGGCCTCGACGGTCATCGTGTTGGTCGCGCCGGCGAACCGCTCGCCCTTGGTCTTGCGGCCGGGCACCACCGGGATCGCCAGGATCTCCTCCATAAACGCCTGGTAGACGTTGTGGTGGATGTCACGGGCGTGGTCCCGGGCGTCCTGCTCGGTGGCGTGCGCGGTGTGCCCCTCCTGCCAGAGGAACTCGGTGGTCCGCAGGAAGGTCCGCGGGCGCAGCTCCCAGCGGACCACGTTGGCCCACTGGTTGAGCAGCAGCGGCAGGTCCCGGTACGAGTCGACCCACTTGGCCATGAACTCGCCGATCACGGTCTCGCTGGTGGGGCGCACCACGAGCGGCTCGGCGAGCTGCTTGCCGCCGGCGTGGGTGACCACGGCCAGCTCCGGCGAGAAGCCCTCGACGTGGTCGGCCTCACGGCGCAGGTAGCTCTCCGGGATGAAGAGCGGGAAGTACGCGTTCTGTACGCCCTGGTCCTTGATCCGGGCGTCCATGTCGGCCTGCATGCGCTCCCAGATGGCGTAGCCGACCGGCCGGATCACCATCGTGCCGCGCACCGGGCCGTTGTCGGCGAGTTGCGCCTTGGCGATGAGGTCCTGGTACCAGCGGGGGAAGTCCTCCGCACGGGGAGTGAGCACGCGAGCCATGAGGCAGCATCCTAGTCTCGCCCCGAGCGCAACCAGCCGGGTGGGCATCCCGTGTCCCTCTGCGGAGAAGGACGGGGTGACGGATGGATTTCGACGGCTTCTACCGGGACACCTCCCGGCGGCTGCTGCGATACGCGTACGGACTGACCGGCGATCCGGGCGAGGCACAGGACCTGGTCCAGGAGGCCTACGCCCGGGCGTGGCAGCGATGGCGCAAGGTTTCCGGCTATCAGGATCCGGAGGCGTGGCTGCGGCTGGTGGTGAACCGGCTCTCGGCCGACCGGTGGCGCCGGATCGGGGTCCGCCGGACCCGGGCCGCGGCCGAACCACCCCTCGACCCGGTGAGCCCGCCGTCCGAGGACGTGGTGCTGCTGGTCCGGGCGATGCGGGCGCTGCCGGACACGCAGCGGCGCGCGCTCGCCCTGCACTACCTGCTGGATCGTTCGATCGCCGAGATCGCGGCCGAGACCGGGACCTCGCTCGGCACCGTCAAGTCCTGGCTGTCCCGGGGCCGCGCCGCGCTCGCGGTCGCCCTGGGCACCGAGGAAGGAGCTCGCCGTGTCCACTGAACTGGACGACCTGTTCACGGCGCTGAGCCGGCAGGCCGACGCGCTCCCGATCGGCACCGCCTCGCAGGCCCGCCGCCGGGGCGAGCAGCGCCGCGCGCGGTCTCGGGCAGTGCTGGCCACCACCGCCGCGGTGGTGCTGATCCTGACCGGGGTGGGGGTGGTCAACGCCAAGCGGCACCGGGGTGCGGAGCCGATCCTGCCGGCCACCACCCCGACCCGGGTCCGCGGTATGACCCCGGTCGGGTCGCCGGTGCAGCCGCCGGCCGGGCAGACGTTCACCTCGGCGCGGATCTCCGGGACCCGGGTGATCGGGTACACCGGCTCCACGGTGGTCGCGCTGGACGCCACGACCGGGCGGACCGTCTGGACCCTGCCCGGGCTGGACGCGACCTACCGCGGCGTGGCCACCTCGGAGAACGCGGTCCTGCTGCTGCGCCAGACCGGGACGAGCGACGAGCCGACCGCGCCGGTCACCCGGGTCCTGGAGATCCACGACCCGGCCACCGGCGCGAAGCGCTGGGAACTGAAGCACACCTCCGCCGACCAGCTCGTGCTGCACCGGGACACGCTGGTCCGGCTGGTCGACGGCGGGCGGCTCGAGGCGTACGACCTGGCCACCGGCCAGACGCGCTGGGTGTCCCGGTCGGACGCGGTGCTGGTCAGCGGGATGCGGACCGAGGCGGACGCGTCCGAGGACGCCGACGGGGGCCTGCTGGACCCGGCGACCGGCAAGGTCTTCCCGTACCGCGACGACCGGGTGGTCACGGTCACCGCGCCGGGCCGGGTGGTGATCCGCGACATCCACACCGGCAAGGTCCGCTCGGCGGTCCAGGGCCGGCCGGAGCCACAGGGGCTGTTCGCGTACGAGGGGATGGTCTACACCGAGCAGTCCGGCACCGAGGGCCGGGCGATCGGCACCCCGTCCAAGATCGTCTACGAGCCGAAGCCGCCCTGGTACCTGGAGGCCGCGTTCCCGTGCGGGCACGACCGGCTCTGCGCGTACGAGTCCAGCTCGGAAACCGACATGCGGCTGACCATGGTCGACGCGACCACCGGACAGGTGCTGCGGACCACCACGGCGGTGCCGTTGACCGGCAGCACCGGGGTCCGGCTCGGCCACGTCATGACCAGCAGCGGGACCGGCAGCGGGACCGCGCTCTACGACGAGAGCGGGCAGGCCCGGTACTCGGACCGCGGGATCGGCGGGTTCGTCGACGACGGCAACGCGCTGACCCTGACCCGGGACGCCGGCGACGGGCGGTTCACCGCCCGGGGCGTCTCCAACATCGACTTCCGCGCGGTCACGCTCGGGACGATGCCGGAGATCGCCGGCCGGTGCGACTGGACCGCGGACCTGCTCACCTGCCCGACCCAGCAGGGCCTCTACACCTGGCGGTTCACCCGCTGACGGCCTGTTTGGCGGCTCATTTGATGACGGCGCCCCGCAGCACGATGCGGCGGGGCGCCCGCACCACCCGCAGGTCCTTGCGCGGGTCGGCGTCGTAGACCACCAGGTCGGCCAGGCCACCCTCGACCAGGCCGCCGAAGCCCAGCCACTCCCGGGCCCGCCAGGACGCCGCGGCGAGCACGTCCACCGCCGGGATCCCGGCGTCCTCGTGCAGGTAGAGCATCTCCTCGGCGGCCAGCCCGTGCCGGATCCCGCCGCCCGCGTCGGTGCCCACGTAGATCGGCACGCCCGCCTCGTAGGCCGCGCGCACCACGTCGGGGAAGTTGTCCCGCAGCGCGATCATGTGATCCGCGTACCCGGCGAACTTCTCCCGCGCCTGGTCCGCGATCGTCCCGAACGTCCGGATGTTGATCATCGTGGGCACCAGGGCGGTGCCCCGCCGGGCCATCTCGTCGATCAGCTCCAGGGACAGGCCGGTGCCGTGCTCCACCGAGTCCACCCCGGCCTTCACCATCACCTCCACGCCCTCCTCGGAGAACGTGTGCACGGCAGCCCGGGCGCCCGCCGCGTGCGCGGCCTCGACCGCCGCGGTCATGGTCTTCGCGTCCCAGCTCGGCGCCAGGTCGCCGACCTCCCGGTCGATCCAGTCGCCGACCAGCTTCACCCAGCCGTTGCCGGCCTTGGCCTGCGCGGTCACCGCGGCGGCGACCTCCTCGGCGGCCACCTCCACGCCGATGTCCCGCAGGTAGCGGCGCGGGGCCGCGACGTGCCGGCCGGCGCGGGCCAGGCGGGGCACTCCGGGTTCGTCGTCCAATTCGGGGTACGGGTACGGCGAGCCCGCGTCCCGCAGCGCCAGCACCCCGGCGTCCCGGTCGACGTGGGCCAGCTCGCGGGCCTGGTCGAGGCTCTCGATCGGCTTCGCCCCGTAGGCGATCCCGAGGTGACAGTGCGCGTCGACCAGCCCCGGCACGATCCACCCGCCGTCACTGATCGTCTCGGCCCCGGCCACGGGCTCGAACGTCACCCGATCCCCGACCAGCCAGATGTCCCGAACCTCACCGTCCGGCAGGACCACCCCACGCACATGCAACGCCATGGAACAGTCCTACCGGATCAGGACTCCTCCTGCGCAGCCAGGATCTCATCACGCAGCACGGTCAGCGCCGCAACATCGATCTTTATCGGATAGGGAACTTCCGTTTCGAAGATCTTGTTGGTGCTGGTAACGAGGTCATAGCCGGTTTCACCCAGCCGGAACTCGCTCAGTTCGATGCCATCCGCGAAGGAGATCGGATCAACGATCAGGTAGGTCTCGACGCCTGCCGCGGCAAAGATTCTGATCTTGCCCCACGTGTCACGAAAATGAGAACTCGGCGAGACGATCTCGACCACGAGGATCGCCTTTTCGATGGGCGCCGGGGTACGCGCGAGCACACTCTTGCGGACAACCACGACGTCCGGCCTCGGCTCGTTGCCGCTGTCGACCTTCATCGAGTAGTCCGTCACGGGCAAAAACTCCTTGGGGCAATTCTGCTCCAAGATCGCGGCCAGCTTCTGGCCGAGTATCTGATGAATGCCAGTGGGGGATGGCAAGACAAGCCTTCCGTCGATCAACTCATAACGGAGATCCGGCGGAAGGCTGGCCAGGTCGTCAACGGTCCAATCGTCCTTGTCGGGCGAGAACAGCCGCGGGTCGATAGGCGCGTGCAGGACAGCGGTCATGAGCTCCTCCTCGCTGGGATCGACACTCATGCTACTTGCCCCGCGACTAGTTGCGCCATGACTCGATTCAGCGATCCTTGTCCTTCGGCTTCTGCAGCTTGTTGAAGTCGAGTTTCGGCAGCTTGAAGCCCGGCGGCATGCCACCCCCGGCGAGCGCGCCCGGGTCCAGCCCCGGCGGCAGCTGCGGCATCCCGCCCGGGAATCCGGCCGGCATCCCACCCCCACCCGTACGCGGGCGGTTGTTCTTGCCCTTGCGCTTGTTCTTCGAGCTCTTGGTGGCGCTGCGGCGGCCGCCCGGGAGGCCCATCATGCCGCTCATCTGCTTCATCATCTTCTGCGCGTCGGTGAAGCGGTTGAGCAGCTGGTTCACGTCCATCACGGTGACGCCGGAGCCGTTGGCGATGCGCAGCCGGCGGGACGCGTTGATGATTTTCGGCTCGGTGCGCTCCTTCGGCGTCATCGAGCGGATGATCGCGGTGACCCGGTCGAAGTGGCTGTCGTCGAGCTCGGCCAGCTGGTCCTTCATCTGGCCCATGCCCGGCATCATGCCGAGGATGTTGGCGATCGGGCCCATCCGCCGGACGGCGATCAGCTGGTCCAGGAAGTCCTCCAGCGTGAACTGCTCGCCACCGAGCAGCTTGCTGGTCATCTTCTCTTTTTGATCGTCATCGAAGGCCGCCTCGGCCTGCTCGATGAGGGTCAGCACGTCACCCATGCCGAGGATCCGGCTGGCCATCCGGTCCGGGTGGAAGACGTCGAAGTCCTCCAGCTTCTCACCGGTGGAGGCGAACAGGATCGGCTGGCCGGTGACGTGCCGGACGGAGAGCGCGGCGCCACCGCGGGCGTCGCCGTCGAGCTTGGAGAGGACCACGCCGGTGACGCCGACGCCGTCGCGGAACGCCTCGGCGGTCTGCACCGCGTCCTGGCCGACCATGGCGTCGATGACGAAGATGACCTCGTCCGGGTTGACCGCGTCCCGGATGTCGCGGGCCTGCTGCATCATCTCCTCGTCGATGCCGAGACGCCCGGCGGTGTCGACGATGACGATGTCCTTCGCGGTGCGCTTGGCGACCTCGATGGAGTCCTTGGCGACCTTGACCGGGTCGCCGACGCCGCTGCCCGGCTCGGGCGCGTAGACGTCGACGCCGGCCCGGCCGCCGACCACCTGCAGCTGGTTGACCGCGTTGGGGCGCTGCAGGTCGGCGGCGACCAGCAGCGGCTGGTGACCCTGGCCCTTGAGCCAGCGCGACAGCTTGCCGGCCAACGTCGTCTTACCGGCGCCCTGGAGGCCGGCGAGCATGATGACGGTGGGCGGCTGCTTGGCGAAGACCAGGCGCCGCCCCTCACCACCGAGCGTGTTGATCAGCTCTTCGTGGACGATCTTGATGATCTGCTGGGCAGGGTTGAGGGCTTGGGATACCTCGGCGCCCCGCGCCCGCTCCTTCAAGCTGGCGACGAACGCCTTGACCACCGGCAACGCCACGTCGGCCTCCAGCAACGCGAGACGGATCTCGCGTGCGGTGGCGTCGATGTCGGCATCGGTGAGTTTGCCTTTGCCGCGGAGCTTGGTGAAGATCCCGGACAGGCGGTCACTCAGGGTGTCAAACACGGTGCGACTTCCCGTTGGTCGGTGGTGATGGCGTCGCCCGCAAGCCTATCCGCAGCGGACGACCCTCACCGGTTCCGCATCCGGTACGTCTTCGTCGCCGCCTCGATCCGCCGCTGCGTGCGGGTCCCCGGAGCGATCTCGCGCTTGACCTTTCCGTAGAGCCAGAGCCCACCGCCGACCACCGCGGCGATCAGCACCAGGTAGAAGAACGCGCCGAACAGCGCGTGCGCCACCCAGCTCACCACGACCACGCTACCGATCACCGCCAGCAGGAATACGACTGCCTTGCCCATCTGGACCCTCCCGGTCTCGACTGCGCTTACCACCATGCCTGGTCCGCGCAACGGCCCGCATCGGCCGAGCCCCTGAGACGTTCCCCTAGGGGTGGGACTTTCCGGATAACCCCCACCACGTGAACAACAGCCGTATACCGGCATTAAAGGGTATAGACCGCAACTTCCCTCTCGACCGTGGCGTTGAAGCACGCGTGGTGCGGCGAAAGGACGACGGCGTGACCCTGCGGCGGATTCTGCGTCGGACGCCCTGGCCGATCCGGAGACGGATCGCCCAGGCCGCCGGAAGCCGGCTCCTGCCCCGGATGGCGCCCCGGCGACGACTGCGGGTGGCCCGCGCCCTGATGCCGATCGAACCGGCCCGCGGCGGCCGGCCCGCCGCCACCGGACAGGCCATCCGGGTGCGTACCCCGCAGGGCCGGCTCAGCGCCCGGGTGGTGGCCGCGACCAGCCCCGCCGCCGCGCGCCGGGCCAACCTCGACCGGGTCGCCGACGCGCTGGACCTGGCCGGCGTCGACTGGTTCCGGCTGCCCGCCCCGCAGCCCACCGGCACCGCGGTCGGCGTCCCGGAGACCGACCGCGACCTGGTGCTGCGCATCCTGGCCGGAATCGCCGAGCGGGACCACGGGAGGATCCGGCGCAGCGGCCCGGACGGACGCGTCATCGCCGTCTGCTGGCCGGTCACCGACCCCGGCGGCAGCCTGGTCCTCGGCCCGGAGCAGGCCTGCGAGGTCGAGCTCTGGCGGGTCGAGCGGGGCAGTCTGGTCGCGCCGCGGCCCAACCCGATCGCCGACCGGATCCCGGCCGCCGAGCCGGTCGTGATCGCCCCGGAGCCGGTCTTCGGCGCGTTCTGCTCGCCGGACGACACCACCGGCTACCGCACCCGGCAGGTCTTCACCACGCTCGACCCGGACCGGATCGACTTCCCCGTGGACGTGGTCTACACCTGGGTGGACGGGGACGATCCGGCCTGGCGGCGGCGCAAGGAGCGGGCGCTGGCCGAGAACCCGTGGGTCGGCGCGGCGCACGGGCAGGCGGCCAACGACGCCCGCTTCACCAACCGGGACGAGCTGCGCTACTCGATGCGCGCGCTGCACCACTTCGCGCCCTGGGTCCGCCACGTCTACCTGGTCACCGACGATCAGGTGCCGGCCTGGCTGGACCTGGCCCACCCGCGGCTGACCGTGGTCGGCCACCGGGAGGTCTTCGGCGACACCGGCACGCTGCCCACCTTCAACTCGCAGGCGATCGAGTCGCGGCTGCACCGGATCCCCGGGCTGGCCGAGCACTTCCTCTACCTGAACGACGACGTGATCCTGGCCCGGCCGGTCACCCCGGACCTGTTCTTCACGGCCGGCGGGCTGACCAAGTTCTTCCCGTCGCCGTCGCTGGTCGACCTGTCCCCGCGCGGGCCCGGCGACCGGCCGGCCGACTCGGCGGCGAAGAACAACCGGCGGCTGATCCGGGACACCTTCGGGCGGGTGCTGACCCGCAAGATGATGCACACCCCGCACCCGTGCCGGCGCAGCGTGCTGACCGAGGTCGAGTCGCGCTTCGCCGAGCAGGTCCGGAGCACCGCCGGGCACCAGTTCCGGCACCCGGACGACGTGTCGCTGCTCTCCTCGCTGCAGCAGTACTACGCGTACCTGACCGGCCAGGCCACCCCCGGGAAGATCCGCCACCGGTACGCCGACCTGGCCGACCCGTGGACGCCGTTGAAGCTGGCCACCCTGCTGCGCCTGCGCAACGCCGACACGCTCTGCCTCAACGACGTGGACGGCCGGGACGCCGCGCCGGACGAGCTGGATTCGCTGCTGGCCGACTTCCTGCCGGCGTACCTGCCCTTCTCCGCCCCCTTCGAGCTGCGCGAACCACGCGCCGCCACGATGCCGGCCCCGCCGGCCCGTCAACCCCGCCGGCCGGTCCGGACCGTCGCGCTGCCCCCCGTCGCGTGATCACACCCAAACACGACAAGGAGATTCGCTTGAGCTACGACGTGGTCATCCTCGGCCTGGGGTACGTCGGCCTGCCGCTCGCCCAGCAGGCGATCCGGGCCGGCCTGTCGGTGCTCGGCTTCGACGTCGACGAGACCGTGGTCAAGTCACTGACCGACGGCCGGTCGCACGTGGACGACCTGAGCGACGCCGACGTCGCCGCCATGGTCGCCGCCGGCTTCCGGCCGACCTGCGACGAGACCGAGATCGCCGCGGCGCGGACCGCGGTGATCTGCGTGCCGACGCCGCTCTCCGAGGGCGACGGGCCGGACCTGCGCGCGGTCACCGGCGCGTCCGCCGCGGTGGGCCGCAACCTGCGCCCGGGGATGCTCGTGGTGCTGGAGTCGACGACCTATCCGGGCACCACCGACGACGTGGTCCGGCCGCTGCTCGAGGAGCTCTCCGGGCTGACCGCGGGCACCGGCTTCCGGCTGGCGTTCTCGCCGGAGCGGATCGACCCGGGCAACGCCGAGTACGGCGCGCACAACACCCCGAAGGTGGTCGGCGGGTTCACGCCGGCCTGCACGGACGCGGCGGCCGAGTTCTACGGGCGGTTCATCGAGACGGTGGTCCGGGCCCGCGGCACCCGGGAGGCGGAGACCGCGAAGCTGCTCGAGAACACCTACCGGCACGTCAACATCGCGCTGGTCAACGAGATGGCGCGGTTCTGCCACGAGCTGGACATCGACCTCTGGGACGTGATCAACGCGGCGTCCACCAAGCCGTTCGGCTTCCAGGCGTTCTACCCCGGGCCGGGCGTCGGCGGGCACTGCATCCCGATCGACCCGAACTATCTTTCGCACAATGTGCGGAGCAAGCTCGGCTACCCGTTCCGCTTCGTGGAGCTGGCCCAGGAGATCAACGCGACCATGCCGGCCTACGTCGCCCGGCGCGCGCAGAACCTGCTCAACGCGGACGGGCAGGCGGTGCGCGGGGCGACCGTGCTGCTGCTGGGCGTCACCTACAAGGCGAACATCGCCGACCAGCGCGAATCGCCGGCCACCCCGCTGGCCCGCCAGCTCGCCGCGCTCGGCGCCACCGTCGTCTATCACGACCCGCATGTCCGGAACTGGTCATTCCCCCGCACCGACGACCTGGAGGGCGCGGTCGCCTCGGCCGACCTGGTGATCCTGGTCCAGAACCACCGCGAATACGACGCCGATCACCTGGCCCGCCTGGCCAAACGCTTCTTCGACACCCGCGGCGTCACCACCGTCCGCGAGGCGCACCGCCTCTGATCTTCCGCGCGCTTCATCGGCCCGGTCCATGTCCGCTGTGGTCCGGGCCGCTTCGTTTGCCTCGGTACGTCCTGGCGAGGCACCAACCGCACCGGCCCACGCCCTGGGTCCGACGACGCGACGCCGATGCCACTCAAGACTCCGGCCGGCGGCTTGCGCGTCAGTCCGTGGGCACGGCCGGCGCTCCCCGGACCACAGACTGACGCGCAAGCCGCGGGCCGGGGCCGGGACCGGCCGCGGCGTCGCGAGGTTGGACCGGGGGCCGGACACCGGCCGTACCGTCGAAGGGTTTCAAGAGAAGGTCCAGCGTGAGTTGAGGTAGTAGTTGAGCAGGGGAATGAGGGTCAGCGCGACCGGCTGGACCAGCGGATACGGCGCGTCGAGGACCTCGGTGCCCAGCCAGAGGACGGTCGTGTTGATCGTGAAGGCGACCGCGGTGACGATCAGGAACTTCGATCCGGCGAGCGCGTGGCCGGCCGAGGAGCGGAACACCCACATCCGCTGCAGCAGGTAGGACACCGCGATGCTGGCGACGAACCCGGTCGTCGAGGCGAGCACCGGGCGCAGGTGCAGCACGTGCACCCCGAACAGGCCGATGCCGAAATGGGTGATTGTGCTGGCTCCGCCGCTCAACGCATACCGGATCAGGCGCCCCCACCGCATCTCAGTGGTGACGGGCACGCTCGGCCCACTGTTCCGGGACATCGAGCGACCGTAACGTGTCCGCGCCACCGGGCCGCGGCCCGGCCCACTCTTGGACCAGGTAGCGCGGCCGGCCCCGGACCTCCTCGTGGATCCGGGCCAGGTACTCCCCGATCACCCCGAGCCCGAGCAGCACGAACGTCCCGGTGATCAGCAGCAGCAGGATCACCGTGGGGAACCCGGCCACCGAATGGCCCTGCATCCACCGGACCAGGGTCTGGATCCCGAGCACCACCGAGAACCCCGCGAACGTCAGCCCCCCGAGCGTGACCAGGTGCAACGGCGCCGAGGTGAACGACGTGAGGCCGTTGACCGCGAGCCGGAACAGCGACCGCGCGGTCCACCGCGACGCGCCGCCCTCCCGGTGATCGATGTCGATCTCGACGGTCTCCCGGGTGAAGCCGATCCAGCTGCTGGTGCCGCGGAAGAACGACGAGTGCTCGGGCATCCGCAGCAGCGCGTCCAGCGCCGGCCGGGCGAGCAGCCGGAAGTCGGTCGCGTTGACCAGGTCCACCTGGGTCAGCCGGGTGAACGCGCGGTTGAACACCCGCGCGCCGAGCCGGCTGCTCAGCGACTGGCCGGTGCGGTTGCGCTTGACCGCCTCGACCACCTGCGCGCCGGCCCGCCAGCGCCGGATCATCTCCGGGATCACCGCCGGCGGGTGCTGCAGGTCGGCGTCGATCACGATGGTCGCGTCGCCGGCCGCGTGCTCCAGACCGGCCAGCAGCGCGGCCTCCTTGCCGAAGTTGCGGGACAGCCGCAGCCCGCGGACCCGCGGATCGGCGCCGGCGTGCGCGGCCACCCGGCTCCACGAGTCGTCGGCCGAGCCGTCGTCGACCAGGATCAGCTCGTAGTCGTGGCCGTCAAGCACCTCGGCCATCCGCCGGACGAACCGGTCGACGCCCGCGCCCTCGTTGTAGACCGGCGCCACCACCGAGATCACGACGGTGCCCGGGTGCAGAACGGGCGGTGCGCGAGCCGGTAGGTGGCCTGGTTCACGGCCTGGTCGAAGCGCCGCATCTCGGCCGGGTAGCCGGTCCGCCGGTCGCGCGGCAGGCTCGCCCGGAACTGGTCGCGCAGCGTGCAGCGGCGCCCGTCGCCGGCCACCGAGCGGTCGAAGTCGACGATCTCCTGGGCCACCCGGTCGTGGACGTACGCCGGTTTCTCCGAAGCCACGCCGGCCCGGTAGTCCCGGTTCGCCGAGGTGGAGACCGCGGCGATCACCACGAGCAGCAGCACCCCGGCGAGCGTGCCGCGCCGGTGCGCCCGCCCGCTGAGCCGGTCCCGCGCGCACACCGCGGTCAGCAGCGCGACCGTGAGCAGGGTGCCGCCCGCCCCGGCCAGCGCGCTGTCCCGCCAGCCCAGGCCCCACCAGCCGGCCGCGGCGAGGTGCTGCATCTGCTCGTTGAGCGCGCCCATCGTGGCGGCCGGCACCAGCACGGCCAGGCCGGTCGCGGCGAGCGCCAGGGCCTGCCGGCGGTCCGGGGTGTCGCAGCGCGGCAGGTCCCGCCAGAACCGGCGGACCAGCAGGAGCAGGGCGATCAGGGCGACCAGCAGGGCCGGGCCGACGGTGTGCCCGTACGGCCCCTCACTCGCCCGCTGCCACATCAGCGGCGGCACCCACGAGGTGAGCCGGTTCGGCAGCGCGCCCAGCGTCCCGGCCGGCGCCACGTCCGAGCCGGAGTAGCAGGTCCCGGCCGCGCACCGGCGCGCGATGATCATCCGGACCGGGATCGCCACCGGCAGGAAGCCGGCCCAGAGCAGCCCGGTGAAGCGCGCGCCCGCGCCGGTGCCGATCTCCCGCCACCGCAGGGCGAGCACCGTCCGGGCCCGGATCAGCACGGCGAACACCGCCAGCGGCAGCGCCAGCCAGGCCATCTCGTTGAACCCGGCCAGCACCGCGCCGGTCAGCACGGCGAGCCCGCCCAGCCGCGGGCCGAGCCGGATCCGCCCCACGGTCCGGGCCGCGGCCGCGGCGACCAGCAGCACCAGCGCGGCGGTCAGGAAGTAGAGCCCGCCGAACAGGACCGTGGTGCTGGTCCGGCCGGCCGCCACGAAACTCCCGCCGACCGCGAACGGCAGCACCGCGGCGACCAGCGACGGCGGCCCGGCGAACGCGCGTCCACGGCTCAGCACCGACTCGGCCAGCACCACGGTGGCCAGCGTCAGCACCACCGCACTCGCCGACGAGACCAGCCGCAGCGACACGTTGGCCGGCAGCCCGAGCAGGTCGGTGAGCGCGAACGTGACGGTGTCCAGCGCCCACTCGACCATCCGGCCGAGCGGGCGGAAATTGCCCAGGTTCAGGTACTGCGGCACCGAGCGGAACGCCTCGGCGGCCAGTTCCCACGGGCGGGTCAGGTAGCGGGCGCCGTTGGCGTAGACGTTGAACCGGTGGTCGGCGCTGGGCGGCAGCGCGATCAACGGGGCCAGCACGATCACCGGGACCAGCACGCAGCGGAGCACGATGGCCCGCCACACCGGCCGCCAGGGCCGCGGCGGCGCGGTCACCGGAGCCGGCCGGGCCGGTGGCCGGTCGATGGCGCTCAACGTCTCGGCTGTCACACCAGAGGCAACGAGGGCCGCCGGAGCGAGGTTGCGACACCTCCGCCCGGGGCGGCGCGTTGAGAGGCGGTGAGCCTCCCCCCGAAGAACTTCCGTCCCGACATCGAGGGCCTCCGGGCGGTCGCCGTGCTCCTGGTGGTGCTCGGGCACGCCGGGGCGCCGTGGCTGGCCGGCGGCTACGTGGGCGTGGACGTCTTCTTCGTGATCTCCGGGTTCCTGATCACCTCGCTGCTGCTGCGCGAGGCGGCCGGGGGCGGGATCTCGATCCGGCGCTTCTACGCCCGGCGGGCCCTGCGGCTGCTCCCGGCCGCGGCGCTGGTGCTGGTCACCACGCTGGTCGCGGCCCGGCTGTGGCTGCCCGCGATCCGGATGGGCGAGCTGGCCCGGGACGCGATGTCGGCCGCCGGGTACGTGGCAAACCTGCGGTTCGCCGTCACCGGTACGGACTACCTGAACGCCGACGCGCCGCCGTCCCCGTTCCAGCACTTCTGGTCGCTCGCCGTCGAGGAGCAGTTCTACCTGGTCTGGCCGCTCCTGCTGCTCCTGCCGAAGCGGAAGCCGCTGCTGGTGGCGCTGGTGCTGGCGTCGTTCACGGCCGGGGTGCTGGAGACCGCACGGTCGGCGCCGTGGGCGTACTTCGGGCCGCACGCCCGGGCCTGGGAGCTGGGCGTGGGGGCGCTGCTGGCGGTGTTCGGGGTGCGCCGGGAGAGCCGGCTGCTGGGCGGGGCCGGACTGGTCGCGATCCTGGCGGCGGCGCTGGTGTTCGACGACTCCACGTCGTACCCCGGGATCTATGCTCTGCTGCCGGTCGCGGGCACCGCGGCCGTGCTGGTCGGCGGGTTCCGGCCGCTCGGGGCCGGTCCGCTGCAGGCGGTCGGGCGGCTCTCCTACGGCTGGTACCTGTGGCACTGGCCACTGCTGCTGATCGCCCCGGCCGCGCTCGGCGTCGACTCCTCGCTGCCGCTCGCGCTGCTGCTGTCGGTGCTCGCGCTGGGCCTGGCCTGGGCGACGTATCACCTGGTGGAGAACCCGCTGCGGCACAGCCGGCGGCTGCGCGTCCGGCCGCGCCGGGCGCTCGGGCTGGGCGTCGGGCTGTCCGGGGCGGTGGCCGCGGTCGCGGTCACCATCGCGCTGCTGCCGCACCCGGTGCCGGCCGGCGCGGCGATCCGGGACCTGCGGGCGGCGACCGCGCACGCGGCCGACCCGTACGCGGTGATCACCCGGACCGTGCGGGCCGGCCGGCTCGCCCGGGAGCTGCCGGCGAACCTGACGCCGACGCTGGCCCGGGTGAACGACGACAAGGCCCGGGTCTGGGCGGACGGGTGTCACGTCGAGGCGCCGGTGGTGGTCGCGCCGGGCGGCTGCGTCTACGGCGACCCGGCCTCGCCGACGACCGTGGTGCTGTTCGGCGACTCGCACGCCGCGCAGTGGTTCCCGGCCCTGGAACGGCTCGCGACCGAGCACCGCTGGCGGCTGGTGTCGCTGACCAAGTCGTCCTGCTCGGCGGCCGATCTGCCGCTCTGGCACGACGGGCTGAAGCGGGAGTACACCGAGTGCGCGCGGTTCCGGGCGTCGGCGCTGGCCCGGTTCCGGGCGTTGAAGCCGGCCCTGGTGGTGATCGGGTCGAGCTTCAACTACCGCCCGGTGGACACCACGACCGACGAGGCGGTGCAGTGGCGGGCCGCCTGGCAGCGGACGTACGGCGCGTTCACCGGGATGGGCGCGAAGGTGGCGATGCTCGCGGACACCCCGTACTTCGCCGAGCGGGTGCCGGTCTGTCTGGCCCGCCAGGCCCGGCTCAAGCGGATCAACCGGTGCGGGTTGAGCACCGCGGCGGCGCTGCGCGGGCCGGTCCAGCGGAGCGTCGTGGCCGGCTTCACCACGGTCACCGTGATCGACCCGGTGCCGTGGCTCTGCGGCACGTTCTGCCCGCCGGTGATCGGCAACGTGCTCGTCTACCGGGACTCCAACCACCTGACCACGACGTACGCCCGGACCGTCGCGCCGCTGCTGGACCGGGCGCTACCGCAGCAGATCGGCTAGCGACGGCGGGCTGAGCCGGTCCACCACCACGGTCCGTTCGGTGTGGTGGTCCCGGCACAGCTGCGCCAGCCGCTCGGCGAGCAGGTCGTCCCAGGCCCGGTCCGGCCGGTGCCGCTCCCAGGTGGCCCGGTCCGGCAGGTACTCCATCAGCACCCCGAGCTTGCGGAACAGGGCGAACGCCGGATCGTCGGTCAGCACCACCGGCCGGTGGTCCGGCGTCACCAGCAGCCGCTGGTTGACCGTCACCAGGAAGTCGCGCAGTCCGTCGTGGTCCAGGCCGAGGGCCACGTACAGGTGGGCCGGCCGCCGCTTCGCGGCCGGCGGACGAGAGGCCTGCTCCGGTACGACCGGCACGCCCGGCCGGAGTCGGCGGGCCAGCCCCCGGACCAGCCGCGGTGAGGTGCCGAACGGATCCCGCGCGAACGAGACCAGTGCCCTCCCGAGCCGGTAGGACCCGCTGGTGCGCAGCCGCCGGCTCTTCTCCCGCTCCCCGTCACGCTGCTCGGTGAGCCGGTCGCAGCGGGCCCGCCAGGAGTCGCGCTCCAGCTCGACCGAGCGCATCCGCCCGGTCAGCGCCGCGATCTCCCACTGCATCCGCTCCAGCTCCGGTTTTGTGGATAAATCGGACATGTCGTTCACGCTCCGCTTCGTACGTTGTCCGCGGCCAGCCCTGCCAGCCAGCGCGCGGCGGCCTCCGCGCCGTTGCCGAACCCGAGCTCGGCGCAGCGCCGGGCCAGTTGTCGCCGTACCTCGGGCCGGACCGCCTCGGCCAGCACCCGGTCCAGCTCGTCGCTCTCCGGGTCCTCGACGCACAGCGCCGCGCCGGCCGCCGCGGCGAACCGGGCCCGGGCCAGCTGATCGTCCAGCGACGTGGCCCGGTTCGGCACGAACACCGCCGGCACCCCGAAGGCGAGCAGCTCATGGAAGGAGTTGTAACCGGACGCGCTGACCACCAGGTCCAATCCGCGCAGATACCGGCTGATCGGGTACACCTTGACCACCCGGGCGCCGGGCACCGGCGGCATCGGCTCGGTCGCGATCATCGACTCGGCGAGCAGCACCTGGAACCCGGCCTCGCGCAGGTGCCGGGCGATCCGGCCGACCGGCGACGCGATGTCGTTGATGTTCCCGGCACCGAGCTGCAGCAGCGCCGCCGGACGGTCGTCGGTCAGCCCCAGCGCGGCCCGGGCCTCGGCCGGCTCGGCCAGGTCGGCACGGTCCAGCAGCATGATCGGCTCGACCGCGTGCACGCCGGCCCGGTCCGCCACGGTCGGGCCCTCGTCGGCCTCCGCGGCGAACTCGCCCGGCTCCAGGATGCCGTCGAACGCCGAACCACGGGCGATCCACTCGGCGCCGGTGTCCCGCCGCCACATCGGGCGGCGCACCCAGACCCAGGTGACGTCCGGGCGGGCCGCGGCGGCGGCCACGATGCCCTCGTGCGGGACGCTGTCCACCGCGACGACGGCCGGGCGGTGCAGGTCGACCAGGTGCTCCAGCCGGGACTGCAGGAAGCCGGCCCAGCGCTGCTTGGCCAGGCCGAGCACGGTCCGGGACGGCAGGTACTCGGTGAGGAAGCCCTCCTGGTGGGCGACCGAGGCGCCGTACGACTGGGTCGCGATCACCGCGGGATGCGCCGACGGCAGCCGGCGGCCGATCGCCATCAGGCGGGACAGGTGCCCGAGGCCGGCGCCGTTGTCGCTGAGCAGCAGCACCGGGCGGGGCCGCTCGGCCGGCTCCGGCACGCGGTCCGGCCCGGGCGCCCGGTGCGCGGCCGGGCGGGCGCCGGCGCCCCGGTCGGCGAGCCGGGTCAGGTGCGAGGCGGTGCCGTAGCGGCTCTCGACGAACTCCCGGGCCCGGGTGACCACCCGCCGGTACCGGTCCGGATCCGCCCACAGCTCCCGGACCAGCGACTCCACCCCGGCCGGCGTCGAGTACAGCGCGGCGTCGCCGAAGATCGGGCGGAAGTGCTCGCCGATGATCGCGGGCACGCCGGCCGCCATCGCCTCCAGGATCGTCCGGCCGAACGCCTCGACCAGGTCCGGGTCGTGGAAGTAGACGAAGAAGTCGACGCTCTGCAGGAAGTGCAGCGGGGGCTCGGCGCCGAACGGGACCACCTCCCAGTTCGCCGGGCGCCGGCCCAGCAGCCGGGTGGCGATCTCGCCGCCGCCCAGGATCCGCACCCGCAGGTCCGGCCGGTCCGGGTAGGCCAGCAGCAGCTCCTCGGCGGTGCGCGGCCACTTCACCGGGTCGGCCCGCCCGTGCCGGCCGAGCACCGGGACGTCGTGCGTCTGCCGGGTGCCCGCCGACCACTCGGCGACGTCGATGATCTCGTGCCAGTCCCGCTCGTGGAACGGCGCGCCCGGCACCCGCTGCCGGATCTGCGGGCTGATCGGCGCCCACTCGATGTCCAGCCCGAAATACAGCTCGACCCGGTCCCGCACCTCGTGGAAGTCGTAGTACCGGCGCGGGTCGGCGGCGTCGCCGGGCGCCTGGTTGATCACCATGACGGTGTGGTCGGCGCGCACCCGCGGCACCACCGCCAGGTCCTCGGTGAAGATCCGGGGCTGGCGGATCACCAGCAGGCGGGTGTGCGTCACGGCGTCCGGCGCGGCCAGCTCGGCCAGCCCGTCCCGGAGCAGCTCGGCGATCCGCGGACTGAACGGCAGCCCGTCCCGGTTGTGCGGGGACGGCACGTGCACCAGCACCGTGCGCAGTCCGGCCTCGGCCTGGGCCCGCACCTCGGCCGCGATCGCCGCGGAGTTGCCCCCGGGGTACCGGAAGTCCGAGAGGATCGCCACGTCATGGACGGTCGCGGTCATGATCGTGTACTCCCCGTTGGTCAGGTTTTTCCCTCGGGTAGCAACGACCCGCGGGGTGCTCACGTCACGCCGGGCCGGGGCCGGGCGTTGGGCAGACCATGCGGACGCACATCACCCCCGGCACGTACGGATCCGCCCTGCTCGACCGGCATCTGCGAACGTTGCGCAAGTCCGGCCCGGACGGACCGGCGACCGCGGCGCTGCAGGCCCGCTCGGCGGACGCGCGGGTGCTGCTCGCGTACGCCGCCGGGCTCACCGACCCGCGCGGCCCGCTCCCGGACGACGCCGACCCGTGGGCGGTCGGCGAGCTGGCCCGGGTGATCGCGTGCCAGGACCTCGAGCCGGAGGACCGGTCCGACGGGCTCGCCCTGCTCGACGCGCTGCTGCGCGCCCAGGGGCCGGCCGCGGTCGCGCCGGCCCATCAGGGGCTGCACGCGCAGCTCGGATTCGCCGTCGGACGGGCCGCTGACCTGCTCGAACGGTATCCGCGGGTGCCCCGGCCGATCCGCGAGGCGCTGGGCGTGGACCTGGCCGAGCCGGCGGTCTGGCCGGCCCGCTTCAACGAGCTGCTCCCGGCGCCCGGGCTGACGATCGCCGACGGGGTGGGGCCGCGGTTCGACCGGATCGTGTCCGGGGCGGTTCCCCCGGTGGACGGGCCGCCGGTCACCACGATCGTGACGACGTACCGGCCCGGGCCGGCGCTGCTGGTCACGGTCCGCTCGCTGCTGGCGCAGAGCTGGGCGGCGCAGGAGATCCTGATCGTGGACGACGGCAGCGGGGAGTCCCCGGTCCTGGACGAGGTGGCCGGGCTGGACCCGCGGATCCGGGTGCTGCGGCTCGCGGTCAACGGCGGGACGTACGCCGCCCGCAACGCCGGGCTGGACGCCGCGACCGGCGAGCTCGTCACGTTCCAGGACTCCGACGACTGGTCGCACCCGCTGCGGCTGGAGCGGCAGGCCGATCTGCTGCTCGCCGACCCGGGGCTGATCGCGACCACGTCGGCGGGGATGCGGGTGACCGGGGACCTGGTGATCACCCGGCCCGGGCACGCGCGGCACCGGACGTACAACCTGTCGTCGCTGATGCTGCGCCGGGAGCCGGCGCTGGCCCGGCTCGGTTACCTCGACCCGATCCGCAAGGGCGCCGACGCGGAGTACGTGGAGCGGGCCCGCGCGGTGTTCGGCCGCTCGGCCGTCCAGCACCTGGGTGCCGAGACGCTCGCGCTGATCCGGCTCTCGGCCGGCTCGTTGTCCAGCGCGGACCTGGCGCCCGGCTGGATGCATCCGGCTCGGCAGGCGTACCTGTCGGCGTTCCAGGCGTGGCACACGCGGGTGGTCGCCGGGCGGGAGCCGGGCTTCCGGCCCCGCACGCCCGCGCGCCGCGCCTTCGCCGCACCCCAGCGCCTCACCGCCGCGTCCGATGCTTCCGTGCCCGCTGCTTCCGTGCCCGCTGCTTCCGTGCTCGCCGTCGACCTGGTGCTGGCCGGGGACTTCACCGTGCCGGAGAGCGCCGGGCCGATCCGCGCCCTGCTCGACAGCGTGCCCACCCCGATCGCGCTGCTGCACCTCCCGGCACTCGGCGCCGCGGCTCGCAACCTCGACCCGGACGTCCAGCGGATGATCAACGTGGCCGCGGTGCGGCAGGTCATGCTCACCGATCGGGTACACGCGAAGCTCCTGGTGGTCCGCACCCCGGCCGCGCTGGCCTTCGCCACCGGTCTGCCCAGCACCGTCCGCGCCGATCGGGTGGTGATCGAGGAGGACCCCGCCTGGGTCTCTGCCACCGGCCCGGTCGAAGCCGCCGCGCAGCGCCTGTTCGGCACCGCGCCGGTTTTCCTGCCGCTGCCCAAGACCGTCGATCCACACCGGTGGCGCGCGATCCGCACCGACCCGTCGCCGGACCGCCCGGTCCTCGGCCGCTTTGCCGCCGAGAGCCCGTCCGAGCTGCGCGCTCTGCGGACCATTTTCAAGGACACACCCGATTTCGACGTACGGATCCTGGACCGCACCGCCGAGGCCAAGGCCGCCTTCGGGCCGCGGCCGCCGTTGAACTGGCTCATCTACCAGGCCCCGGACCTCCCCCCGCGGGCGTTCCTCCACCAGCTCGACTTCTACGTGGCCCTCCCGGAGCCCGCCGATTCGCTGGCGGACCTGCTCGCCCCGCTGGCCGCCGGTTGTGTCCTGCTGCTCCCCCCGGAGCGCGAACCGGAGTTCGGCCCCGCCGCCGTCTACTGCACCCCGGCGACCCTCCACCAGACGTTGCGCCGCCTGCACCGCAACCCGTCCCGCTGGTCCACCCAGAGCGCCCGGGGCCGGGACTTCGCCCGCCGCCACCACCACGGCCGCTACGCCGACGCGGTCCTGTCCCTGCTCCGCGAGCCCACCAACCTCCCCCACCCCCGCGCCGCCCACTGACCCCCTCCCCAGCCGGCCGTCCGGGGTACGGCCGTGCGCCCGAAACCACAACGCCGGGCCGCACCACGGACCCCAGCGGCGCCCGCGGATCCGGCCGGCCGCCGGGCTGCTTCAAGGCCCGCGAAGCAGCCCTCGGTCAAGCGGCGGCCGGGACCGCGGGTCGTGGCCGGGCCGGGAGTGACGTGGGTCCTTTGAAACCGCAACCACCCGCGGACGTCGCCCTGGAGGGCTTCGCGTTCAGGGCGCGCCAGCGCCCTGCGAGGCCCGGAAGGGTCCCCGCGGGAGCGACGATCAGTTATTGGCCGCAGCGTAGGCAAAAAAGAATTTGATCTTGATTTAAGACCGGCGGAAATCCGGCAACCAACTGGTGACGTATCGACAACCGTTCAACAATCAACGGGATCGGAGCAGGGCCGAAGGGAACGGTGAACCTGGCAGTGAGCCAGGCGCCGCACTTCGAAAGGGCCCCACTTGCGCTCGCTGTTCCGTCGCCTCGCCGTTGTCGCCGCGCTCGCCCCCGCCGCCGCCCTGGGCGTCACGCTCTTCGCGGCTCCGGCCGACGCCGCCGCGGTCTCCGAGACGACGCTGCAGGCGGACATCGTCAAGCTGACGAACGCGCAGCGGACCGCGCACGGCTGTGCGGCGCTGAAGGTGGACAACCGGCTGATCACCGCGGCTCGCGGGCACAGCGCCGACATGGCGCAGACCGGCGCGTTCAGTCACACCGGGCGGGGCGGCTCGAACTTCGTGGCGCGGGAGAAGGCGGCCGGGTACCCGAAGCCGTCGGCGGAGAACATCGCGTGGGGCTACCGGACCGGCCGGGACGTGGTCAGCGCGTGGATGAAGAGCCCGGGTCACCGCGCGAACATCCTGAACTGCAAGTCGCGGACCGTGGGTGTCGGGGCCGTCTACAGCGAGGGCGGCGCGCCGTACTTCACGCAGGACTTCGGTTACTGAGCGAGTGACCGGATGAGCGTTCCCGCCGATCCCCCTGCGGCGGGAGCGCTCGCACCACCCCCGCACGAACCGGCCCCCGCCGGCTCGTGCCCGGCCCGCGTCCCCGCCGATCCCCCTGCGGCGGGGGCGCGGGCCGTCCGTCAGTCGCCGGTCAGTCGATCCGGGCGGATGACCAGTGTGCTGATCGTCCCGCTGCCCCAGACCGTCACGCAGAGCATCGCCTTGTGGTCGGTGGACAGCATGGTGAACTCGGGCAGGTAGCGCTCGGTGAACAGCTCCCCGAAGCCGCTCCCCAGCAGGGTCGACCCGCTTCCGGCCAGGTCCCACTCGTCGGCCAGGCGGACCCGGGCGAAGGTGTACTCGTTGTACCTGAC
The DNA here is from genome assembly GCF_019704555.1 of Actinoplanes sp. L3-i22. Lineage (NCBI taxonomy): Bacteria > Bacillati > Actinomycetota > Actinomycetes > Micromonosporales > Micromonosporaceae > Actinoplanes > Actinoplanes sp. L3-i22. The sequence continues at coordinate 10,774,243 of NZ_AP024745.1, forward strand.
CTCGCCGAAGCTGACCGCGAGCAGAAGTTCCCGCCGCTCGTCGAGCACGCCGAATTCGGTCGCCATCCGGAACCAGTCGGCGTTGACCTTCGCCACCAGATCCGGATCGTCGGGCTGGAACGCCCGGTCCGAGTCGAATCTCCCGTGCTCCCAGCGGCAACTGGCCGGCGTGTAATAGGGCGGCGGGTTCGGCAGCGGCGGGGTGACCTTCTCCCGGACCCGGTTCAGGAAGATCAGCCCGGCCGGGGCCAGGTCCGCCGCGACATCGGCATCGGTGAGCGCCACCGCGGCAGGCTAGTCGATCACCGCAGGGACAGGTCGGCCGCCCGGTCCAGGACCAGGACCGCGTGCCGGCCCAGCATCTCGTTGGCGCGGGCGAGCCCGTCGACCGTGGACAGCCAGCTCTCGATCGCGGCCTGCTCGTCCTTGCGGTTGGCGTCGTCGAAGACGATCGTCGCGCGGTCGGCGAGGCGCGGGCCGGCGACCGGCAGCGCCGGGTAGCGGCTGTCCGGGCCGACGGCCGCGGGTGGGCCGTCGACCAGCAGGAAGTCGATGTCGTCGAGGTCTTCCAGGACGGCCGGGTCGTACCAGGAGTAGGTCCGGTCGTCGAGCTCGACCGGGGCCAGTGGCGCGTCCCGGACCTCGGCGACGGCGGTCAGGCCGTGGGCGCGGAGCGCGTCGCGGGTGCGGTTGGCGTACTCCGGGTCGTGGTCGAGCGAGATCAGCCGGCCGCCGGTCTGTTCCAGCACGTAGGCGAGCCAGACCGTGGACGTGCCGCTGCCCAGTTCCAGCACCAGCCGCGGCCGGCGGGTGCGCACCAGGAAGAGCAGTTCCAGCAGGTCGGTCGGGTTCAGCGCGTAGTCGCCGGAGGACGGCATCGGCGCGCGCGGCGTGAAGCCCTGGAACAGCTGGACCGTCGCCTCCAGCTCGCGGGGTACGGCGAACCGCAGGTCCCGCACGCCCCGGTCGGCGATCCGCTGCACCCGGGCGAGCGCGTCGGACAGCTCGCGGTGCCGGTCCTCGGTGTCGAGCCGCTGCCGTTCCACCGCGGAGACCACCCGTCGCTGGGTCTGGTCCAGCACCGTGCGCAGGTCGCGGATCTCCCGGCGGTCGGCGCGCATCCCGAGCAGCCGCAGGTTGACCCGCAGCACCCCGGCGACGGCGAGCGCGAGCAGCAGGGCGAGCAGGCAGACCGCGACCCGGGTGCTGCCGAGCGCGGCCGCGAGGGTGGTGCCGGCGACGAGCGCCGCGGTGGCCGCGACGGCGCCGATGGTCAGCGGGCCGAGTTCCCGTACCCGGCCGGCCAGCTTGCGAAGGACCATGAACACCGCCACCTCCCGTGCCTGCGTGCGGCCGCGGGGGCGACCACACTCCCCTAACGGAGCAACTCATCGGGCGTTACGCGCGAGCTCCGCTATCCGATTCGCGAACTTTTCCGGGCTGTGCGCCATCAGCAACGTCGCCCGGTCGTGCCGCCGGCGCTCGGTCGCGAGCGCCGGATCCGCCGAGTAGCGCCGGATCTCCTGGGCGACCCGGTTCGGAGGGACCACGATGCAACCCATCGCCGTGGCGTCGAGCACCGAGCGCGGCGACGCGGACAGGTCCACGTAGAAGTCGAGCTGCCCGAAGAACTCCAGCGGCGTCACCTCGGACGCCCGGTAGACCAGCCGCTTCGCGGGTTGCCGGGGCAGCCGCACGTCGTCGGCGACCCGGATCCGCACGTCCGCGCCGGTCAGCCCGTTCAGCTGCCGCTGGTCGGTCACCTCGGCGCCGACCACCGGGGTCCCCGGCATCCGGAGCCGGCGGGGCGCGACGGACGCCGGAAGCGCGACGGTCGGCAGGTCGAATGCGGTCATGGCGTGGTCCATCAGCGCGGCCCGGACGGCCGGGGACTGCGGGCACCAGAGGGGTGCGACGCCGAACATCTCGACGTCGAAGGCGCCTTGCGGCGCACTTTCCAGGACCACGGCGACGGTACGGGGTACCAGCCCGACCGCCTCCACGGGCGGATGCCGCAGCACCTCGGCCTGCCGGACCAGCAGCAGCCCGCAGCCGACCGTCTCGGTCAGCGTGACCTGCCCGATCCGGCCCGCGTTGACCAGGTCCTGCGCGGTGTGGTGCACCGGCAGCCGCTCGCGCACCGGGCGCCGCCAGTCCTCCAGGTGCAGGATCGCCACCCGCAGTCCCCGGGTGACCAGCGCCTCGATCTCGGCGAGCGCGGACCGCTGGGTCTCCTCCGGGAACCGCCAGTCGGCGGTGACGATCACGTCGTACGGCGCGGTCGTCTCCTGCTCGGAGGCGGACCGCAACAGATGCGCCGGGGCCGGGAACGGGCGACCCGATCCG